>JASEGN010000024.1 GCA_030018055.1 Candidatus Aenigmatarchaeota archaeon | reverse complement strand
CCCAAAATACTTGAGTTTATGTGAATTTCACTACCTTTACTGTTTTCCTTCTGATAAACTGTAACTCTACCAAAAAGTTTTTCACACAATTCTTTTACTTCTTTTATTTCGTTCTCATTCAAGCTCAATCTTGGTTCAAGTTTATTTGTGTAAGAACCTTCAGCAACCCATAAACCCAAGAAAGTTAAAAATTCTTTGTTTAGCTTTAATTTAGCTGGGAGTGATTTACCCTTTGTACAAATTCTTATATTTTCTTTATCGAGCTCAATTTCTGCTTCCCTCATTAGTGTTAAGAATTTGGAAACTGGTATCCTAATGTTTTTGTTGATTACGTCGTAGAGATACTTGCTACCGTAGCCAAGTATTTCTGCTGCTCTTCCATGGCCTACCTTTCTGATAGCCTCTCTTATGTATTGCCCGACGCCCATTACTTTTATTCCATAATCATTTTCTTTCAACTCATCTAACAAATCAATTTCTTCTACTGCCTTTTCAGGCCAAGGTATTTTTCTTGGTATTGCAATGAATGATTTGCCTGCAACAAGGTCAGAAGTCTTTATAGCTTCAATTTTACTTCCATTTAAAGTGAAGAGGCTGTGATAATCTGTGACTTTTATTCTTCTTCCACTCGCAGTTCTAATTTCTAGAATTTTAGAACCGTTTTTATGCTTGATAAAATCAACTATATCACCATAATCAACTTTACCTTCTTCATTAAAGCAAATAGTTTTTAACCCCTTTCTCCCAGATTCAACTACATCCTTGATTGGTACCCTTTTTACCATTCCATTATCTACTATCCAAACTAATTCTGAGCCAGGAAGGCTTTGCCCGTACCATTTACTAAATATCTCTGGCCCACTAATAGAGATGAAATTAGCCCCAGATTCATTTGCAACGGCCTTCGCTAACAAGGTCTTTCCAGTTCCTGGTGGGCCGTGAAGCAACACACCTTTTGGAGCTTCAACTCCAAGCCTCTCAAATAGCTCAGGATGTCTTAATGGCAGCTCTATCATCTCTCTTATTTTTGTTACAATTGGCTTTATACCACCAACATCCTCGTAGGTTACTGCTGGGATTCTTTCTCTTGCTTTTAAAGCCTCTGGGAGTTCTCTTAAGATTTCTACCTGAGTTATATCACCAACTCTAACTATTCCAGAAGGCTCAGTTCTTGTAACTATAAATCTAGTTTCGCCAGCAATCGTTGGGAAAAACATTTCCTCTACATCAAAACCCAAAATTTCTTCGAAAAATCCTCTCCCTTCTCTACTAACTACAGGTGATGGAACTATTAGATCACCCTCAACCATAGGTCTCGTGAAAATGTTCTGTTTTATCAGGTTGGGACTAATATGAACTATTATCCCCTTTTCAGCAGGAGCTAAGGTTATGCGTCTTGCCTCTTTTGTTTCAGCGGCTCTTATTTTAACAAATTCTCCAACACCAGTTTCAGCATTTCTTCTAGTTATACCATCCATTCTAATAATATTTAGTCCAACATCGGCTGGGTAGGATCTAAAAGCTAGAGCAGCAGTTTTTCTTTTGCCTTCTACCTCTACAACATCACCCTCTCTAATTCCAAGTTCTTTTAAGAGCTTTGCATCGATCCTAACAACACCTCTACCTGCCTCTTCTCTTGCTGTTAATTCACCAACCTTTAATCTAAGTTCTTTTTCAGCCATCTTTACACCTTAAAAAACTCTTCCCATTCATCTTCTTCTAATAATATTTTAAATGTCTTCCATATAACTTTATCGGTCCATTCTTCAAAAAATTTAAACATTCTATCAAATTCATTTTCATGAATGATGAAAGAGCTTTGATCAACTTTAATATGTGGTATTTCATCCAACAAACCTTCTCTTCTATAAATATAGGTTTTCTTTTCTGAAGGTATTCTTTGTTCCCAGCCGTAGAGGGTTTTAAAAAATCTGTTCCTTTCGCTAGATTCACATTTACCACATCTTATGCTGAAACTCACCAATATGGCTTTTCTTTCTCCCATTTAGTAATAATTGATACTAAAAATATTTAAAGCTTTCGGTTTCATATTTTTTTCTTGTTCCAGTCTTTTTTAGTTATACAATTTGTGTCAAGACACATTCTAAATGGACGCTTACCTTTTCTTTGAACTTGTATTATTGGAGTATTACATTTCTCACAAACTTTTCCTATAGCCTGAATTTTTGCCATTCTAGGAATAGGATAAGCATTTTTACATTTAGGATAATTTGAACAACCAATAAAGAAAAGACCACTCCTTTTCGACCTGATAATCCTCAGTTCACCACCACAATTTGGACAAATTCCAATTTTTCTTTCTTCTCTTCTTGCTGCAATCAGCCCTTCCAAAAGTTTTTTCCCAATATTTTTCTCTTTATTCTTAAATTCTTTTAGTATGATCTCAAGGGATTTTTTTGCCTCTTCAATTACTTCCTCTTTTTTCTTTTTTGAATTGAAAACAAGTTCCATCTCTTGTTCAAAATGTCTTGTTAGCTTTTCAGAAAGTATCCTTGAACAATTTTCTTTTAATGCTTCAACTACGGCTTCTCCTAACTTGTTAACTTGGATTGCCTTGCCTTGAATATAGCCACGATCATACAGAGTTTGTAAAATCTCCGCTCTCGTTGAATTATGAACAACAATTCCATTGGAAAGTACAAAGTTTGAGGTTAATGGATTGGTTATATCATAAACATAACCATCGTATTCTACTTCTCTAATTGTTCGGACGGTTTTTGTTATTAGCGTGGGTGAGAGAACAGTTTCATCTAAGTATGTATAAAATGTTTTAGAACATTCTTTCGTTGGAAAGTAGAGAATTTTTTTTCTAGGATATTCACTTATTCCAATAATTTTCTTTTTAACATAACCTCCTTTTATTAAATTTTTAATTGCAGTCTTACAACTATTAATTGGCAAATTACAAACTTCTGAAATTTCTTTCATGGTTAATCCCTCTTTAGTAAGTGAGGAATAAACTTTTTTCTCCAGAAGTTTTGCGGGAATTGGAATGCCTCTATACCCATAACTTCGAGTCAAAACACCAATAATTCTTTCTTTCTTTTTCTTATGGAAGAATGGTATGAGCTCTAAAAACTTTGGTAAATCTTTACCGTATAAAAATATTTTAAAGGCTCTTTTCCATCCTCTTCTCCTATGTTTTTGTTCTCTGATGTAAGGAGAGAATCCTAACTTTTTCAAATACTTTTCCAGAGTTTTGATGAGTGTAAAATTCGTGTTAGAGATAAAAATTTTTGGTTCATTTTTACAAGCATAACCTTCATCATCAAATAAACTTCCTATGAAGTCTGGATAAAATATTAGGGGTACGTTTAAATTTTTTTGTACTATGTTCCCAAATAAAGTTCCGATAATTCTTCCGATAATCGCAGGTAATTGAAGATAGTATTTGTTTGGATCTCTTTTATCATTTTTAATTCCTATTTTTCTTCCAAAAACACTTTCAATATCACCAACGAATTGTTCGATTAGTTCAATATTTTTATTCGTATACCTAAAATCAAAGCAGTTCTCCCTCATCAATTTTTCCCTATCAAGTGACCCATCACCAAGCAAATGGGAAGTAAGTCTTATTAGCGGTGAGGAAATTTTTAATGGAAAGGGGTTTTTAAGTATTGTGTTTTTATTAGTAGAAAATATACTATTGGGAATAGTTAAATCCAACTTTTTCCATATCCACAAGGGCAGTACTTTTTTCCTCTCCCAACCCGCAATAGTACCCTGTCTTATGTCCAAAATTTTCCCAACTTCTTTTTGCGTTAGATTTTTAGTTTTTCTCCATGCCTTTAGGTCTGCGTACGTATAAAGCTTAGATTTTGAGTTGAGTTTTCGAACAAACTCTTTGAAGCCAATTTCTCCATAAAATTTTGAAGGATAAATGAAAGTGGAAACAACTTTTGTACTGGAAGTTATTTTATTTATTGGAATATATTCAAACCCGTTGTTATAAATAAGAATTGGATGGCTTTCAGTTGCCTTTATCTTGCTCCCATCCTCAAAAACAACTTCATATATTTTTTCATTAGGCTCTACCTTTCTCCTACTTACTAAATTGAACTTCGAAATTGTTAAATTGTTGTCAAAAACACAAAAACAATATTTATTTGAATTTATTGAAATTTTTTCACCCACTCTTTCGAAAGAATTTTCATGCTCGAGAAGATTTTTTATTGTAACTTCACAGAAATGATTTTCGTTTAAGATTGGGATTAAATTATCTTCAGTCAAACATTTTGTCCCAAGATTCCTTTTCTCAAGTTCTTTTAAGATGCTACCTTGGCTATATCTTCCAGGAGGCTGGGTTTCTTTTGCCAATTCTTCCAATTTTAAGACTTTTATAGTTTGTCCAACTTTTAATTCTGGTAAAATTAACTCTTCTACTGCAAGATAAGGTTTATAAATTTTAGTCCACCCTGGTTTTATAGTGCGTTTACCAACAACAATAAACTTGTAACCATTCACATCAAGTGAAACATTCATGCTTTCTCTTGTAGCTTCATCTGCAAATGTGGAAAGAGTTCTCCTTACAACCAAATCATAAATTTTCTTTTGTTGAGGTGTTAACTTTTTTAAATCAGGAACTTCCCATGTTGCATACACGGCTGGGTGAGCAGGATCTGTGCGTGGTCCTTCACGAGGAGTTAATTTTTCTTTCTTCAGCAATTCTTCTGCAAAGTTTTTATAAGTAGGAAGAGTTGATAGGGCTTGCAAAATTTTTTGATAATTAATACTTGGTGGTAATTTCTGGCTACTAGACCTTGGGTAACTTATATATCCAGCCTGATAAAGACTTTCAGCTATAGCCATAGCTTGAGTTGGAGAGAATTTGAACTGAGTGTAGGACTCAGCTTGTAAGTCTGTAGTGTTGAAAGGTATAGGGGGGGATTGTTTATATCGTCTTTTCTTTATGTTTTTGACAGTAGCATCCTTTCCCTCACAAGCTTGTAAAATTTTATCAGCTTCTTCCTTCTTCCAAATTTTACCTCCTTCATAATTGGCTACAGTTTCGATCCCATCAATTTTCACATGTAACTGCAATTCCCAGAAGGGGGTTGGTTTAAATTTTCTGATTTCAAGCTCTCTCTCTAAAAGCATTGCCAAAGTTGGTGATTGAACTCTACCAGAAGAAAGTATTGCAAACCCCCTTTGAGCTTGAGATTTTAAGGCTAAAGTTAGCGCACGTGTGGTGTTAAATCCCCATAGGGCATCTAGATAATGTCTTGTTAATCCTGCTTCAACTTGACCAAAATTCATATGTGGTAACATATTTTCATAAGCTTCTTGCAGCTCTTCTTTTGTTAGGGTTGAGAATTTCATCCTTTTCGCGTCTTCTACTCCATAGATAAACTTGAGCACATTCCTAGCGATAACATCGCCTTCAATGTCATAGTCCATGGCAACAACTAACTCAAAAGGACCTTTTAATTTTTTTAAAAGTTGGAAATATTTTTCTGAAAATGAGGATTCTTTCCTAACTTGAAAGCTTGGTTTCCATCCCATCTCAAATGTAGGGTAACTCCATCCACTACCCATGGGTTCTAGTGTGAATAAATGTCCAACTGCACAAGCCACTAAATGTTTTTTGCCATTTCTCTCAAACTCGTAATATGTTACTCCATTCTCATCTATTTTTTTAGTTAGATTTTTCTCCGCTAGAGCTTCAGCTATCCTACGCATAGCATCTGGTTTTTCTGTAAGTATGAATATATAACCCATTATAACCTCCTATAATTTTATTGGTAAATTTTAAATGTTTAATATAAAAATTTCTGGTTAAATTTCATAAAATGAATGCTATTCTATTACTACCGGTTCGGCTGCTTTTTTTGCAAACAGCCTTTCGAGAGTGCCTATCCTTGTTTCCAACAAAATTATCCTTTCAGAAAGAGATCTTAATTGAGAATCTAGTGGAGATATGGTTGAAGACATCAAGGTCTTTACTTCATCTATACTTTTCCCAGTTTCAGCTCTAATGCTATCTATAACTTTTTTAATTTCTTCTGGCTCAACCTTCTTAACTTTTTTAACTTCAGCGATTGTTTTCTTTATTTCATCTTCTGCTGCTTTAAGTCTTTTTGTAACCCCTTCTAAACTTTTCCCAATTTCCACTAACCTAACCTTTTCTAATCCATCAATCCTACTATCTATTCCTTTCATTAGAGAAACATTTTCACTTAAACTTGTTCTTAGCGATTCAATCTCTTTAGACAAAGTTGTCATTTCAACTCTAACCTTTTCCAACCCCTCAACTTTGCTACCGATTTTTTTCATTTCTTCTTCAGTAAACCTCAATCGATTTGAATTTTCTTTCAAGTCTTTGTCAACTACTTCAATGTTTTTCCTAATTTCTTCAATTTCTTTAGTTGAGACTGCAAGCTTTTTGATCTCTTCTCCGAAGGTTTTTACACTTTTATCTAAATTTTTTATTTGGGCAACGTTTTCACTTAAACTACCTTTCAGTGATTCAATATCTTTAGATAACACTGATACCTGTGGTGTAATACCACTTAAATTGCCTTTTAACAACTCAATTTCTCTGGATAAAGTAGGCAGTACTTTTAGACCATCTTCTAGCTTTGAAATTTTTCCCTTGTTTTCTTTACTAATTCCTTCCAATGAATTTACCCTCTTATCAAGATCTACAATCATATTAACCTTTCCTAATAGCTGAGTGATGTTTTTCTCCACAATACTAATCCTTCCGCCCATACCGACAACTTCTTTCCTACTTTCCTCCTTTATTCTGCTTTCTATACCACTTATTTTTCTTTCAATTTTTGTAACATCAACTGCTTCAATTTCTTCCATTCTTTTCCTAACTTCCCTTTCTATTTCTTCAGCCGTTCTAATTTTTTCTTCCACTTCATTTTTCAACCTTGGTACAAACTTTACCGATTTCTTCAGTTCATCTATGCGCTTTCTTGTCTCATCAATATCTCTTTTTCTTTCCTCAGATAATTTTGATAACAAATCACTAAGTTCAGAAAACTTCTTTATATTTTCTCCGCTAACACTTTCTAAAGTATCGATTTTTTTGTTAAGATTCGTGATGAACTTTTCTACACCATCGATCTTTTCATTAATCATAGCAAGATTTTTTTTACTCTCTTCTAAAATTTTCTCCGGTATCTTCTCCGTTGCAATAACTCTCTTTACAGTACTATCTAAACTTCGCTTTAACAGCTCAACATCGCTAACAACTTTGGTAGGTACTTCTACTACTCTCCCAATTTTTTCATCCAGACTTTTTACCAAATCTGTAGCCTCAGATTTAAAAACTTCCAGAACACGAATTCTTTCCCTTAAATCCTCCACTTCAACGGGTGGTGCTGGCACAGCAAGCTCTTCTAATGCTTTTTTTAATTCTAATCTACCCGCTTGCTCAACCATTATTATACTTTCTAAACTTTCCAGCCTATCCCGTAGTTCACTAATTTCTTTGGATATCTTCTCAGCTTCAGAAGTTTTATCGGGTTTTGGTGCTTTTAATCCCTTTCTAGCCATATATAAAAAATATATTCCGTAGTAATTATATTTTAACGTTTGATTAAGTATAGCACCCAAAAGGCTATTATAACAAGTATGAGCCCTTCTCTCCATAGAAAGGTATGAACAATTTCAAAATATTCAAAACCAAATTTTACTGAAATTAGTATGGTGGTTAACACACGAACATAATTTATTAAAAAAATAGCTGGTAATGCTAAGAGCAAAAACCTTGATTTTCTATTAAAATTTGATAAAGGTGTGGCTATGATAAGAGCTGCAAGGGTATATAAACTTTTCCATCCTGTTGAATCCCATGAAACTTCTATGATTTTAGGAAAATTTTGAATCACTAAAAAATAGCCATTCAAAGAAACGTCGTATCCAATAATTTTAAGAGCCAGGAAGATTAAGTAGGCTAGAAAATTTTGCAGAGGTTGGAAAGAAAAATTAAAATACAAGATAACGTACATTGGTATGGCTAACAAATTGAACTTTACCAAGAAGAATATTATTTTTATAAGTTTTTTTCTAAACCATAATTCTTCTCTCATTTAAAACCTTTTCTATAGCAGCTTTTATGTTATCTACTTCACAGCTTATTATCTTGGAAGCCACGTCTTCAAATAGCTCTTCCATCTCAATAACTTTTAACTCATCCTCAATCTTCTTTAGCATGCTATGGTAATGTTTGTATGCTTTAATCGCTGCCGCAAGGGCATCTTTTTGATGATAACCTTTTATTTCTCTAAATTTTTCAAGCAATTTAATTTTCTCACTGGTTGTTAGACTTTTTTCTGGATAATAGGTCTTACAATCAAAACTTTTAGCAAGATTTTTTACTGACCTTGGCATCGGATTTACATCAGAAGCCATCAAAAGAGGTAATCCAAACTTTGTCACGTATTTTATTAACTCTGCCCTTTTTGCAAATTTTTTTGCAGTGATATCAACTACATTGCCCCTTAAATCTAAGATTGCAACACCAACTATATTTCCAGGATCGATACCGATTATTAGCGGCCTTCTTATTCAACCACCATTATTCTGTTGTTAATATTTTTCTTATTTTTTTGGCTGTAGAACTACTAACCCCTTTAACCTTTTTGAGCTCATCTTCACTTGCAGTAAAAATACGTTCCACATTTTTAAAATACTCCAACAACCTCTTAGATAGCACCTTACCAACACCGGGTAAAGTTGCAATAATCCTTTCTCGTAGTTCTCTTAGTTCCTTCGGTTTTTTACCTATTTTAAAGGAAATTTCTTTCTTCTTTTCTCCTTGTTCTTTTTTTGCAATCCAATAAATTATCTTCGCAGTTTCACGTGGATTTCTCGTATAAATTATACTTAAATTAAAATCAACTATTAAGGTAGCGAGAGCAGCACCCAAGGCACTTTCACTTATTCTTCGATCAGACCAGCCTTCAATTATAACTATTGGTCTTTCAAAGTTCTCCTTCAAGGATTTCGCTTGCTCAAAAATTCTCCCGTTAATTATAGATGAGATGAAATCGCCATAGGATTTTCTTTCTATTGCAATCCTCGATTCAGAGCATATAAAATCTCCAACTTCAAGAGCAATCTCATTAACTATTGCACCAAGCTCCTTTAGAAATCTATTAACCTCTTCTTCTCTATAATCACAAATTATCACAACCTTTTCCTTTGGTTTCAAGATTTTTTGAGTTTGCATAAAGTTGCAACCTAGGTAACCCAATCAAAAAGAGTTTTATGTGGTTTTATCCTTTTACTCTTAATTTTCATACCTTTCTCCTGCATATCGTATAAAATCCCTTTCATTTTTCTCTCTTTATGAAATGCTGACCAATGGTAAGCTTCATCCCTTGTGTCTTTAACTAGTAAAAATATTATTTTTCCTGGAGTCTGTCTACCAACACGTCCACGTCTCTGAATAGCACGTATTTCAGAAGGTACTGCATCATAAAAAATAGCTACGTTCGTTGCCACTAAATCAAGCCCCTCCTCACCTATACTGCTACAGACTAATATGTTAAACTTTGTATCTGCAAACTTCCTTAAAGTTTCAATCTGTTGCTGTTGTGTTAATCCCATCCCATCTTTTAGGGTTTGTCCTATTAAAATTTCGGAGCTAATTTCATTTTCTAGAAGAGTTTTGTTAATCTTGTTAATAGTATCACGATAGTTCGCAAAAACAATTACTCTAGCACTTGGATCTTTGTGAATTATATCCTTTATAACGTGAACCAATTTTTCAATCTTTGGATGCTCAACCTTCATCTCCTCAAGTCTATTAACTATACTGATGGACTCTCTTACCCTTGGATCCTTCATAATTCTTTTGTCGGCCATTTTTTTACTCCCTTCAATTTTTTTGAAATAATCGTAGAGGCTAGTTATTCCCTGGGTTTCAAGTAGTTCTAGCGCGTGATCCAATTTTATGGCTTCTATGGTTTTCATCATTGCCCAAAATAGAGAATATTTTTTTCCTCCTTGCATGTACCTTGAAGCTATCTCTTTTTGAAGTTTCAAGAGAAGGGTTTTGCTTGGTTTTAATGTTTGAAGATAATGACGTTCCCTTAACCAAACTATATTTTCCTTTAGACTTTCCTCTATTAAAATTTTAACTTTTTTGAATTCCTCAGGTAGCTCAACATAAATCCACTCTCGTTTTATTGGCTGAACATAGGGCAAAACGTCCTCATCTTTCTCTGTTCTAATTTCAACAGCCTCTATCAATAGGTTTTGACAGATTTCTTTGATTTTTTCATATTTCCCACCTGGAGAGGCTGTTAAACCAAGTATCAGCGGAAATTTTGATTGCTCAACATATCTCTGAGCAACCCAAGGATATGGGTACCTACGAATAGACCTGTGACATTCATCAACTATTAAGCAACTATAGTTGTCCAACCTTAACCTTCCTGCTTCAATGTCAAATTTTATGAGTTGAGGTGTCGCAAAAATTATTTTTCCCTTTCCGTACATGTTAACTCTTTTGGGTGGTGATATCTTTCCTGTTAAAGTGATAAAGCTTTCTTGTTCAAGGTTAAAGTATTTCATAAATGTTTCTCTATGTTGATTCACCAAAGGTCTGGTGGGAGCTAGAATTAGCACTTTACTACCTGGATATTTTTCTAATCTATTTGCAACTACTAGCATTGCTACATAAGTTTTCCCAGTTCCAGTGGGCAGTACTACCAAAGTATTCTTTTTTGTTGCAGTTTCGGCTACGGTCTTTTGATACTCTCTAGGTTGAAAAATTTCCATCAAAAGTTTGTTTTCTCTTGTAGATTTTTGTATAGTTTGATTTATATCTTCCTTTAAATCTGCACCCATCTTTATTCACAATTACTTTTAAGAATCTTTATATATAATAAGTCCGTTCTCCTTTGTTTCTAGTATGTAAATAAGAAAATTTTGAAAATTCATTGTTTTATTTAATTTATCACTACTAAAAAATAATAAATTTATTAATAAATACACCCTAAATTAATTTACGAAGGTGGAAGAATGAAAATAAAACTAGGTGTAGATTATCTGGAAAGAATTAGAAGCAATGGAAGCAGGGTTAATTTAGATGACATTCTCGAAGATGTAGTGATGAAAATAACTACTGTTCTGGTTGTGAGTACTCAAAAAATGTACTAGGTTTTATGATGAATTTGTCAGCAAAATAAAAATTAAGGAAATAAACTGGTGAGAAAAATGGTAAGCTATATGGAAATAATTGCCAAGAAAGTGAGGGAAGAACTACAAGCTAATCCAACTCCAAACGTTCGTGATGTAGCGACTTTAAAGGGTGGCTGTCAAGATGCTGTAGCTAGTGTTAGAAGGAAGCTCGAGCGTTATGGTATTAAAAGTAGGATTTTAAGATTAAGTTATCATGCACCTGGTAATTCAGATGGTACGCATATAGTAACAAGTGTCGATGATTATATAATTGATCCTACGATTACCCAATTCTATCCTAACATTAAAAAATATGTGTTTAAGTCGGATGATTACCCACTTGCTACAATAAAAAGTGAGGATATTACGAGCTATTCTAATTTTTTTAAGATAAAAATTTAATTCTATCTATTTATACAAAACTTAATGAGTTTCAAACTTTAAGCTGTACTAAATTCCTGAAATTAACTATCGATGAAATTTATTTGGAAGTAAGTTTTTTTGATTTTATAAACTTCCAAAGTCTTTTTGTCATCTCACTGGGTGGTATCGGTTTTCCTCCAAATACTTTCTCTAAGCTTTCCTTTACCCCTTTAAAATTTACTACGTAGCCTCCAAACAATTTTTTCTTCTTTCCTACCATAATTTTCTAATAATAATTTAGCGAAATATAAACTTATAGGTAATTATTTTCTTCGAGCTTAATTTAAAATATGGAATGTAGGCGACTTGGATTAAAAGTTGGTTTGGAAATCCATTTCCAACTCGATACAAAAAATAAATTATTTTGTAGCTGCTCAACGGAAATGAAAGAAAGAGAGCCAATTAAAGTTATTGTAAGAAAATTACATCCAGTTGCCTCAGAACTCGGAAGGGTAGATGTAGCAGCTCAATATGAAATGCTCAGAGATAGAACATTTCATTACCAAGTTTTTAAAAATGAGACTTGCCTTGTTGAGCTTGATGAAGAACCTCCTCATCCTGTAAATGAAGAAGCATTAAAAATTGCTCTACAAATCGCTCTATTGCTAAATTGTGAAACTCCAGGTGAAGTACATGTTATGAGAAAAATTGTAATTGATGGTAGCAATACTTGTGGGTATCAGCGGACGATGATTGTCGGAAGAAACGGTTTTTTAAAATACAAAGGTAAAAAGATTGGAATAACAAATATATGTCTGGAGGAGGATGCTGCCGCTCTTGTGAAAGAGGAGAATGGAAATATTTATTATAAGTTAAACAGATTAGGCGTACCTCTAGTTGAAATTGCTACAGAAACTTTGAATGGTTTTTCCTATCAAGAAATTCAAGACATCGCTTACACTATTGGGTTAATAGCAAAATCTACGGGAAAAATGAAACGTGGTGCGGGGACCATAAGACAGGATATAAATGTAAGTATAAAAGGTGGGAACAGAGTCGAAATTAAAGGTGTGCAACAGTTAGAGC
>JASEGN010000023.1 GCA_030018055.1 Candidatus Aenigmatarchaeota archaeon | reverse complement strand
AAGGTTAGAAGTTTGGGGGTAAAACAAGCTTTTCTACTTTATAAATCAATAGATGAGTCGGATTTATCAACTCGTGTGAAAAATGCTTTAAGGAGACGGGGTATAACAAAAATTGGAGAATTATTTATGTATAAGAAAAGTGAATTGCTAGCAATGCCACTAATAGGGGTAACTAGCCTTGAACACATAGAACATGAGTTAGAGAAATATGGGTTGTATCTAAGCGAATAGGTTCTAAGTTTAATTTCCTCTGGTTATTTCTCTATCCGATTAAATTGAAATATCCAAAAAGTTTAAACTCTAAATAAATCCTCCATCCTTAATTGAGGGCTCTCTGCAAAGGTTTTCGCGTCTTTAAAAAGGTGAGGAAACTCCTTCCCTAATTTTTTACAACATCTTCTCCATTCAACTCTTCCATCAGCCTCATATTCTTCGAGCTTCTTTTTCAGATACGAAATAAAATTATCTTTATCTTCCATGCCTCTTCCTCTAAAATAAATCCTCTCATACTTTTTATCTCTATCCACAGCATCAAAGGTATCCCAAAGCATTCTGCTGAATTTGTCGATGTTCTCTTCTTTCTTAGCTGGATAGATAATTACAGAATAACACTCATCACAAGGAGGAGGTAAGCGATGGTTAATCTTCACGTAATCTCTGATTCGTTCTAAAGTCTCTCTTTTTCTGTAATCTGGACATCCTAGGGACTCTTCACGTAATCCTATTAATCTAACCATAATTTTATTTTAAAAACATTCAGGAGATAAAGATTTAGGTGACCAATATTAACTAAAAGTTTTTCTCTTATATGGAATTAAGTGGATAATACTACATATTTTCTCTAAGGATTTTGCTCTATTCAAAAATTCAATCCCACGTTTGGTAATTCGATATCGAATTTTTTTATTCTCTTTTACTTTCTTAATGAGACCATCATGGAGTAACATTCCTAAGTACCTTTTAAGGAGTTTTGGAGATAGATTTGCCTTATAGAGAATATGAGTTGGCTTCGCTCCTTTATCTTCTCCCTTTATAAAAAATAAAATATCGCACACAATTTCTATTCTTGCTCTTTTTTTCATATTATAATTCTATACATTTTTTATATAAAATATTTTCCTAAATGAAATAAAATTATGAAATAACTTAGTAAATGATAAAGTGGCGGTAAAAAAGAAGAAGAAAAAGAAGAAATAAGAGAAAAGATTTGAATTTATATAATTGAAGAAAAGTCTGAAGTCGTTGAGTAGGCAAAGCATTGGAGAAATCAAAATTTAACCATTCGAAAGTCAAGTAAATCCAAAATACTTATAAGTTTTCTAGGGATGATAATGAAATATCAGTAGTATTTATATGACAATAATTTTTTATTTTTCGATTCTTTTAAGTTCTTCTGGTATTTCAATCTAAATTTTCTTTCCAGCCTTTCTATACTCTTCCTTCACTTCCCAATCACTTTTTCCTTCTCTTTCTTTTAATTTAGCAAGAGCTAGATGGTCCTTTCTCTTTTTGTAATAATCTTCTTCTTCATGTTCTCTACCCCAATCTGTTTTGGGTTTTTCACTACCCATGCTTATTATAGGTGATGAAAGAAGTCTCTCAGCTAGGCTTTGGCATTCTGGACAGTAAACTTCTTTAGTTTTTACAGCCTCCTCGAAGGTACGATAGAGTTTATCGAACTCATAACCACACTTTGAACAGCGATATTCATAGGTTGGCATCTCAACACCAATAATAATAGAATTATAAGAAATTTAAAATTTTCTATTACGAAAGCAAGAATTAAGAAATTAATGGATAATTATGCTGATGAACTGAAAACTAAAACCTCTCTTTAATCGCTTTAGCAATGTAGGGAACAATAGAAATTTCACTAATGGGTGAAGCTATGGTATCTGTAGCATAAAATTCTGCTCCCTGCTCTCTAATTAGATCCAAACAATTTTTTCCGAAATCCTTATTGTAAGTCAATACAGCATGTACAACCGCACAAACTATTTTCTTAGCTCCCGCTTCTTTACCTCTTTCTACCGCCTTGTAAAGTGTGTTTCCTGTTGAGGCTATATCATCATAAATTATAAGCTCTTGATCGTTCAAACTAGGTAATTTACCACCTGTAATTATCATGCCTGTTTCTAAACTTCTACGCTTAATTAAGCTCTCTGTTCCAGCATCGAGTGCTTCAGCTATCATAAGTACAGAATTCGTTGCAGTCATGTCTGGAGCTAAAATTAATGGTTTTTCATATTTTTGTTTTTCCATGAAGTCTATGATAGCATAAGTTCCATCAACATTATAAGTTTTCTCATCCACCCAACCTTCTGACCTAAAATCATGAGCAGAAACATTTATCAACAAGTCTGAATACTCTTTTAATGAATCTCTAGCTTCCCTAAGAGAAACAACTTCACCCCTTTTAAATTTTTTATCTTGCCTTGCATAGGGTATATAAGGAAGTACACAATAAATCTTCGATTTATATTCTCCCTTTAATTTTTTTAGAGTGAATAAAGTTTCTATCAAGAGTTTGTCTGGATTAAAATTAGGACTCTCTCCTCTGTTGACAAAAATTAACTCTTTTTCTTTTAAACCATCGTAATTCTGAAATCTGATGTAACTTTCATTATCCGGAAATAATTTATGTTCTATCGGAGAATATTCGATCCCTAGTTCCTTGGCTAATTGCTTCGAGAACTCATCGTTTTCCTTACCGACTACTATCATCCAATCATCAAAATTATTAATTTAATCTTATAATATTTTTAAAATTTATTATAAAAGCTTAAAGAAGGTAAGAATAGTAAATGGGAGTAAAGCAAAAGTTCGAATTTGAGGAAAAAATTTTTGATAATGGTTTGTGGCTAGGCTATAAACGAGTTGATTCACCGGATATCGTAATGAGGGTAGATGTAGATCAAGGTAGAGTTTATGAGGAAGAATCTAAAGCTGGAATTACACATCTTTTAGAACATATGCTTTTTAAGGGTGCAACAAAAAATACCACAGAAATTAAAGAAGAACTTGAAAAGCTAACTGGAAGGGAACTTTCTGCTGAGGGTGACTATGACACACTTAGATTTATGTTCAGAATGCCTAGGAATAACCTAGAAAGTGTTATCGATCTATTTTTTGAAATGTTTACCAATAAACAAATTAGAGAGGAAGAGTTGGAAAAGGAGAAAATTATTGTTGGGAATGAAGCACGTCTGTACTACGGTAGCCCCTTTCTTGATTTTTTAAATGGAGTGAGAAGAAAGACATATCCAAATCACCCATATGGAGAATTAGATTGTGGGACGAACGAAACAATAAATAGCATATCAGTTCAAGATTTGATAAAACTAGAAGAAAATGGATTTGTTGGAAGCAACACAAAAATTGTTGTAGTTGGAAATTTTGACCCAGATAAATTGATAAAGAAAGTTGATTCTACTTTTGGTAGGTTAAAGAAAGGTAATCCTGTGGTGCCTATTTCTGAAGTTCAACCTATCATCCCAGAAGAAATAGAAGGTAGTTTTGAAGCACAACCCTACATTAGTTTAAGTATTATTTTCCAAATTCCAGGAATAAAAGATAAGGATAGAGTGGTGATGGACACGATAGGATGGTACTTAGGAAGAGGTGCAAATAGCAGGTTGTTTAGAGTATTGAGAGAAGAAAATCAGATTTGCTACAGTTTTGGTATTGACAGAGATGTGCATTCAAAATATTGGAAGGATCATTATTCTATATTTGCTAGTAATTTTGATACACTTAAACGAAGTTATGTTATATCAATGATAAAAGATGAACTAGATAAATTAAGACAAGGAGAAATTGATTCTGAAGCGCTGAAAAGAGTAAAACATGGTTGGCTGTTAACTTTTTATGAAGATGAAGTAGAAAGATTGGAATCTCAAGCGGATAATATCATAAAGGCGAGAAGTCGTGGATATAGTGTGAATGAAGTGGACTATCTTGTTAGAAACTTAACAACAAAGGATTTGCAAAGAGCAGCAGAAAAATATTTTAATGATAGATATCTAGTGGTAACTATTACACCTAAATAGGAGAGGAAGATACCGCTTTTAACCAGAAATAATTTACGAACTATCGCCTTCTAAAAAGAGCAAAAAAACGATCTTGATATTCATCCCACACATGCCACCTATCGAGCTCCACTTTTAGTTCAGAAGGATCAGCTTCACCCTTTTCAACTTTCTTGAATAACATTTCGATTTCATATCTTACACCTCTAGGAATACCAACATGGTCAAGGTCTAAAAGTCCTCTACTTCCTAATTCTGGTATGTTATAGTAATAAGCACTTGCCCACGCCAATCTAAAAATGGTTTCCACTATGGAGGCATCCCACAGTTCGTCTACACCTTTAACAATAGTGGCGAAATCGTCCCTTTCCTTCTCTATTTTTTCGTTGAGTTTATATGCCACAGAATTTAAGGGCTCTGATAAAATACTAACTCCTCTAGCCTCTTTCTTATAATGAAGTGTACGTAAAATTCCAGGCGCATGAGGACCAAATCTTTGTAGTACCATTTTTGCATATTTTTTTCCATTTTCATCAAATCCCTCAAAATTTAGAATATAAGAGGGTGTTATGATTTTTGGTCTTTCAGCTGTTATTTTCCCTTCTCTGATAACAGTTTCCTCTTCTTTGCTAACTTTCAATTCTTTATACACTGGTTCCGTTAGCAAGTAGTAATTTAGAGTAGTAGTGCTAAATGTAGAGAGAGGTTGCTTCGGGTATCTTAATATTTCCGTGTTCCTTTCTACGTATTCCATTGTTTTATCATCTAAGTACATTACTCTCACTTGAGTTTATTTTACTTCTAATTGATATTTTGCTTCTCCTTCATCAGAATAAATCACGAACTTAACACTTTTCCCTTGTATTATATATGGCTCACTTTCTTTTCGCAATCCTCTAAAATCTCCAGCTAATACAAGGAATTTATATAAAAGGTCTATTTTTCCTTCTAATTCCTTGCTAGGATTTTGAAAGTACTCCGTTGTATATGAATCGTATTTTCTCTTTGCCACAGTCTCAATACAATTATCGCTATCCACAGGGAGCTCAATTTTGAGCATTTTATCCCTCTTTTTTCTTTAAAAAATTTTCTATCTCTTTAAAAAGTTCTTCACTCTCTACACTTTCGCTAACTATGTACTCATCATAATTTTTTTCCAATTCCTCTATGTACCCCTTAAATCCTGGGTCTTGTTTGAGTTGATTAACAAACTTTTCTATCGCCCTTTCTCCATACTCAGTTTCTCTATCGATATCACTAAAATCTATCCTCAAATTTAGCATTGATGCTAAAACTTTAAGTAAAGCTTGTGATACCTTTGGATTTGGTAGTTGAGGTACGAGTTGATGTACGTAATGTGGTACTTCTCCCCACAAGCTAATACCTTCAATCCCTCTATTTTTAGCAAGGCCTATCAAACAACCATTCATCGAACTAGGGCCATGATAATCCATACCTAGTTCAATCCCATACACCTTCAAATACCTCTTTAGTTCTGATTTATTTACAACTGCACTTATTCTTGGTTTTCTTGTGTGCGGCACCCTTGTATAAATTCCGCCAACTGTGTATATCCTTTTGATTTTAAGCTGATCAGCCAAATCTAGAATTTTCTCGTTGAACTCATACGCTTGGTTTGGCCATTCACTGCCCATAAAAATTATTATATCGCCATCTTTTCCGCTCCAACGATATAATCTACCCCCTGTTGGTGGTAAGCTCACATAATCATCTTTAATCATAACCCCAGATACTGAAAAAAGTCCATGTAAATCCATTTCGTAAAACTCTTTGGCATTTAATTTTTCCTTTAGGTAATTGGTAACTTTTATTCCAACCAAACCAGGATCTGCCCACCCAACAACCAAATAAGTATTTTTAGGTTCAGTGTTCATTGGTTTTACCTCCTTTCCCGAAGAGATCCTTATAATCAACTGTGTACCTAAGGGATTGTTGTTCCAATTCCTTTATTCCTTGAGTTATTTCTTCCTCCAACTCCTGTGTATCAACTTTAAGCTCTAAGATTCTTATTAAGGTATCGCAAACTACTTTTGAAGTTTTGGAATATGGCAACCTAACCTCAGCTTCTGGCATCTCCCCAAATAAACAAATTCCACCAATACATCTTTCTCTAGCAGCTCCTAGGATTACACCATTCATACCACTAATACCAGCTTCTTTCATTTGCATAGCTTCACTTAGCAACATTACCCTATGTTTTTTCAAGTATTGCTTTGATTCTCGATCAGTTACCACTCCGAATACCCTCCGCTCTCCTAACAAATGACCACCTAAGGCAAATGCAGCAGAGGTATATACTCTTTTTACTCGAAAATGTTTTGCAACATCAACAATTTTATCAGCAAGCTTGTATTCATTCTCAGGAGAAGGTTGCTCATTTCCTATACAAAACATTAAGTCATTACCTTTCTCATTCTTCCAATAAAATAATTTATTCTCTGGAAATTCTGGTACGTCTATCAACCCATCTCTAATAGAAACTTCAGGATCAAAAAAATCATAAGGTTCAATTTCACCAAATTCTTCTGCATTCAACTTACGGTTTAAATAACTGAAAGCTCTCAATGCAACCATACCCATACCAGGCCATGCTGCCAATAAATATGGTTCTTCAAGCTTTGGTTCTTTATAAAGTTTTACCTGTTTAAGTTTCATATTCACCTTTTTTTTTGAATGAGTTTAAAAAATCTATCTTCATATTTAGGAAATAAGCCAGAAGAGTACAATTTTGTCCCTAGTTTGCTTATTCTAAATTCACTGGGGTCTTTCTCAGCTTCCATAAAAAGGTTTTCAATTTCGGCCTCTGTAAGATCTGAAATTAATTTGGCTTCTGATTCAACTGATTCAACGAAAGTCTTTTTCGTATCTTCAGGTAAATTTTCATATAACTTTTCCATTTCTTGATCCATTTGCTTGATGAATCTATCCAGCTCTACAAGGTCAATATCAATGCTAAGCATTTTACTGAGAAGTTTGAGGATACTTTTTACGCCTTTAGGATTTGGTAATGGGGCGACATACACAGGTACCTCAGAAAATAAACAAACACCCTCAATATTCCTTTCTCTTGCACTTCCTACTAACACGGCATTTAAATCCGTTAATCCAATGCCAGTTTTTATCGGAAGTAGGTTAAAATTTTCTAAATACTCTTTTAATTCAGGTTTATTTGCTGCAGCAAAAATCCATGGCTCTTTTGTATGACGAACAGGGCGAATAAGCCCACTAGATGTATAAACTCTTTTAACTCTGAATTTCTCGGCAACATCCAAAGCTAGATTAATAAATTCATGTTTTTTGAATGTAGGTTGTTCGCTCTTAAAAATTATTAAATCATTTTCTCCTTTACTTTTCCAATAAGAAAATTCGTTGTCTAAAAATTCTAGCTCTTCCATTACCCCTCCTTTGATCACACTTCTCGGCATCGATGAAAATTTGTAAGCTTCGATTTCACAGAATTTTTCAGCTCCTAGTCTATTTAAATAGCTTGCTACGCCTAAACCAACTCCCCCAGGACCAGGAAAACCAGCAATTAAGTAGGAATTTTTCAAATCTGGCTCCTTGTAAATTTTGATCATTGGGCTAAGTTCCATATTTCATAAATAATTGGTAAATTTTAAATTAGTTTAATTCCTCTTTCTGAAAAGATCCAAGAACCTGTCCTCATATTGAGGAAATAAACCAAGTCTATCTAATTCCATCTTTAACTTACTTGCTTTAGATTTATCCCTTTCAACTTCTTTAAAAAGCTCCTCTATTCTTTCTTTTGGAGATTTTATTCTATAACTAGAGTCTTTTTTCATTCTTTCTAGATCACTGTACATAGATTCTGATGGTCTAGCATAAGTTATAAATCCAGTGCTCATTGCCTCTGCAAGTTTCCTTGTCATTTGTGTAATTTCTACTACCTCCTTTGCGTCTTCATAGGATTCTTCCATTATTGGCTGTATACGTCTATTTAGCTCATCAATCCCTGTTAGATCAGCTTCGAAATATAGCATTTTAGTTAAAATTTTTAGCACAGCTTTAGAAACTTTTGGGTTTACAAGATCAATGGCATAAGGTGGTACCATTCCTAATAAACAAACACCTTTCATATTTCTTTCTTTCGCAGCTCCGAGTAAGAATAAATTCGCATCATCTTTATTAACAGTATACTCCAATTTGGTTGATAATTTCAAACCAAAATTTTTCACGTAGTCTATTTGGCTTGGATCATTCACTCTTGCCAAAATTTTTGGTTTTTGATGGTGATGAATAGGTGCAATAGCTCCTGTAGACGTGTATATTCTTTTAACTCTAAAATCCTTAGCAACATCCAAAATGTGGCTAGTAACTTCATAATTTTTTGAGAAATGGGGTTGTTCTTTACCAATGAAAATTATCAAATCATTATAAGCCCTTTCATTTTTCCAATAATAGAATTCATATGGTATTTTGTATTCTGGTTTTTGGAGTTCGATTATCTTCCTCCCAGAGATTTCAGTTGGGTGAAAATCGGGTTTAATTATACCAAAATTTTTAGCATTCAATTCACGCTTTAAATACTCAACAGCTAGTATACCAACTCCACCTATATTAGGATATGCTGCTAATAAGTAAGGTTCTCTAAGATCTGGCTCTTCGTAAAGTTGAGTTAGCATAATTAAGTTTTAATTTAAATTTTTATTTTTATTCTTTAAAGTAAGAGAATAAGCATGAGACCAGTTCCATCAGCATCGGCTTTGGTAACACGTGATGATGAATTTTTGCTTGTTAAAAGAAAATATGAACCTAGCGTAGGCAAATGGTCCCTACCTGGTGGAATAGTAGAATATGGAGAGTATTTAGAAACTTGTGCAGCTAGAGAAGTGAATGAAGAAACTAATGTTAATATAAAAATAAAAAATTGGCTTGGAAATTACGAATACATATCAAAGGATTTTCATTATGTTATAATAAGTTATGAAGCTGATCACATAGATGGTGACGTAGAGCCTAATTATGAGGAGGTTCTTGATGCTAGATGGTTTAAGCTGAAAGAGGCTTTGAATTTGCCATTAACTGGTACAACCAGAGATGCGATTTTAGATAAACTATTGGCTGATTGGTCTTTACCAGAGCTTCCAGAAAAGTTAGGAATAAAAGTTAATTCGTTTTTAAGAGCAAGAGATGTTGGAAGGTTTATAAAAAGTAGGTTAAAAGAGGCTAAAACTGAAGATGAAGTAATAGAGCTTAACCTAATGGCTTCGGATTTTTTATACGATTTGGTAAGGAAGAATGTTAAGCGTGGTAGAATTTTTGAATTATCCGAAGTATTAACAACTAAACATGCAGATTGTTTGGGTTACGTAAAGCTGTTTGATTTGCTTGCACCAAAATTTGGTTTGGATTTAGGAATTGTGGAAGTTATCGTGGATAATGCTGGTCGTAGGGTCCCACATTATGTTAATTTGCTAAGCCTGCCTAACAAAGAGTATCGCTTTCTAGATGCTTGGTATGGTTCAAAGAATATTTTTCATAAAAGGATAGGAGCACTCGTAGATGAGAAAGTGAAGGATGTAAATACAGAGGAACTTTCAGAAGCTAATGATGTAAGAGGTTTGCCAAAACATTGCATAGATGCCATAGATTTCTATATTTTAGGAAATGGCCATTTAGAAAGAGACGAACTTGATAAGGCGATAGAATGTTATACTGAAGCGATAAAATTACATCCAAATAACACCAGAGCATTTTTTAATCGAGCAATTGCTTATGAAAGAAAAGGTGAAAAGAACAAAGCAGATTTAGATTACAAACAAGCTTTTAAGGATGAGACAAGAGTTCAAGCCAGTATAGAAGGAATAGAATGGTTAATAGATTTAGATGAAAAAGGTGTAAGCGAGAAAGATCAAACCATATATCTATTACATAAAGGGTACCATACTGGCAAGGAAGAACCTTTAGAATGTGTAGCAAAATTATATGGAATTTCTAAAGTTTATGTGAAACAAAAAATAGATGAAATAGAAAAAAAGCTTTTACAACATGTTGTCAAATGATGAGTTGATAGATTATCTGGAAGACTTATATATTGAAAAAAATCTAGAGGTAACTGGAAAAAGCTTATCGAACAAAAGAGTTCTGGAAGCCATGAGAAGGGTGGATAGATTCCTTTTCCTTGAGGATTGTAAAGGTTTCTTAGAATATGCGGAAGGAAATTTATACGCACCTAAAGAGTTGGCATATACTAACCAGCCCTTACCCATAGGTTTTGGACAAACATGTTCACAACCAGAGACTGTCGCGATAATGAATTTTTTACTTGAGTTAGAGAAAGAAATGAATGTTTTAGAGGTTGGTTCCGGATGTGGGTATCACATAGCAACTGTACTTGAATTAATTCACCCTGGCTTAGGAGTTACAATAGAAATAATACCAGAACTTTCTGAACTTGGAAAGAGAAATATTCAGAAGCTTGAGGAAAAGGTTGGAAAGAAGTATATGATTGAGTTTGTTGTTGGTGATGGAAGTAAAGGTTACCAAAAACTTGCTCCATATGATAGAATTTATTTTACTGCTTCTGCTCCAAAATCATTTGATTGTAGCAGTTTGTTAAATCAGTTAAAGCCAAATGGAAAATTGTTATACCCAGTTGATGTAGGAGATGGAAGTGGACCTTTATACTTATGGAAAAAATATGGTGATATACCTGAAGTATATGGTTCATTTAGGTTTGTACCATTAAGAAGTATGGGTAATAAGGGTAACACACAGATTAAATGAATAGAGAGTTGATAGCTATGAGAAATAAACTCTTAACTTTGTTATTAACTAGAAAGCTCCATTCATAGTAAGGTAGTTCACACCAAGTTGTAGGTGAGAATTAATTTACTTTCTTCCTTTTTAAGATTTGAAAAAATATATCTTGACTCATTAACGATCTCTTTCGGGTACCATTCGCTGTCTTCTGCTTTAGAACCTTGTACAAGGAACCTTAAAAATAATTTATCTCTAAGACCAGATGGAGGATACAAATTTTCTAAACTACTTCTCTTTTGTGGTTCGGTTAGATTTTCTTTTTCTGCTCTTTTGTAGATTATGTCGAGTGTCTTAGCTTTAAACCTAACATCATGTAACCTATAACTTTCATTAGCTATTATCCAGTCTGGAAATTCTTTTAATATACGTTTAAACTCCTCATGAGTCATTTAACCGCCATTTGTTCTAAAATATTTCGTCTACCATATTTTTAACATATTTTGCTATCGCTGGAGAAGCTGTTAGGCCTGGCGATTCAATCCCAATTAAATTTATCATTTCTCCTAAGTCTTTATCATATTCATTTCTTATCACAAAATCTTTAACATTCTCCTCTTCAGGAGATTGAAGTTTTGGTCTAATGCCGACAAAATCTGGCTCTAAATCTTCGTATTGAAGAGATGGTAAAAAAGCTTTTGCTGAATTATAAAAATCTTGTTTTTGGGATTCATCGATTTTGTGGTCTACCTTATCTACCCATCTTGCATTAGGCCCTAAACGTAATCTTCCCTCCAAGTTAAAGCCAACGTGTATACCGTGACCACCAGATTTTGGTTCTGGAATAGGATATATTAATTTTTTAATGAATTTGTGTTTAGCAATACTAAAATATTCTCCTTTACAATAATGCAGCCTATAGCCAGCTTTATCAATATCTACACCAGCAAGCTCAGCTATTTTATCAGAATTTAGACCAGCAGAATTTATTAAAATACGAGTAAGGAATGAAAAATCCTCGTTAGGATATTGGATTGTAACTTTGTACTTGTTGGCTACTTTTTCTATTCCAACAACTTTAGAATTATAAGCTACCTCAACTCCATTGTCTTTTGCTTTACTTAAAAAATACTTCATCAACCCGTAGGAATCTACGATGCCAGTTGATGTAGAAAACAAAGCAGCCTTTACTTCTACTTCTGGTTCCAACTTCTTAACTTCTTGTCTCGATAGTATTCCCAGACCCTCAATACCATTTTCCTTCCCTTTTTCTAATAACTTTTCTAACTCCTCGATATTATTTTCATCAGTAGCTGCTATTAACTTCCCACATTTCCTATAACCTATTCCATTATTTTCACAAAGTTCATAGAGCATTCTATTACCTTCGACACAAAGTTTTGTCTTCAAAGAATTAGTTGGGTAATAAATGCCGGAGTGGATAACTTCGCTATTTCTAGAGCTTGTTTCCTTTCCAAAAGTGTCATGCTGCTCTAAAACATAAACTTTTTTATTAACATTTCCTAACTCTGCTGCTATTGCTAATCCTACTACTCCTGCCCCAATAATGGTGATATCAACCTCTTCTATTCAAATCTCCTCTTCGCTTTCCAAAAGTCTCTCTAATTCTTGAAAACTTAAAGTATTTAACCAGTCTATCGCATCTTTTTGCATGAGCTCATGGACAAGTTCTTTGAAATGTTGATTGGTTCTTTTAACACTTATCATTAAGGGAAAAATTTTTGAAATGGTGGAATCTATCGAAATGTTAGCCTGAATAAATCTCTTCCTATTTTCTATTTCCTCCTTGATATAAGGTGAATTGTAAATAAGCTCTAATTTCCTACCTTTAAGCTCACATTTGTATTCCTCTTCGATGGGTAATCTAAAAAGTAGATTTTTAGCATCCACACTGTAGGAAACATTTCCATCGCATTCCTCGGTTATCATATCATACAAGCAACATAAAATCCCTTTATACTCCCGCGAATTTTTGTTAACC
>JASEGN010000022.1 GCA_030018055.1 Candidatus Aenigmatarchaeota archaeon | reverse complement strand
CGTAGCAATTTTGGGGCGAAGCCTTTTATCCGCTGTTAGACGATAGTGCATGCAAAATCAACTTTTCAATTTTGTTGCAATAAAAGCTACTACCCAACAAATTCCTCCGAGTAAAAACCAAAGCCCGAAAATAAGTAAGTTAGATATTGGTTGGGGATAATGGAGCCAGATAGCTATGCTTAGGCATATCAATCCAAAAAAGATAAAGCTATGACTTATCACCCATTCTTTTTTAGAGAGTATCTTTAATCTCATGACATTTCCCTCTCTTGTTTAAAGTTTTTAAATTCTGTTGGGAGATGAATTGCATAATGCATTTCGCCTAACAACTATTAAACGAATTACGTTTAATTAATATTTTTTTAGTTAAACAGTATACTTAAATATGGTATACACACCACAAGAAAGATATGAATTAATAGGAAAGTTGATTAAAGAAATAAAGTTAAGAAAATATTCCTACCGAACAAGAAAATCCTACATCTCAATAGTAAAGAATTTTTTGAAATCTTGTAAAGAACCAAAGGAATTTCTCCTCTCTTATTCAAATAAAAGTAGGTCTACTATGAGGTCTGTTTATTTTGCGTTAAAATTCTTTTATAAAAGTGTTTTACAGAAAGAGTTTGCAGAAGAATTGCCATTGGTAAAAAGAGGTATGAAAATACCAATTGTTTTTTGAATAAAGAGGAAATTAGTAGAATGATAGAGGTAACGAGCAACATAAAACATAAAATAGTTCTAATGTTTCTATACTATGCTGGACTACGATTGAATGAAGTTAGAAATTTGAAGTGGCAGGATATTGACTTTGAAAGGGAACTTATTCACGTTAAAGCAACAAAGAGTGGGAAGGAAAGAGTTGTGTTTTTACATGCCAGACTTAAGGAGGTACTTCTGAAATACGGAAGAAAGTATTATGGTCCTATTCTCATCTCAGAAAGAGAAAGGAGGTATGATGAGAGAACTATCCAGCAAATAGTTAAAAATGCCGCAAAGAAAACAGGGATAAATAGGAAAGTTAGTCCACATACACTAAGACATTCTTTTGCTACTCATTTACTGGAGGCTGGAGCTGATATAAGATACATCCAGCAACTACTTGGTCACAAAAGCCTTCAAACAACTCAAATATATACTCACGTAGTAAATAGGATATTAAAAAAACTTGCTAAACTGCTCTAAAAATGATTGTATGAAAATTGAAGAAATTTATATAAAAGTTTTGAAAGAGGTATATTTGTGTGATCATTGCTTAGGTCGACTGTTTGGACAGCTGCTATCTGGTTTAGATAACGAAGAAAGAGGAAAAATCATTCGTTATTACTTAGCGTTTCTAATAGATTCTGGTGAAAAGATTGATATTAACTTAGCAAACTTTTATGGAATAAATTTTAGAAATGTAAAAATTGAAATCCCACAACCACCCAAATGTTTCATCTGTGAAAATTTTTTTGATGAAAAAATTGATGAGTTAGTCAAACATGTGATAGAAAAATTGAGTAAATTTGAATTTGAAAGTTTTCTGATTGGAAGTATAATTCCAAGGAGAATTCTTTCGGTAGAAGAAAAGGTTTGGGAGAAGGTTAATTTAGAATGGGTTGAACCGATAAAAGCTGAGGTTAATCGTGAGTTAGGAAAGTTAGTTGAAAAATTTACTAAAAAAAGATTTGAACTAAAGAACCCTGACATAACCATTCTTGTAGATCTAGAAAATGATAGAATATCGCTTCAAGTAAGAAGTTTATATATTTTTGGAAAATACAAAAAGCTTGTTCGTGGTATTCCTCAAACCAAGTGGCTATGTAGCAAGTGTAGAGGAAAGGGTTGTATAGCCTGTAAAGGAACTGGAAAATTATACGCTACCTCTGTGCAAGAAGAAATAGAGAAACCTTTGCTGAAAGCTACGGGAGCAAAAAAATCTTCACTTCATAGCTCGGGAAGAGAGGATATTGATGCCCGTTGTTTAGACTGGAGAACATTTATTATAGAACTAGTAAAGCCAATGAAAAGAAAAATTGATTTGAAGAAATTACAGAGAGAGATAAACAAATCAAAAAAAGTGAAAGTTTCTGCGATGAAAATAATTAAGGAAGGTAAGTTTTTTATTAGAAAACTGAAAACCGAGAAATTGGACAAAAGTTACCTGGCGGAAGTTAAGTTTGAAAAATCAATTGAAAAGAAGAAGTTGAAAGAGTTAAAAAAATTAACTTTAGAACCTATTGTTCAAAAAACTCCTTTAAGAGTTCTTCATAGAAGAGCTGATAAATTCAGAAAAAGGTTGATTAAAAAAATTTCTTGGAAATTGTTGGGAAGAAAAAATCTTCAACTAAAGATTAGAGCAGAATCTGGGCTTTATATAAAGGAGTTAATAACTGGTGATGAAGGAAGAACAAAACCAAATGTAGCTGAAATTTTAGAAAATAAAGTTAAAAAAATTATTTTGGATGTTGTAAAAATCCATGGAAGGATAAAAATTTAAATGTAATTTCATTTATGGTTAAAAAATCTAAGGGCTTCAGAGCGAAGATGAGGAAAAAGCTTAGACAGAAATTGGTTAGGCCAGCCATAACAAAATTCATACAAAAATTTGAAGTTGGTGAAAAGGTTGTTATTGCACCAGAACCAAGTAGCTACAGAGGGATGCCATTTCCAAGATTTAAAGGCTATGTTGGTGAAATAATAAGTAGTAGAGGTAAAAGTTATATGGTTAAAATAATAAATGGTAGAAAGGAAAAAAAGATTATAGTAGCACCAGAGCATTTAAGGAGGATAAAATGAAAGTGTTGACTGAAAAGTTGGTAACCGATGCTGAAGCGAAAGAGATACTCGAAGGAATAGGGAAAAAAGTTGAGTTAAAATATGAACAAAAAAATGCACTTGATATCCTGAACAAATTTGTTAAGGTTGATGTTGAAAAGATCAAGAATTTAGTTGAGGAGCTAAAGAAAATTGAAAAATTGAGGGAAAGAAAAATAATTGCAATTGCAAACTTCTTGCCTGAGGGTAGGGACGATTTAAGGGTTATTTTGGAGAAGGAATACACAAATTTTACGAGTGAGGAGATTGATCTAATTCTTGAAACTGTGAGGAAAAGCTTATAAGGGTGTTCTTTTTGATGAAGGATGAATTTGTAATAGTATTAGATTTTCTACCTCATGGAAAAGCTACAGATAGAAAAGCTGAGCCATTAGCGCAGACAATTGGAGAAAAATACTTTAACTTGCTTGAAGTTGTTATACGCGATAATACTGTTGTAAAACCTGGAGATAGGTTATATGTTGGTGAGAACAAACGTGCTGAAGTAAAGTATATAAAAGGAAGGATAACTTATGAGGAGCTGACTGGTTTTGCTAGAAGTGAGGTAGAAAACACGATAAACAACCTAGTTAAAAATAATGAAAAAAAGGTTACTGAGTTTTTCAATAGAGCTGGACCAATAAGTACAAGGTTTCATGCTCTTGAGCTTCTACCTGGAATTGGGAAAAAACATCTCTGGAGGATAATAAGAGAAAGAAAGAAAAAGAAATTTGAAAGTTTTGATGATCTTCATCAAAGAATAAAGATGTTTCCTGATGTTAGAAGGATTGTGGTAAAGAGGATATTGGACGAGCTTAAAGGTGAAGAAAGGAATAGATTATTCGTTGGAATCGGCTTTCAATAGATAGCTCTTGTTACTTTTAAAACTTCTAGCTCTCCAACCCCTTCTATGATTTTTAGTTTTCTCTCCAACTCATCTATTTGTCCAGCCTCATCTTTAACTATTTTTGTTACACGCAAAGCAACTAGCCCAAAGGCTACAGGCTCCCTTAAAATTTTTTGTGGTGTTAGAGCTGAATTAATTTCCTTCTCTAGTTTTTCCAAATCAACCTCTACATCCTTTGGTAATACCCTAAGCTCAACTATAACCTCAGTCATAAAAGAAATTATCGTAGTAAATTTAAATTGCCGATTCTAACTTTTTCTAAGCCAGCTTCTTTCGCAACTTTATAACACTCGAGTGCAAATTTTCTTGAAGTAAGCCCAATATCAGTCATGCAATAATGGGGATAAAAAGCAAGTAAAGAATACGGGATTGTTTTATCAAGGCTTGCTATAAACTTCGTTATTTTCCTAATTTCTTCCAAATCTATGTAATGTGGTACAAGCAACGTACTTGTTCTCAAGAAGGGTACTTCTGGCCTTCTTTGATGAAACTTTACTAACCTTTCAAAATTTTCGTAGGAGACTTCATTCGATACCCCTGATAGAGCTAGGTTGAGTTGTGATCCCTTAGCTGTTTTAAGGTCGAACTTTATACCTCCTCCTGATTTCAAGGAAATCTTTGCTATTCTTTTCAACCATCTCCATGAGAAATTTCCGTTAGATTCAAGACAAATCCTCAATATTCTGTCTTCTTGTTTTACTTTCTTCCTAATTAGTCTAGAAACATTCCAAACAAATGGAATTTGTGGCTCTGGTGTTCCTCCAAACCAACATACGCAGGTATATTCTTTATCTTCTAGAATCAAATTGGTTAGTTCTTCAGCCTTCATTAAGGGTGCTTTATCTCTTATCATATCATGCCAACTCACATTTTGGCAATAGAGGCAATGGTAATTACATGTTCCTAAAAATACGCTTGCATTTGCGAAGCCAAATTCAGTTCTATTCTTCATCGCATATTTTGGATATCCTGCTCCTGTTCCTCCAGCACACCAATTAACAGCCGTACAATTCGTAGGATGAGGATCTTTATACACAAGCCCTAACCCAACTTCCTCATTACCTATTTTTCTTGTAAGTTTTCCATCAATATTTTCTGTTAGGCCACAATAGCCTTTTTTACCTTTAGATATCCTACATTTATTTCCACAAATTTCACAGATAACTTCACCATCTTTAGGAATAAATGCTGGAACATTCATCATTTTTCTTGCTTTTTCATGAACTTCTTTGATATAAGAAATAGAGCGATCTGGAAAATTTCTTATACAATCTTTACAAACTCCAAGGAATTGGGAGATTGGCTTAACGGTCTTGCATACTCTACATATTTTTTTGTTTTCCATCGTTAATTGTCCAATAATTTTTTCTATTTAATTTATAACAGAGCGTTACCTTACCTTCTTTATAAAGGCTTCGTATATACTTTTTCGTCGTGGAATAGGCTTTTCCAATTTCTTCTGTAATTTCCTTAGTAGTTTTTGGTTTAGTTGTTTTCTGTAGGTTTTCTAATATTAATCGCCTAGTAAAGTTGGCTGGATTCATTTGAAAACTTCCTAATATAAAATCTAAGTCCGCATTTTTAGATGGAGAAGAAAATCCAATTTCTTTTTTAAAGAGCGAAAGATTTCTAAAGCCTGTGATATCAAATCCCAATACAAGTTTTTCTCTACCCTCTTTGTCTTTATATCTTTTTTGTTCAGTTACTTCCCGAGATTTAATATTAAATTCTAGAAGCATTCTTCGTAAGATTTCTAAAAATAACTTCAGAGAATTCATATATTCTACTTTTCGGCTGAACGCTATGGATATACTTCTCCTACGTTTATTTTTAGTATCTTTATGCACCGCACCTTCATCACTAAAAAGTTCTCTAAGAAATATTCTCTTACAGGCTTTATTTGTGTGAATTAACCATGAGGGCACCAAAAACTCTTGCAGTGTTTTATTTCCTTTAGGAACGCCGAGAATATTTAGTACATACCCTACTATAAATGGGTAACACCTAACTGGCACATTATAACTTGAAAAACGAACATAAAAAGAATGTAAATTAAATGTTTTCAATATAAAAGAAACTACTCTTTCTTGCAAGACTTCATCGCTATTACAGTAGTGAAACGTATATTTTTTATCTATGTGACCATCACCAAATCCATGAGCAACTAATCCTGCTAATTCTTTGGTAATTGTTATAGGTAGGGTAAAATTATGAATTATACTTCCTCCACTCCCTACTTTTATTATATTTTTCTCCACGTCATCCAATTTAACTTTGGCAACATCGCATATTTTTCTAAGTACGTCTAACCTTATCAAATGTCTACCCTTTCTTATATCTTTTATGTAATTATAAGAGACATTAACTATTTTAGCTAACTCCTTCCACGTGTTTGTTTTCATGCGATTTTTTGCAAGTATAAAGAGACTTTCTCGAAATTCATCTTTCAAATAAAAGCGAAAATTATTCTGCATATATTTTAATTTTATTATCATTTATTATCATCTATTATCATTTTATATTTTATTAATATTTAAAGTTATCATTCTAATTACATATTGTGACAACTAAAAGAGAAAATTTAGTCGATTATGTTTTGGCTACTGACAGAAGAAAAATAGTTTTGTTAACCTTAGCAGAAAGAAGTATAGCAAGACCAGCAGAGTTGGCTACGTACCTCAAAGTTTCGAATTTTCTCGTTTTCAAAGCAATTCACGAACTGGAGGAGAAAGGATTAGTCAAGGCTTTAGAATGTAGGAGGAAAACTTGGAAAAGATACAAAATAACGAAATTAGGAAAACGAATTATAAAAGATTTAGATAAGAGGATATGAACTTCGATTCTTTTCCACAAATTCTACAAATTCCCATATAGAAATTTAGTTTTCTAACAAATTTTGAAGATAGTAAAACTTAAAAATTCTTCTATTATTTTAGAAGCTCCTTCAGAACATCTATGAGGCAGCTTTGTGTTACTATACCGACTACCTTGCCCTTTTTTACAACAGGTAAGCGCTGATAGCCTTTTTCTCGTACTATCTTAACCATCTCCTTTAATGTTGTTTCGGGTTTTATTGAAACTACATTCTTGCTCATTAAGTCTTTCACCTTCAACCCTATAACCTCTTTACCAGCTAACTCTATATCACGAAATGTTATCATTCCAACTAATTTTCCCCATTTTAATACTGGCAAGCCACCGATGCCTTGTCTTAACATCTTAAGCCTTGCTGCACCAACTATCTCATTCGCATCTATGGTTACAACATCCTTTCTCATTATATCTTTAGCTGTAAGTTTTTCGAGGTTCATAAAAACAATTTTTGCTTCAACTTTAAATTTGTTAGAAAAGTTCTACTAATTAGAAATATTATAATTAAATGATATAAAATGAGTGGATAAAAAAGTCACGAAGGTATCTTTGAAATCTTTAACTCCTTTTACTCACAGTTAAGTGTCGCATTGTCCAAAACAGTTTAGAATTTTACATTAAAAAACACACTTCCTTTTAATAAATATTACTTTTGATGTAAGTTTCGAAAATATGAGATTACATAACGTTAAAGTGATAGGAAATGTCACCAGCTAATACAAGTGGATTTTTCTACTTTTCACCATTTTTTCCTCGATTAACAAATAGTAGAATAAATTATGCAAAACAGTCAAGGAAATTTAAAGCCTAACACATATTTTATATAAAAAGTGAGTAAAGATGAAAGAAATTTTTGCTCCCTGGAGAATAGAATACGTAAAAATGGAAAAACCTGAAGGCTGTATCTTTTGCGACAAACCAAAAGAGAACAAGGATGAAGAGAATTATATCCTCTACAGAGGTAAGCATAATTTCATCATTTTAAACAATTATCCTTATAATCCAGGGCATCTGATGGTAGCGCCTTATAGACATGTTGAATCTCTGGAAGAATTGAGTAAAGAAGAACGCTACGAGCATTTTGATATGGTAACTAAAGGTGTGGAAGTGTTAAAGAAAGCTTTGAGTCCAGATGGCTTCAATCTTGGAATGAATCTTGGGGAAGGAGCTGGAGCAGGTATAAAAGACCATGTGCATACCCATGTAGTGCCAAGATGGAAAGAGGATACAAATTACATGCCAGTAATAGCTGATACCAAAGTGTTGCCTGAAGCTTTAGCTTCAACCTACAAAAAGTTGAAAGAGGCGTGGAGATGAGTTTGTACGTACTTGGAGGTGGTAGAAGAGCTTATGGAGCTGTTAGCAGAGAAGAATTAAGTAAATATTCTTTTGAGCTAGGACCAATAAGACCACCTACTGAAGCTTATTCCCTGCTTATAAGAGCAACTCGTAACTGTCCATGGAATAGATGCAAATTCTGCTCAATCTATAAGGGAACAAAGTTCGAGTTAAGACCAATTGAAGAGATAGAAAAAGATATAGAAACAGCAAAAGCTATTCAAGATAAAATAAAGGAGATAGCAGCAAGAAGTGGATACCTTGGAAGAGTAAAAGAAACAGCAGCGACCATATATGATAATCCTCCAAATGAGGCTTTCAGAAATGTAGCTCTATTTCTTTACAATGATGGGAAAAATGCATTTCTACAAGATTCTAATTCGATAATTATGCACACAAAAGATTTAGTTAAAGTGATCGAATTTCTTAAAGAAACATTCCCATCTATAGAAAGAGTTACAAGCTATGGCAGATCAAAACAGGTTGGCAAGAAATCTGTAGAAGAGTTAAGAGAGCTGCATGAAGCTGGCTTATCTAGGTTGCATATTGGTTTAGAATCGGGTGATGATGAGATACTAAAATTTGTTGATAAAGGGGTGACAGCAAGAGAGCATGTGGAGGCAGGAAAAAAAGTCAAAGCTTCAGGAATTTCTTTATCCGAATATGTGATGCCAGGGCTAGGTGGTAAACAAAGATCAAAAGAGAATGCTTTACACACAGCAGAGGTTTTGAATGAGATAGAACCAGATTATACAAGAATCAGAACAACGGTTATTAGAGAAGATATGCCTTTGCACGCTGAAATTAGAAATGGAAATTTTGAACCTTTAACAGAGGACGAAGCTGTAGAAGAAATAGGATCGCTAATTGAAAATCTACATTGCAGGACTAATTTGGTGAGCAGTGATCACGTGCTAAATCTTTTATGGGATCTTAATGGTAAGTTACCTGAAGATAAAGATAAAATGTTATCTGTTATCGAACAATATAAGACTTTATCACCAGATGAAAAACTCAATTTCAGACTTGGTAGAAGGATTAGAACAATAACTTCAACAGGAGAAATTGGGGATTACATCTATAGAAAGTTAGATGATCTTTACAATCCATCAAAGCATGAAAAGGTTGAACAGGTCAGAAGAAAGCTTGAATCTGAAGGTAAAGATGTTGAAGAATTTTTGATCAGTTTGAGGAGAGGGTCCATATAGTATAGTGAGATGTAAAAACGACAACTGTGATTTAAAATGGGTTGGATAATTTATTTGCTCTATTTTCTAGTTGGAGGAATTGTAATTGCTTTAGTTACTTATTTTGCTACTCAAGCCAAGGGATTGTTGGCTGCTTTTATCGCTAACTTACCAACGATTACTTTAATTACTTTCCTAACCATCTACTTTTCTTCTGGTTCAACAATGGTTTTGTCTTATGCCAAAGGTTTAATAATCATGCTTCTGCCTTGGTTGAGTTATATCCTTTCAGTTATTTTTCTCACCCCAAGGTTAGGTTTTCTCCCTTCCTTAACTCTTGGTTTTCTCCTTTATCTTTTAATTGCTTATTTGATTTTGACCAAAGGTGGTTTAAGAATCTAAACTAAAATTTAAATGATATGATTAGTTCATTTGCAACGAAAGTAAAGAGATAAGATGAGAGAGTTTCTTGAAAATTTAACTAAAAAAGCTGGAGATTTTTTGCTGAATCATTTTCAGAAAGAACATGAATTAATCAAGGTTCGAGCATCGGTAAAAGAAATCGCCACAGGGTATGATAAAAAAGCTGATGAATTAATTATCTTAGAAATTAAAAGAAATTATCCTAACCATAGTGTTTTAACCGAAGAAAGTGGTCTACAAAAAGCTAACTCCGATTACCTTTGGGTTGTAGATTCCCTTGATGGTACTAGTAATTTTGCTAACTCTAATCCTTTCTTTTCTGTTTGTATTGCTGTAATTTACAAGGGAAATCCGATCCTTGGTTCAATTTATGCACCAGCTATTAACGAATTTTACATAGGTGAAAGAGGGAAGGGTACTTACCTTAATCAAAAAAGAATTGAGATTTCAGAGACCTCTGATTTATCCAAAAGCTATTTGCTCTATTGTGAGGTGGTGAAAAGAACCGAATGAGAACTGGTAAAATTCTAAGTGGAATTTACTCTAAAGTAACTGACCTGCGAAAGTTAGGTTCTGCAGGGCTAGAGACAGCTTGGGTAGCAGCTGGAAGATGGGATGCCTACTTTACGACAAAGATTGAACCTTGGGATGTTGCTGCTGGAGTTTTATTGGTTGAGGAAGCTGGTGGTAGAGTTACAGATTTTAATGGAAATGCTTGGCAGCTTAAAACTAGTGACCTTTTGTTCTCCAATGGAAAAATTCATTCTGAATTATTGGATTTATTAAGAAAGATGTAAAATAGAGAATATTTGAAAGTGATTAAAAATGAAAAGAACTGGGGTATTTTACTTCTACCAACAAGCCAATCGTTTAAAGGATTTCCCACAAGCATTAGAGGGAATTCTGGATAAAGAAAATATAGCTTATTACGATGCTGTTTATGACATAAGAGATGGACTTTATTACCTAGAGCCAGTACAGGAAAATCTGTTATTAAAAGCACATTCAAAGGATATGGTAGAAAGAGTAAAAAGAACGGATGAGTATGAAGGAGCTTTATATTCAGTAAGTGGAACCGTTCAAGCTTGCGATAAAATTTTTTCTGGAGAAATTGATAATGCATTCGTTTTTACGGGCTATGGAGACCATCATGCAGGTAGAAACTTTTTTGGAGGAGGATGCTACTTTAACTCCGCTGCCATAGCGATAGCGAATCTCAGAGAAAGAGGAGTGAAAAAATTTGCCATCGTAGATACTGATGCTCATCATGGAGATGGGTCGTGGGATTTATTTGAAGATGACCAGGAAACTTTGTATACCTGTTTTTGCGATGGTAGATATAATAGTAAAAATAATAACATAAACATCACCATACCGTTTAGAATTTCCGATGAGGAATATTTAAAAAAAGTTGAGGAAGAATTTGTCCCTAAAGCTATTGAACATAAACCAGAGCTAATATTCTGGAATTGGGGTTATGATGGAACTCAAGGAGATTATGGTAGCATAGGATTAAGTCAAGATTGCCACTGGAAGCTTGCAAAATTATTTAAAGAAATTTATTTAAAGAAATAGCTGATAAGGTTTGTGAGTCTAGGTTAGTAACTATACTCTGTGGAGGTTCACGTAGAGACATAGCTAAATATACTATTCCAAAAATTATACGATGTTTAGCAGAAGTAGACTAATGGAAATTATTGAAATCGGAAAGGTATGGGAGATAACATGCTATGTTTAGAAAAATTTGTTGACGATGTGTATGCGATACGTCAAACTTGAATCTCTACCATTAGCTCCAGAATATAAAGCAAATATTTTGTTAAATGCTGAAGGTGTTAAACCTCTAGGAGACGTTACACTCAAAAAAGAAGTATCTATTCTTCTCGATACGGATAGAACAAAAGCCTTGCAGTTTATTAAAAAAGGTGAAATTCCAGGTTGGAAAAATATCAAGATTCAAGATATGAAAAGGCTTGAAGAAGAGATAAGAACCTTATTCGAAGAATTAGATCTTTTTTATTATCCTAAGGAGGGAGATAATTATACTTTCTCAAAAAATAAAGACAGGCTACTCGAGTACAGAGCAATGATAGCAAAGCCTGGTTCACATATTGTTCAAGGTGGAAGATTGCATGGTTATCCAGAATGCTGCATTCAGCAGGAAATAAAGCGAATGGAACAGAAAGAAAATTATCTCTATCTTCCTAGAAAAATCAATTTAAAAACAAAAGTTATGCAATATAATCCTTTATCAGAAATAACTTTTGTTTCCGAGGAAAAGTTATTTATTTACCATAATCCTTGTGTATATGATCCTAAAGATTTAATTTTATGTGCGGAGAGTTTTAAGCTTGGAAGATTATATGCTGAGACTACAAGGTCACATAGTGGAAGAATCTACGTGGAAAGATTACTCGGATGCTGTGTTGATGAAAAATTAAATTTTGTCATTAAAAAAAATTGTGAGTAAAATGAAAAAAACAGGGATATTTTATCATGAAATTATTGGTAAAAAGGCAGACCCTTTAGCTAGGGAAGTTGAAGCTGGATTTAGAATTTTGGAAAAAGAAAATCTTTTTGCAGAACCTAACATATTTTTGTTTGAATCTCAGCCAGTAGAGGAAGAGCTTATCCTCCAAATACATCCAAAGCATAGGATAGAAGAAGTAAAACGAATGGGATATTATGAAGTATCTCTTTATTCAATTGGTGGTTTGGTTAAAGCAACAGAAAAGGTGTTAAACAGAGAAATAGATAATGCTTTAGTTTTGCTTGGTGCTGGAGGTCATCATGCTCATCGCGACTGGGCATGGGGTGGTTGTTATTTTAACACCGATGCTATTCCTATTGAGTATGCAAGAGAGAGATTTGGTACAAGAAAATTTGCAATTGTTGATACAGACACGCACCATGCTGATGGTACCAGGGATATTTTTAAAGCCGATGAAGAAGTTTTGCATATTTGCTATTGCCAGAGTTTTGGTTACAATTACTGGGGCTATAACTATGGAAGTAGGATAGAAACTAAAACCAAAGTTTGTTTTCCTCAAGCTAATTCAGATGAAGAATTTATTGAAAGACTTGAAAAAGAAGTACCACCACGCATTACTGATTTTAAACCAGAGCTAATTTATTGGGTTTGTGGAATGGATACTCATAAACATGGCTATGGTACTAAAAAATTAACAGAAGCTTGTTACCCTGAACTAGCTAAAATTATTAAAAAAGTTACGGATGAAGTTTGTTCTAGCAAGCTAATAGCTAGAACTGGTTGTAACATTCCTGGATATCCTAGCGCGGTTGAATACATAATTCCTAGATTGGTTGATTGCCTTGCAGAATTAAATAAATATATTTAGAATTAATACAATCAGAGTGAGAGTGAAAGAAAAATGAGAAAAGAGCTAATGAGAATCTATACGTATAGCGTTGGGATGTTAAAATACTATCTGGGGAGATCACCTGAAGAAATTATTACCGAAGATACAGGAAAAGAAATAAAAACCTACATAAA
>JASEGN010000021.1 GCA_030018055.1 Candidatus Aenigmatarchaeota archaeon | reverse complement strand
AACATAAACTCCTGGTTCATTAGCTTTAGCTCCTTGATAAATGAATTGTAGGCCGAATAATGTTTTCCCTGTTCCTGGAGCACCACTAACTAAGATAACACTACCTTCTGGAAAACCACCTTCAATTAACTTATCAAGCCCATTGATACCAGATTTTATTCTTTTCATTTTATTACAATATTAATTAACGTTTCTTATTATATAAAAAGTTTTTTTGGTTTAACTAATCTCAGCGGAATTTCCTAAGTTCTTCTTCTAACTCCTTCAACGACTTGACAATCTTACTAACACTCTCTTGAATCATCAGATTTACCACTTGGTTCTTTCCGTGTAACCTACCATCTGTTTTTATTCCAATTACTGGTTTTTTGTTAGCTACAGCGTAACCAATTTCCCATGCTGTTCCTGAATCTACATCACTCCCATCCAAACAGGCAACCACCATATCGCATTTATCTATAAGCTCTCTATTTAGCACATATATCTTATAAGTCCAGTCCTTACCTTCTAGCTCTTTCCTTTTCCTGAGCTCTCGCTCATCCCTCCAAGACCAGAAAACTTTAAAGCCTAATTTCTCCATTAGTGAAACCATTTGCTTGTCAAACCATATTTCACTTTCTGAAAAGAGTGGGCTTGCAAGGAATACTTTTTTCATAAAATATATTTGTACTTAACATAAAAATAAACTAATTATGCTCGAAAAATTAAAAGGGAGAGACGCACTTGAAACTGCGGAAAATTTTGCAATATTGTTTATAGTAATAGGGGCGGGAATTTTATCTTCTGGTATAGGATTAACCATAATCACTCCAAAAGGACTTCCAGCAATTTTGTCCATGGTAGGAGCATTTATTAGCTTTATTTCGACCGTTGGCTTAATTTTCATCTGGTTGATAAGGGAATTTAAGGAATAGCTATGGTTGGTAAAGCCAGTTCGAAAAGACCGCCTAGAAAAGAACCGCCTAGATGGTTAAAGATCAAGAAAGAAGAGGTAAAAAAGCTTGTTGTTGAACTTGCTAAAAAAAGATACAGCTCGGCCCAAATAGGTACTATTTTAAGGGATAGGTATGGTGTGCCAGATGTTAAGTTAATTACAGGAAAATCCATAGCTCAACTGATGAAGGAAGCAAACCTCTATCCAGAGTTGCCCGAAGATTTACTTTTTTTGTTAAGAAGAGTTGTTGATTTAAGAGAGCATCTAGAAAAACATAGGAAAGATAAACACTCAAGAAGGGGTTTAGAAAATTTGGAATCCAGAATAAGAAGACTTGTAAAATATTATGTAAGAGAAGGAATTTTACCAAAAGATTGGCATTATGATCCAGCTGAGGCTAAACTAATTGTTAGGAAGTGGTAGTTTGTTCTTCGATGAGCTAGGTAGTGTGAGCAGAACTTTTAATTCAATTTCAAAGGAAAAAGTTGTTAAGATAATTTCGCATAACGACGCGGATGGTATTTGTGCTTCTTCGATATTTATAAAGATGCTTTTGGGTAAAAAAAGGAACTTTGAATTAAGGATAATTAAGCAACTGACCAAAGAAATAATTGATGAGTTAAATTTACAGGGTAAAATATTAGTTCTACTGGATTGTGGAAGTGGGCAGCTTAATTTTTTAGAAAATATTTTGGAAGAAGGAGAAGTTTTTGTCCTTGACCATCATTTCCCCATAAATTTAAAGCACTCGAACCTCTTTCATTTAAATCCTATGTTAGATGGAATTGATGACCTTTCTGCATCTATGGTTACGTATCTTTTTGCAAAAGCAATTGACCTGAAGAGTGATGATCTTGTGGATTTAGCTATAGTTGGTGGTGTAGATGAGGTTGAATTTAAAGAGCATGCTAGAAAAATAGTAGAAGAAGCTGAAAAGCTAGGAAAAGTTAAGGTTGAGCGAGGAATAAAGTTATATGGAAGATATAGCAGACCTGTTCACAAAGCTTTAGAATATTCATTTGACCTATTTATTCCTGGGATTAGTGGTTCAGAATCGAATGCTGTTCAATTCCTTTCAGAACATGGGATAAAAATAAAAGGAGATGATGAATGGCGTAAGCTTAGCGACCTTAATTTAGAGGAACAAAGGAAGTTAGCATCCGCGATCATAATTGAAAGGTTGCGAGGAAAGGAAGAGAGTGCTGAGGATATATTTGGAGATAACTATACCCTGATAGAAAGACCGATGGAAATAAAGGATGCTCGTGAGTTTGCAACTTTGGTGAATGCTTGTGGTAGAATGGATAGGTGGGATGTTGGAATAAGAGTTTGTTTAGGCGATAGAGAAGCTGTCAAGATCGCTTTATCCATACTAGAAGATTATAGAAGACTTATTGCCCAATATTTGGACTGGGTTAGAAGTGAGGGGATAAAAGTTACGGAGAATGCTACCTACGTTTTTGCTGGAGATAGGATTAAAGATACTTTGATAGCACCTTTAGTTTCAATTTTATTAAATTCAAATTTGATAGAGAGAAATAAGCCCATATTCGGTTTTGCAGATTCAGATGGAAAGGTTAAAATTTCTGCAAGGGCTGCCCATGACGTGGAAATAAATTTAAGAGATGTTGTGGCATGGGTTGCGGAAAGGGTTGGTGGCAGTGGTGGCGGTCACCTGTTTGCAGCCGGAGGATTAATACCAAAGGGAAGAGAAAGAAATTTTATGGAGATGGTCGAGATGAGGTTGAGCAAGCATGGTAGTAAGAAAGATTAAGGGTAAGGGATGGTTCACAATAGTAGCTCCGGGTTATTTTGGTGGAGTTGAACTAACCAGAACCCTTGCTTCTAAACCACAAGAACTTGTTGGAAGGAGATTAACTGTTAGTGTAGTTGATCTAACAGATGATGTGAAGAAATTTTACATGAAAATGATCTTTAGGATTAATGAAGTTAAGGAAGATAAAGGCTTTACCGAATTTGATGTTTTTGAGGTTATGAGAGATTACCTAGCAAGGATGGTTGTTCATAGAGTGAGAAGGATTGACATAATTCAAGATTTGAAAACAAAAGATGAGGTTGGATTAAGGGTTAAAGTTCTAGCTACAACATCAAAAAAAGCCAAAGCTACCATAGAAAAGGCGGTGAGATTAAAACTTGCTGATCTAGTAAAAAATGAAATTGAAAAATTGACTCTAGAGGAATTTTTAAAAGGGGTTATTTCCGGTGAACTTAGGTCAAGCATAATCGCTGAGAGTAGGAAGACTTATCCCCTAAGAAATTTTGAATTTAGGAGGATAGAAAGAATTAGAAAATCGTTACCAGAAAGTTAGCTATGATCAGGAATAAAGTTAATGAGGTAACAAACCTTGTTACAGCCTCACCTCTTTCTTTAAATATTTTCCTTGCAAACTCCTCAAAAATTAAACCTCCATCCAGTGGTCTTATTGGCAATAAATTTGCCATTCCGATTCCTAAATTTGCTATAAATATCCACCCTAGCAAGGTAAAAAATATGCTTGAAGAAATTCTAAAATTTTCAGACTGATAGGTGTCGAAGTACTTCCATTTGAAGGCTGTATCTAAGTTTCTAATTCCTATGAACCCTCTTCCCTCTATCTCTGGGTGTTTAATAGTTTGGAGTAAAAATACTCTTTCGGTTGTTTTTATTGTGAGATTTTGCTCTGGCTTAGTTTTATTAAGGAAGGTTGCTAAATCATAAAGATTTTTTATCTCACTGCCATTGATTTCTAAGATTATTCCACTTAAGTTGGCGTAGAAGGCAGGGGTTTTATTAATTAGGCTACCAACCATTACGCCAGCAGGATATGAAAATAGCTGATAAATAATAAGACCTAGCAAAATGGAAAACAAAAATACTATTAGCGCAGCAAAAAAGTTTCCGAAGCTACCTGCCGCATAGATACGAAGTTTTCTGGTAAAGCTAAGCTTCTTTACTTGCTGCATGTTTGGATCAACGAAAGCTCCTAAAGGAAAAAACAAAAACAGAATTAACCCATAATTTTTTATTTGCACATTTTCAGCCCTTGCGTAGATTGCATGCATGCTCTCATGAGAAGCTATAACTATAAAAATCGCTAGTATCCAATACCAAAATCTCGGAGAAATTACTGGTAGTTGTTCAGGGTATTTTGCCTCACCAACTGTAGGTAAAAGAAGTGCAAAACATTTTCCACGGAGTTGGGGTGACACAAGACAATAAAACAAATAAGAGAAGGTGACCACAGATGCTAGAACACAAACGCATATTGCAAAAATGCCGACTGGTTTTATAATTTTCCTGTATTTTTTAACAAACCTATCGATTGCTTCTCTTCCTCTTTCCCATCTTCTTACTATAACTCCATAACTAAACTTAATGTTTTTCCTGTCTTTTATAAGAAGGAGTGTGATTACAAAAAAGAAAATTAAAACTGATATAGTTTCAAGGTCTAGCATAAGAAACTATTGGTTTGAATTAAAATATTGGTAAAGAAAAATTTTCTTCTATTGACTTACTATAACCTCTCCATGGATGATTTCTGAAACTTCTACTACAGTAATAGTTGCATCTACTAACTGAACATTTTCTAGGTTCAACGTTATTTTTTCCTGTATTAACAGCATAAAATTAATTGTGTTAAGGTTCCTTCTCCAAGTCTTGTATAAGCAAAAGTATCTTACTTCGTTCATAATCTATTTGGATAACTGGAAAAGTGTACTCCATCCTTCTTAAGAAAATTTCCTTCAATGATGTTAGCCTTGGTTGTATTTATTATATCTGAGTTAAAGAAAAGGTCGAATTGAAATGTTCTTAGCACTTATTCTTTTTCTTTAGACAAATAACTACTTCATATTTAGTGCAGGGGGTGGGATTCGAACCCACGAAGGCACTAAGCCACAAGGTCTCTTCATTTTTTACTCAGTGCTTAAGATATAAGCCAAGTGAGCATCTTAAGCTCCGCAGCAGCGCTCTTGCGCCTTTAACCAGACTTGGCTACCCCTGCATATAAAATATTGCCAAAAGAAAAATTTAAACTAAAAATTCATCTATTCTAATTTTTTTAACTCTTTCGCAAAATCCTTTAACTTGGCTTCAAGAATTTCTGCAGCCCTAACAACAATTTCCTCTGGTTTTAGTCCACAAATGCTCTCAAGATTAAAAATAAACGCATCTTCAATGTATTTAGTTTCCTCACTTTCATCCTTCCTTTCGATTTCTTTTACTGGCTTGTTTTTATATCCAACTACAGCTGCTTGCCATTTAGCATGCTCCAGCCCTAATCCTAGTTGAGCTATCGCCTCAAACTCAAGCTTCTCATCCTCAAAAAGTTCAACTATTGGTATTTTATCAAAAACCGGTTTTACATCCTTGGCTCCAGTTTCTAGATCACCAGAATAAATCATACAAGGACCTTCCTTTTTTAACTTAAGTTTTACCTGGCACCTACTACAACCTTTGCCTCCACATTTACATTCAGCTGGTAAGTTGTATGCTTTCCCATCAAAGGTTAGGGGAATTAATCCAATTCTATTCGCTAAAATTTCATCATTAAGAGCAGAATCATTTCTGACAAAATCAATCCATTCTATAGCCATGGTTGGTACTTCTGTCATCGCTATCCTTCTTAGAGCATTTGCAAATGCTGGACTAATTTTTTCAACTAAAAACTGAATTTCAGAATCAGTTCTATTTAAAATCTTTATCTTCATGAAATCAAATTGTTTTTTTGATTAAAAATAACTAATGAATTTAATTTTCTCAACATCTCCAACCCATCTTTTAATTGTGGTAGAGATAGCTCTTTTAACTTCCGATGCTAAATCTTTATCTTTAGTATCTATTTCAACAACCTTTTCCTGGATTTTTGTGGAGAATTCATCCTTCTCCAGATTAGAATAGGCGCTAATAATTGCAGGTATTTTTTCTTCTAAATTTTTAATCTCCTCTTTAACTTCAACCTCATAGATTATTGGTTTTCCAGCTAATGGATGGTTAAAATCAACTTTAACCCTTCCACCAGAAACACTAAGTATCCTCCCAGGTAAACCGTTTATTGTCACACTAGCACCTGGAAATGGGTCTATTCCTCGTTCCTTAAACATAGCTATGTTGAACAATTTTATCAGCTCATCTCTTCTCTCACCAAATGCATCCTTTGGCTCCAGTTCAATAATTCTTTTTTCACCAACTTGCATGGATTTAATGGTATTTTCTAATCCAGGTACCAGTGCTTTACTTCCAATTATCTGCAGTAATGGCTTGTACTTAAATCTCTTGTTGAAAATACCTTCTTGCTTAGCAACATCTTCCTTGGTTGTTTCAAAAATTTCTCCAGTATCTTTTACCCTTCCAATCAAATCTATGTAAATAAAGTTTCCTTCTTCCATTTGAAAACCTCTAGTACTTTATTATAAATTTATATCAACGTAGTAGTTTAAAAATAATAAATATGATACTCTTTAAAAAGAATGAAGATTGGAAGTCTTTACTTAGAGAGGATGCCAAGATTTTGTTGAGTGAGGTATTTGATGCTACGAGGATGCATAGAGCAGCCTATACTTCCACACCAGAAGTAAAATTTGCTCAGCTTTGGTGCGCGTTAATAGAGGTGAGAAGGGAAATAAAAAGATTGAACGAAACGATTGGAAAATTAGAAAACTCTCTGCAGAGTGTCTTAAATAATGGAGAAGAGATAAAAAAGTTGAACAAGAGAATTGAGGAAGTAGAGAGCTCGATAAAACCACTATCAAGCATTAGCAAAGAAGAAACAATGCCAGAAGAAAAGGAAGAGCAGTGACAAGGAAGAAAAGGAAAAATAATTAAAAGTTAGAAAAGCTAAATAAATCTTCTACCTTTACATAGCCTGCAGAATCCGCTTGGTTCAATGCACCTGGGACAAACTGTAGCTCCACAAGCTTTACAGGTTACTAAAGCTTGTGAAAAATTTTTGCATGCTGCACAAATTCCTGGCAAATTATCACAATTATTAGTTAGTGTTTATATTAAGAATAATTATGGTACGTCAGTGCAGAGGGTGGGATTCGAACCCACGAAGGCATTGCCCAGTTCCATAACTTCTAAGCCATCAGGTTTCTTAAACGTCTTGAGCTTCGACATCATTGAATCAGTGCTCAATGATTCTGACGCCTTTAACCAGACTTGGCTTTAGGGTTAAAAATACCCCTGCCAAATTCACCCTGCAAAATAAATTTATTTAACCAAATTTAAATCTTAAAATTAGGCTACACTTTCAAGCTCATCTTTAAGAGATTGGAGTTGGCTTCTTAAATCGCTAACAACAGTTTCCATACCACCAACTTCAGTAACCTCCTCCGGATATCCTGCTGGAAGTTCTCTTGGTCTTAAAAGCTCCTTATCTAGATCAGCAAGTCTAGTGTCAATTCTTTCAATTGTTTTTCTCAACAACTTTACATTATCCTCCCTAAGTTTCTCAATCTCAGCTAAAGTTGACGTTATCGCCTTTGTCGTAAATAACACTCTCCTTAACTCACTTATGTATCTCAAAATTCTGTGATATTTTTCTAGCTTTATAAAAAGTGGTGGTCCTGCTACTCTTTCTGGTACTTCTTTCTTCACTTCCTCTGGCTTAGGTACCTCTTCAACCTTTTCTATTATTTTCTTTAACTCTTCAACTGCTGGAGGAGCCTTTGGTATTTCTTCTGGCTTTTTGGGTGCTTCACCCTTTGTGCCTATCAATTCACGTAACTTTCCTGCAATTCCTTTTAGTTCTTCAGCAGTCGGAACTTTTGGTACCATTTCAGGGATTTCAGGTACTTCTTTCTTTTTTGGAGCAAATATGGGCATTCTATCAATTAATCTTTCATTTTCTCAATATAAATTTTTATGCGGCCGCCGGGATTTGAACCCGGGTCTCTGCCGCTCCACTTTTAATTGGCAGGGCAACGTCTTAGACCAGATTGTCCGCAATGGCTCTGGACTACAGCCGCTAACCAATAATTGCGCCAAACCCCTTCTTCGCAGCTTCTTCTTCCTCCTTAATTTTATTAATAACTTTGTCTTTTTCTTCTTTTTCGACCTCTTTTGCTAAATCCTTTGCTGCTTCCATAGCCTTTTTACATTGCTCTTCAATTCCAGAAATGACACAATAGTAACCATCTTTACCCGTTAGCGCTTTTGCCTCCCTAAATGTTATACTTGCTAATGAAATAACTGGATCTTTTAAAAGGACTTCTCTAACCTTGTGATAATTATGCTTTTCTACATGAAGTACAATCTCCATAACTTTCTTTTAGAGTTAAAATAAATAAAGCCCCCAGTGGGAGTCGAACCCACGACCTTTAGCGGATTTTTCTATCGCTTACGAGGTTCAACTGTTAACCATCGATTGCTCTACCAGCTGAGCTATGAGGGCCTAACTATAATTATCCGCGAAACTAATTATATTTATGAAAAAGGCTATGTTATGGCATGGGGAAAGGAATGGTATACGCTGCGACCTCTGTGCAAGAAAATGTTTTATTCCAAGAGGGAAGAGTGGATTTTGCCAAGTTAGAATAAACAAAGATAATACCCTTTATACTTTAACCTATGGGAAGTTGTGTACACTTAATGTTGATCCTATAGAAAAAAAGCCATTGTTCCATTTTTACCCTGGTTCGAGGGCTCTTTCAATAGCTACTCTTGGTTGTAACTTCAAATGTAGCTTTTGTTGCAATCATGAGATAAGTCAGGCTGTTGCTGAAACTGGCGAATTAAAGGGTGAAACATATTCACCAAGACAAGTTGTTGCACTTGTAAAAAAATACAAATGTAAGATTATTAGTTATACCTATACAGAGCCTACAATATTTTTTGAGTTCGCCTACGCAACCACAAAAGAAGCTGTAAAGGAAAATATATTGAATACTTTCGTAACAAATGGTTACATGAGCGACGAGGCTATAAAGAAGATATCAAAACATTTAGATGCTGTAACTGTTGATTTTAAGGCTTCAGGTAGCCCAGAGTTTTATAAAAAATTTATGGGGGTACCAACAGTAAAGCCAATCTACAGAGCTTTAAGGCAGTTCAAAAAACAAAGAGTTTTCATCGAAATTACAAATCTAATAGTCCCGCAGCTCGGTGATGATATTGAGTTATGTGGAAGACTTGCTGAATGGGTAAACACAGAACTTGGTTCAGAGGTCCCATTTCATATCATCCAATTTCATCCAAGCTTTAGAATGATGGACATTCCTTCTACCCCGGTAAAAACTCTTGAGATGGCTATTAGGGAAGCTAGAGATGCTGGGTTAAGATATGTCTACATAGGAAATGTACTTGGACATAGGGATGAAAGCACCTATTGCTACAATTGTGGTGAGTTGCTAATAGAAAGAGTTGGGTATGAAATTAGAAGGATGAACTTGGTTGGTGATAGATGCCCTAACTGTAGCTTTAAGATTAATCTTGAAATGGGAATAAGGTGAAAATTTCTATTATAGTGGTAATCATTGCTCTATTTTTACTGATTAAAGTTGTTACTGCTGCAGTAGAAAGTTACGTTGTTGATGCGATAATTTTTAGCGAAAGGGTTTCTGTAAAGCTAGCTATAAGTTTTCCACCAGAAACAAAAAATTTCAAGTTCTTTCTTCCTATAAGAATTGATAACTTCAATGCTACGACTACCGCTGGTCCTGCACAGTGTGAGGTCAAAATTAATGGAATAACTGATATTGATTGTTGGTTTAATCTAACTTTTGAAAGAAGAACTTTGATGATAAATTTCGATACTTCTGATTTTTTGAAGAAGGTTGATGAAAGGGTTATGTTCATAGGAGATTTTAGCTTGAATGAGAATATAGAAAAACTTTACGTAACCCTAAGATTGGATGAGGGTTTAGTTTTGACTAAGGACCAAGAAATTTTTCCAAAAAATGGAGTCGTATCTAGCGATGGAAGAAGGATAATAGTCTTATGGAGAGATGAAAATGTGTCTTCGGAGGAAACTTTAAAATACCAATTAACATCTGAACCATTAATAACACAACCAGTTCACATCATCCAACCCTGGCAATTTATAATTATAGCTACAATTGCAGCTCTATTGTCAACTTACTTTGTATTGAAAAGTTGGAAAAAGCCAGAAAAAATAATTTTCTCCATGTTAGATGATTTCGAGAGAAAGGTCATGAATGTGATTATTACAAGTGGTGGAAAGGTTAATCAACGAAGAGTTGTCCAACAAACTGGGCTATCAAAAGCAAAGGTTTCAAGAGTTGTAAAGAGCTTAGCTAATAAAAAACTCATAACCGTGGAGAGAAGGGGAAGAACAAATATATTAAGAATTGTGAAGAAGAAGTTTGGTTTTTAATGTTTTAGCAAACCTTTATTTTACCCAGAGCTAAATCCTGGCACAGTTTTCTTATTCCTTCAAATTTAAACTCAACGACGTTCTCAATCTCATTTAATGTAGCTTTGGTTAGTTCGCCGTCTAGGATTAATTGAATATTTACTGCACTTGGTTGATTAATGGGTTCTCCTATTCTGCTCAAAAGCCAGACAATTGCTTCATTAATCTCTGGTAACCTCTTGCAAATTTCCCTAGCTATTTCAAAAGAGAGAACAGAATATATTTTTCCTATGTGCGATACTGGATTTTTGCCGGCTGCAGCTTCGCTACCTGAAGGTCTACTCAAAGAAATTAGGCCATCAACCCTATTGCCACGACCTACTTGCCCACAGTCAGCACCATCTGCACAAGTTCCTAAAACAGTTAGGTAAAGGCCTGCAATTCCCCTTCCCCTTTTATCCAAATTATTCAAGTAAACTTTTGTTTTCTCAAATTCTGTGTTGGTTAGGTAGTTATTTAATTCTTCCAAAACTTCAGATTTTCTCCTAAAATAAGTTTCTTCAGAATCTATGAAGCGATCTATAAATGCCATGGCTATAGTAAGTTCAAGCTCATTGTTTTTACGAAGTCCCATGACTTTAATATCTTCACCGGTTTCTGGGAATCTTTTTTTGAACTTCTTTGAGTTTAAAAGCTCCTCGACTTTTAGAACCATTTTTTCTAAAGATGTTGGAGGTGCGTACCCAACTACTGCACTTGTATCGTTAGCGCCAAGCACTTCTTTTTCCCTTTTGAATATATCTGTTAATGCTGTTGAACCTTGCTTCAGCTCAATCTGGTGCTCAACATGTTTTTCAGGGTCAACAAATCTTAAATTATCTTTAAACCATTTTTTAGCTGTAGAAATTACAACATCCTCTACGGGAACTCTCTCATCACCAACAAAAAAGGTTGCCCTATCACCAACAATTAAACGCATGGGTTTCTTAATTATTCCTCCACCAAATCTATTCTCAACTTCACCAGCAGAGAGCAAAGCTTTATCTATGTTATGGTGCATTATTTGACCAAATTTTTTCATGTAAAATTTTGAAAGTTCAACGGAGATTTGATTGACAATAGAATCGCAAATTGTGTCTGGGTGGCCTATTCCTTTCCTTTCAACAATTTCTATTTTTTGCTTGCTAGTAGGTATTTTATTTAATTTTTCAATTACAACATTTTTCATTTTATCTCTTTTAAAATTAAGAGATGGGCTTATATACTTTTATATATTTTTAATTATAATTTTATAACTGATGGTTATAATAACAGACAAGCATTTGAAAGAATTGAGAGTGAGTAAAAAAATTTCCCAGTCTGAGTTAGCAAGAAGAATAGGAGTAACACAAGCACATATAGCAAAGATAGAAGCTGGGAAAGTTGACCCACGCCTATCAACAATCAATAAAATTCTTTCGGTCTTAGAAAAGGTGAAAAAAAAGATTAAATGTAGAGATGTAATGATAAAAAAGATAATTTCTGCTTCTCCTGATGATAGAATTATAAAAATCTCCCAGCTTATGAAAAAGTTTGGAATTTCTCAACTTCCAGTCATGGAAAGTGGCTTAGAAATAGGAAGCATAAGTGAGTCCACGATAGTAAGGAACTTGGGTAAAGATCCAAAAAAAATGAAGGTAAAAAATATAATGGATGAACCATTTCCGATAGTTAGCTTAGAAGATAGTGTAGAGGTTGCAATTCCTTTGCTTGAGTTTCACCCAGCTTTGCTTGTAAGTGATAAAGGAAAGATAGTTGGAATGATAACAAAATCAGATTTGTTAAGTTTATGTTTACCCAGTATGGCCCCAAGAACAAAGAGATTGTAAGAGTAAACTTTATATAAGGAAAAAATAAATTTAGATTAATGAAAACTCAAGATAATTCCATTCAAAAAATTGCTTTTATCTTATGTTATGTCTTCTTAGGAATGATTTTAAGTTCTGGAATTGTTTTTGCCCAACAGCCTACTGGCAGTGTTAAAATTACCAGTATTGATTATACATTAGAAATACCTGCTGGAGAAGCCAACGCTTCTATTTCCATATTAACAAATGCTACCCTCCAAAACATCCCAATAGCACCAATTAATAATCACCCAAATTATACCGCAACAGGAACTTTCAATTGGACTATAAATACTGCAGATGTTGTTTTAGCAATTCCCTATACAGTTGCTTTGAACTTGACCCTTCCTGCAAGCAATACAAACTTTGGTTGGGAAATAGTTGGAACTAATACTACACAAGTCAATATTACTTTGTTGGAGTCTATTGGAACAGATAGACTAAGAATAAATTTAGATTTGGGTGCTAACGATACTGATGCTATTTTAAGTGTAAATCTTACATGGAATGTTACTATTTCAACTGATTCGAATGTATATCAGCTAACACCTTCTCCAGCTGTCGACTTCGCCACTTCCAATATAACTGATGTAAAATACCTTCAAAACTTTACAGTTATAGCACCATTTTCTAACAATGTTACGTTGAATGTTACTTTACCCGATGCAAATGTTGTTTTGAATGAAGTCTTTGATAATAGTACAGTAGCTACTAAATCTGATGAATATGTTTGGTTCGATTGTTATAATGTTGCCTCAGGAACTAGCCCACAAGTAAACTATACTGCAGAGAAAATAGTAACTCTTACAACTAATGAAAGAAGAGTTCAGGGTAGTGCGGAAATAAACAAAAATGTTACTTGGGAGTCCAATTATACGATAGACTACAACTCAAGCTTTTCTCAGCTTAAAGTTGAGAATTTAATTTTAAACCATACTTTATGGCCTGA
>JASEGN010000020.1 GCA_030018055.1 Candidatus Aenigmatarchaeota archaeon | reverse complement strand
GTTCTTCCCAAAAATTATATGCCAATGGGGAATTAAAAACCTCTCAGGCATTAACAGGAACGATTTCAACAAATAACCTTCCATTAATAATTGGTGATTTATTCAACGGCCCCATCGACGAAGTTCGCATTTACAACAGAGCCCTTTCGGCAGAGGAAATCTCAGACTTATACAATAACTACGGCTACACAACCACAAACTATCCAGGAAGAGTTTTAGTCCGCAAATACGCCTTGCCTGAGCCAACCTACTCGATAGGAGAAGAAGAGTATAATGTTGTTATTCCTCCAGAATTCTCATTTGTCTTTAAACATGGCTGGAACTTAATTTCTTTATCAGGAATGAGGATAACTTCAATCATTACCGATATTTGTAACATCTTTTCAAAAGATTTTTATTATTATAATGCCACAACAAAGAAATATATCATGCTTCCATGGAATCAACTAGAAGGTGGGAAGGGCTATTTTGTATATAGTCCACATATAAGCGATTGTCCAGTAAGCCTTGATGTAACTGGAATCGTTACCATCGCCGACATACCACCACTCATTGCAGGGTATAATTTGATCGGAACAACATCAGCTACACCTTATAATATAAGCTCAATTAAAGGCACCTGTGACATAATTGATGGCCCATATTATTGGGACGAGGTTGTGCAAAGCTGGGTATATACAACCACGATCGTAGCTGGAAGGGGTTATTGGCTGAAAGTTTCAAGTAATTGCAACTTCAGCTAGGTTTCCATGTTTCATAGAAATGGCTACCTATCTTTATTCGTGGTGAGGTTAAATTCAAATCGAATATTACTACTGTTGGAATTTCTTCACCGCTAGGAAGTTTGCAAGGAGAAGTAAGATGATAAACTAAAAGTAATTTCCCTCTTTCTATCACATAAATTTCAACGAAGTTTTTATATTCCTCTAGATTATATTGTAAATCATCACAGCTCTTGCTTTGTTTTATCACATCTATAGCTTTTTCCTTAACGTTATTAAATAAAAATGCTTCTTCCAATGATGCTACTTCTGATACATCAATTATTGTAAATGGCTCTACCCACCTAGCCATAAAATATACTATTGAAACTATTGCAAAGGCTGAGAGAATAAAGAACTGCGCTTTTCTCGACTTAAACTTCATATTAATTATTTAGGTCCTTTTAACAAATTGTGCATGGGGGATCCTTTTTACGAGTAAAACATTTTCTCTTGAAATAAACCCATGTTCTGCAGCAAGTTTTACTATATTTTTTCCAAAAAGATTGCCTATTGTTGCGACTCCCATAACTTTTACTGCTGTTAACTCATCAATCAATTTTTCCCCATAGAACCCTTTACTTACCTTTACTTCAAATCTCTTAGATTTTATCTCCTGGTCTATTAGTTCCTCATCACAAATAGCGACAACAATCTCATATTTTGTTATGAATATCTTTGACCAAAATCTCATATGGATCTTACTGAATGCTTAGCTCCACACGCCTCACAAACTAAAAAATAAATTCTATCCTCCTTTATTAGTTTAGTATCTGGCTCTCCACATTGCTTGCAATAAACAAACTCATTAACATAGCTCTCAATTTTTTTCCTAAGTGTAGCGCCAGAAACCATTGTCTGCAGGACAAAGAAATTTCCCTGTGGATAGCCAAGTGTGGCTAGTTCCCTACATAAAAATTTTGAAAAGTGTTTAGCATCTCTCCTAAACACAGATAAAAACTCTTGAAAATTTTTTATGATTGTTTTATTTCCCTGAATTTCATACATAACCTCTGGAATTCTAAATCTTTTTTCATCTTTAATTTTTTTTGGAATTCTTTCCATGGCCCTTTTTAACATCTCCTCATAGCTAAGAAAACTCATCCTACAACCTTAAACTTCCCTGGAAAACATTCATATAAACTTCCCTCTTTAAGTAACGCATCAACAGCCCTTTCAATTAAATCGCTAGGTAGCTCACATAATTCAAATATTTTTTCAACCTCAACTCCCTCACCAGTATCAAGCCTTCTTATAAGCTCCAGAATTTTTTGCTTATAATCTTCTTCAAATCTCTTCTCCAAAATATTCCTCAAAATTTCCTCTTCAATTTCAAACTTTTCCTTCGCTAACCTTCTAAGCTCATCCAGGGTAACTTTCTCCGATAATTCCTTTATCTTCTCTATTTTTTCTTTCTGTTGGAGAAGTTGAAGAAGAATTTCAAGTCTTCTAAAACTTTCGTAATTAAAATTATCCATTTTTTTAGCAAACTCACAGTTTATGTATACTTCTCCACCATACTCTTTTAACTTACCGATAACAAACACCAAATCCCCCCTTTCCAGGTAATTAATTAGTTTTACATCTTCTCTAAAAGCTTTAACTCTTATAGCTTCAGTACCATCATCTATAGTAAGCGTAGCATAATTTTCATCTTCGCTAACAAATTTGTCAATAACCGTCGCAACAATATTAACCCTAGAAATTTTTTGACCTAAGCTAGTCATTACAAAACTTGGTTTCATCTCTTCCTTACTACCATAAAAATACTTCCCATTAATAATGTCGTAGATTCTTACTTTTCTTGCGGTTAACCTCTTTTTATCAGCCATGAAGCCCTGGACGGGGATTGAACCCGTGACCTTATGCTTACCACGCTTACGCTAACTATACGCTCTACCAACTGAGCTACCAGGGCTTAATCTTTATTTTAGATTTTGAATATACTATTTAATATTTTATAAAAATTGCGAATAAAAATAGGGATTTAGTAAGTGCCTTGTTCATTAACAACAATGAGAAAAATGCTAATTGGATTTATGTTTTACCTTCTTTAACCCTAGGCAATTTCATTAAAATTGAATAAATGGCATTCGCAATAGTTTGACCTGTGGATGTTAATCTAACTATTTTTTTCCTACCTGTCTTTTCAAAAGTTAATAATCCTAGTTTGTTGAATGTTTCGAGTAATTTAATAGTATGTGAATAAGTACAATCAGTTTCTTTTGAAATTATCGCAGCATACTTCGGACCTTCTCTTAAACTTAATAAAAGTTCTGCTGGTTTTACCCTAAAGAATATTTGCATTAATTTCTTCTTCTCTGAAAGCAATTAAACACCTATATAAATGTTCTGGAATATGTATATTTAAACTTTTATATAAGCTTAAATAAATTTTTTAGTATTTACTCAACCCTGTATTTTGTTATCCATGCTCATTTATTACACTAAATTCCAAACTAAGAATAAGCTTTCGATATAAATATTAATTCTCAATAAAAATAAAATTTAGTGAAAAAATGATGATAATTAGAGAACCTGTAGTAGCTGGAAGTTTTTATAATTTGGAAAGGGAGATGTTAAAGAAGCAGATAAACTATTGTTTTAAACATGAGCTTGGGCCCAAAGAAATATTTCCAAAAAAATTTAAAGTTGCTATCGTTCCACATGCAGGTTATGAGTACTCTGGTCCAGTGGCAGCGTGGGTGTATGCAAAAATTCTAAAGTCAAATTATATTTTAATAGGACCGAACCATACCGGAATTGGAAGTACTTTTAGCTTAATGAAATCAGGCTTGTGGAAAACCCCACTCGGAGAAGTTTTAATCGATGAAGAATTCACAAGCAAGTTATTACAAAACTGTAAAATTTTGGAACAGGATGTGCTACCACATAAAAATGAACATTCCATAGAAGTTCAATTACCATTCTTGCAATTTCGATACGGAAGTGATTTTACATTTGTTCCAATTTGTATTCTGAATGAATTTGCTGATGAGACTTTATTAGAGGCTTGTAGATGCATAGGAGAGGCCATAGTTAAAACCATTAAAACTTCTAAAAAGGATTGGATTGTCCTAGCAAGTAGCGATTTCTCCCATTATCTACCCTATGAACTAGCAAGTGAGATAGATAGCTATCTGATAAATTCCATACTAAAGTTGAATGTAAAAGAGTTCTTTAGTAGGATAAATGAAAGGTCTGCTACTGTATGTGGTTTTGGCCCTATAGCTGTAGCTATGGTGGTGGCTAAGGAACTTAAAGCTAAAAAAAGCAATTTGTTAAAATATGCCACTTCTGGAGATTTAACAGGCGACTTAAGTTCTGTAGTTGGGTATGCGGGCATAACACTCGGTGATTGAATGGTTGAAAAGACAGAGCTCCAAGAGAAGGTTTTAGCTTACAGGATTTTGGAGGCAAGGTTGAGTGGACTTATGGAACAAAGAAAAACTTTAATAGATAAAATAGCAGAAATTCAGTTAACTCAAGCTAGCATAGATGAAATTAAAACTGGCGCAAGAATGTTAGTTCCGCTTGGAGCTGAAGCTCATATATTTGGAGAAGTAGTGGACGATAGTAAAATTATAGTGGAAGTTGGTGCAGGTATTGCTCTAGAAAAGACAATCCAAGAGGGAAAAGAGCTACTGGGAAAAAGAATGGAAGAGATGAAAAATGTTCTAGTACAAGTCGAAAATAACATAGCAGAAGTTTCAATGAATTTGGAAAAACTCGGCCCAGAGATACAGGAGCTAGTTAAAACACTAAGTAGGTAACATATGTTTAAGATTTTGAAAGAGAAGTTATCAAAGCTAACAAAATCTCTAGCAGAAAAACTTGAAAAGCCAAAAATAGTCGAGAGAGAGGAAGTCGTTGAAAGAGAAATAAAGGAAGAAGGTATTGTTAAGAAAGTTGCTAAAAAAGTTGTCAAAAAAATTGTTGAAAGAAAACTATCAGAAGAAGATCTTGAATCCATATTAAGGGAAGTAGAAGTTGATTTGATTGATGCTGATGTTGCTTACGATGTAGTTAAAAAAATAAAATCTGATCTAAAAGCCAGTTTGGTCGGAAAAGAAGTGAAGAGGGGAAAGGAAAGGGAAGTGGTAATTAGCTCTTTGAAAAAAACTTTGCTCGATATTTTAGCTGTACCAGAAATTGATTTAGAAGAAATTATAGAGAAGGCCAAGGAAGCGAAGGGTTATGCAACTTTTATATTCTTTGGTATAAATGGTGTCGGAAAAAGTCTAAATCTAACAAAAGTTGGGTATTACTTAAAAAATAAAGGTTATAGGGTTTTGTTAGCTGCAGGCGATACTTTCAGACCCTGTGGAATTGAGCAACTAGAAAAATATGCAGAAAAAATTGGAGTTCCTATAATAAAAGGGCGGAGAGGAGAGGATGCTTGTAGTATTATCTTTGATAGCAGAAAATCGGCTGAAGCAAGAGGCTATGATGTCATTCTTGCCGATACTAGTGGAAGAATGCATGTTGAGAAGGGTTTGATGGATGAGTTAGCTAAAATAGTTAGAGTAAATAAACCAGATTTAAAAATTTTGGTATTAGATGGTATTTCCGGTTCAGATGTAGTACCACAGTTTGAATTTTTCAATAAAACTGTAGGTATTGACGCTATCCTTTTTTCAAAGATGGACATAAACGAAAAGGGAGGAAATGTATTTTCTGTATGCTATTTGTTCAAAAAGCCTATCTTATTCCTAGGGGTTGGCCAAGATTACACAGATTTGGTAGAATATAAACCTGAGAAATTTGTGAACTCTTTACTAGAGTAATTTAATTAGTTAAAAGCAATTTCCTTTTCTCTTTAAATTTATCTAGATTACTCAAATCATCTTTAAAAATAACCATATCTGCAAATTTCTTCAGATATCTAGAAAACCACTCCTCCTTTGGGAATTTTTCAAAATTAGACAATACTACTACATATTTTGCACTCAAATTATCTTTGAGAAAGGCAATCTTTCCAGCTAGTACTTCTAGGGTGCGAGGTGATTTTGAGGATGTTTCTTCGTAAATAATTTTTATTTCACCACAATTTTCATAATTATCTACTGTAACATAACCGCCATATTTAGTCTGAAGGGTTGTTGAACCTAAAGGGTTAGCATTTATCTCAGATAATTTTTTATGCAATAATCTTTCACCTTGAGTAGGTTCATTCTTGAATGATCTGATTGATGCAGCATGAGAGGTATTAAGGAAAGTCTTTGATTTCAGGCGATCCTCTAATGCATTTAGATATGCTTTTATCTCTTCTTTAACTTGATTGCCATTATCGCATAGATTTAATAATGATAATATAAATCCGACACTTTTATTCATATCATTAAGATCTATTACAATTACTCCTTTTTCTCTAAGATAACAAAAAATATCGAAAGAAAAATTAAAATTATCACCCCTACTATTGGTTTTATATAAATTAGTTATAAAAAAGTAAATGGCATCAGGAAATACTTCTTTTTGCAGTAAAATTTGGGCAATTTTTGCTCTTAGATTATGAATGCGTGGTATTTGATCTGATAGTTCACATATAATTTTTGGATTTTTGGAGGAAGGTATCATTACGTCGTATTCCATATTCTTTACAATTTTATGAGTTTCAAATGGAATATATTTGGCTTTTAAGAGATTAGTAAATTGTAACTCTGTTTGTGTTAGTAATGAGTGTTCATGCAACTTAGCAAGTTCATAAAGATATTTACGATAACCATTTCCATATTTATTTTTTAGGACTTTAGCACCAGACTTGCTTAGAATAGTAGGCCAATCCTTTCCATATTTATTTTCTAGTGCCTTCCATGCATTAGGAAGTATTACCCTGTACCACTCGTTACCATATTTTCTTTTAAGAGATTTCAAAGATTTATCCCAAATAACCTTACCCCAATCTTTCCCATAATGTTGCTCTAAACTTTTTATTGCTTTATTCCAAATTATTTTGTGATAATTTTCACCATACTTACGTTTACACGCTTCAAATCCTCTTTTTCCGATTACAAAGAGCCAATCCTTTCCATATTTTTTCTTTAAACCTTCCCAACCATAGGATGCAAGAATATAACGATAATTGTTACCGTATCTTCTTTTAAATTCTTCTATTGCTTTTTTTGCATATTTTCTTCTTACATCTTTAAGAGTAGTCTTCTCAAGAACAAATGCTTCGATATGAGCTATATCCAATTCTAACAACTCTAGAACTTTCAATAGTAAATCATAGGAAATGTACCTTATTTTACCATTTTTATACCTTTTTACAGTTGTAGTTGAAATACCAAGCAATTTAGCTACTTTTCTTGTTCCACCAATAGTTTCTACTAATTTTCGAAATAGATTTTTCTGAAAACCTAATTTCAACTTAATTCTAACATCATTGCCCACAATTATCATCTTTTATAATTTTATCTGCTTCTGAACATACTAAAGTCGATTCATCCCTGACCAAAAGTACAGAGCTTCTCCAACATTTCTATCATATTTTTTCTATCTAATTATTAGTATAACTTATATAATAGACTTTCGGAACACCTCCTTTCCAGTAAAAATTAACAAGAAAGAAAAATAAATTATATTTTAGCTAGTAGAAGAAAATAAATTTCCTTTCTTGAATAAAAATGGATATATTTTATTTCTCTATAAAAGCTTGATGATATAGAAGTTTATAATCCAGAAAAATTTATAAATCAACTTATATCTTAGAATATGGTGCTAGATACTTTAGGTAAGGGGTTAAGTGGAATTATCAGAAGGTTAATTACTGGTGTTTCTATAGATAAAAAAGCTGTAGAAGAAATTTTGTCCGACCTAAAAAAAGTTTTACTTGAGAGTGATGTAGAGCTTAAACTTACTGAAGATCTTGTAAAAAAAATAAGAAAAAAATGTCTAGAGGAAAAAATACCTGCAGGCTTGACACTTAGAGAACACGTTTTAAAGGTAATTTATGAGGAATTGGTTAGAGTTCTTGGAGAAAAGCCGGGTAGCTTACTAGGGAAAAAAAGGATAATGTTTGTGGGTTTATTTGGTACAGGAAAAACTACATCAGTTATTAAGCTTGCAAGGTATCTACAAAGACAAGGTTTAAAACCAGCCATAGCTGGTTTGGATTATCATAGACCAGCAGCAGTCGAGCAGTTAATTCAGCTAAGTAAGCAGATTCACGCCCCAGTATATTGGAATGAAAATAACGATCCTTATGAAGGAGCCAAAGTTGCACTAGAAAGATTTAGAAATTATGATACAATAATTTTTGACACGGCAGGTAGGGACGCCCTAGATAAAGAGCTAGCAGATGAGCTAAGAAGGCTTGCTGAAATTATAAAACCAGATGAAGTCCTACTGACAATACCGGCAGACATAGGCAAAGTTGCAGGTCCACAAGGAAGTGAGTTTAATAAACTTGTTGAAATAACTGGAGTTATAGTAACTAGATTAGATGGAACTGCTAAGGGTGGTGGTGCCCTAACATCTTGTGCAACAACAGGAGCAAAGGTTAAGTTCATTGGAATTGGTGAAAAACTGGAGGATTTTGAAGAGTACAATCCTGAGAGGTTTGTTTCAAGGCTTCTTGGTTTAGGTGATCTGCAAACACTTCTTGAAAAAGCAAAGGAGAGTGAGATAAAACCTGAAAAGGTCGAGAAGGTTATTGAAGGCAAGCTTACTCTTCAGGATTTCTATGAGCAACTAAAAGCTATGCAAAAGATGGGTCCATTGCAACAGATAGCCTCTATGATACCCGGATTTGGAACGCTCAAGTTACCTCAAGAGCTGCTAGAAAAGCAGGAGGAAAAAATGAAAAAATTTGCTGTGATAATTCAATCCATGACAAAGGAGGAAAGAGAAAACCCAGAAATAATAAATGCTTCAAGAATTAAAAGATGCGCTAGAGGTAGTGGTACAAAGGAGGCAGAAGTTAGAGAGCTATTAGCGCAATACAACCAGATGAAAAAACTGTTAAAAAGCATGGGTGGAATTAAAGGGTTACAAAGAGGTAAATTAAAAGATTTAGCGAAATCTCTGGGCTTTGGATTTTGACGTTAATCTTTTAATATTAGATCTTTCTTTTAATTTTTCTCTGCAAAATTTACAAAGCAGCATACCTTCTTTTCTTAACAACTTTCCAACCTTTTTTACATGTTGTTTACACAAATCACAATAATTATGTATCATAATATCACAGTTTCTTCAGCCTGAGCAACCAGAGCATCAGTCTGCTCTTTTAATATAGGAAATGCCTTAATTGCATCGATGTTAACAAGTTCCTTGAGTGCAAAGTCAAGTTTAAGTGGGGAAAATTCCTTCAACCATCTCTTTGTAAAAGGCAACTTTTCAAACTTGAATTTTGCCATATCTAATATTTTTCTTGCTTCAAGAAGTCTAGGTAACCTATCATTAGCAAATTGATAAATTAATGCTGGATAGGATTCTTTTACCCAACCTGAGCCGTTGGTGCCAAAAACTTCCATCGCAATAACTTGATTCTCCTTTAATTCATCTTTAATATCGTTTTTTGCATTTGGGATTGATGGAGCAGCATGTTGCACAAAACGCTCCAATCCATGCCCACATAAATTTCTTATTGGATTAAAACCAAATTCAGCCAAGCTATTCTCCACAACTTCAGAAATTTCACAGATTTTCGCCCCTGGTTTTATGAGTTTTAACGCCTCTTTTAGAGTTTTCTCACAGGCCTCTATCAATTGGTGCTTTTCATCCCCTACACATATTGTAAAGGCTCTATCACAAATATAACCATCAACATGAACCCCAATATCAATTTTAACAAGATCACCAACTTTTAAAATTGATGTATCATCGCTAGCAGGAGTAAAATGAGCTGCAACTTCGTTTATTCCTATATTAAGAGGAAATGCTGGCTTAGCTCCAAGTTCAAATATTTTTTTCTCCACACTTTCAGCTATCTCCAAAATTTTAATCCCATCTTTTAAAAGACCCTTAGAAAATTCTATAACTTTAGTAGAGATTTCTTCAGCTCTTTTATATTTTTCTAGAACTTCTTTTTCCATATTTTTAATTAAAGAATAAAAACTATATATGCCAAGTATATTAAGTCCATTGTTATTTGGATTTATAATTTTGATAATCTTGATGGGGATGTTTATATCGATTTTCTTCCCAGAAATACTCATACCAAAACCCAAAGCAAATATGACCGAAATTTGTATCTCTAGATGTAAGGGAGAACTAGCCTTAGGTACAGATTTGTCTAGAGGACCTTGTTTACTAAATCCAATCCCTGATGCTGCTGACTGGGTTTGTGATGTTGCTCATTGGCCAAGAGAAGATGTGGATGATTTACCAGAGAATCAATGTTCAGCTTTTTTAGAAGGCAGGGCAACAAGTTTTGTTGAAGTAACTCCAGAGTGTGAATTTATAAGAGCTACCCCAGAACCCACACATGTATTCATAAAGATTAAAGAAACTGCAACCTATTATTTTTGGCGTTTAACAGATGCGACAAGAAAGCTCCTCGATGTGATTTTAAGTTCTTTTGGTTTGAAATAGGTGAACTACTCCCAACTATCACAAAGGAACTTCCTATGTGACAAAGAGAAATTTTTTATAATGTTAGTTTTATACTCTTAAATATGCAAAGAAAATATCTGGTGAAGTAAAACAATTAATGCAAGAATTGTTATTCAACACATTTGAATTACCATACGAAAGTTTATAACAAAGCTAAGAGTTCCTTTCTCATTTCCAACCATCACAGAGAGATTTCTCGAGGATAAAGTTAAAAATTTATTTTCTACTTTTAGCTCTAAGTATAAATGCTACTAATAAAAGTATTATACCACCAATAAGAATTAGGAAAAATTTCGGCGATAAAATATCAAGAATCGCAGTAATGACTGGAGTGGCTATCTCAATCGCCTTAATTGGTAAGAACTTTTGTAATAAGTCATAGATAAAAAACTCAAAAACAAAATATGGGACTCCGATAAAAATTAACGAAATTCCAAGATCTCTTGTTCTTGAATACCAATTTTTACTTGCCAGAAGAAAAATTAGGAGGAAAAAAACAGTTGAAAGTAGAGAATATCTTAAAATTTCTTCAAAAAAAGTGTTTGACTTTTTGCTTATGACGACTGAATATTCTTCTTCTTTGGTGATATTTTTTAAACAATCTATAAACCCATATTCATATTCTTTGTAATAAATTGTGTCAAAGGTTTTTGATGCAAAGATTTTTATGATTTGTTCAGGCTGCTTATCAAGAATTTCCGAACAGTTGACTTCTAACTCTACAAACGTGAAGTTAAATTTTATCGTTTCATTTATAGTCTGGCAATATAAAGTAAAATAAAATTTTAGTTCAGATAGTTGAGTCTCGTTCATTTGTCCTCTTACCTGTTGATATATAATATCAGTTATGATGGGCTTTAGATTACCATATTGAGTAAATTGGGTTAACCCTAAAAGTAAAATAGTTGTAAGTAGAAAGGTTACGAAGAAGAATCCTCCTGCTCCCCTTACAATACCCCTAGCCATACTCATATATTTTAATACCTTCTGAACCAAGATAAACATATGGTTACCAAAGCTGAGGTTCTAAAGGTATTGAGAGAATGTTATGACCCAGAAATTCCAATTAATATAGTTGACTTGGGATTAATCCAGGGTATTGAAATTAGAGGTGGAAACGTAAAGATAAAGATGGGTCTAACCTCTCCTTACTGTCCTATGGCAAGTTTAATCGTAGGGGATGTAGAAGAAAAAGTTAAGAAAATTAAAGGCATAAAAAAAGTTAATGTTGAGCTTCTTCCAAAATTTAAATGGCCTCCTAAAAGGTTGTCTGAAGAAGCTAGAAAAAAGCTTGGATTATAAGATTGCAAAGGCTTCTATAAAAGCAGCAAAAATAATTAGCCACACCCCAAGCAGAAGCAATAGCATACAATCCTGAAAAACAAACCAAAATCTCTTAGACTCCCTTCTTGTAATTGCAGCCGATAATATTCCTCCAGAAATAACTGCAAGAAAATATGCTAAAAATTCTAGGCTACCATGGGGGAGAAATGTTAAGATAGCTGTTGGTAGTCCAGCGATACTTTTAGCTGCTAAGCCAATAGCTGTTGAAAGTACTAGTGCATTCCAAGTTAGGACAAATATAGCACCTGCACTTATTAGGAATGCTAGAAGGAAGCTAAGAGCTAAGACAGTTAAGTTATTTGTAATTACCATTTGAAATGTCGATGCAAAAATTATTTTTCCTCTTATTAATTCTATCTCTCTGATTTGTTCTTCAAACATACCCTCTGCAACTTGGGGTGGCAGCATAACAAAAATTATTGACATGGTTAATACTATACCAAGGAAAAAAGCTATGTAAACCTCTATGATTTTTTTATGTCTCTGAATTAAGCTCAACTCCTTTATCCATAGTTCCTCTTGTTTCGCTTCATGAGCTTTTAGCAAGCTATGCATAAATGGGATAGAAACAATGGTTATTAACATCGTTGTAAAAAGACCTGTAGATGTTCTAAAAACTAGTAAAGCTATAGCTAAACAAAAAACAGATATAAATCCTGAAGCAAGAAATACCCAGATAATATTTTTTGTAGCCTTTCTTACTGAAATTATTTTTTCAACAACCATAATCAAATTTTAAATTTTTAAAATAAATTAAATAGAAAGATAGTTAAATGGATTTACATGGGGAAATTTAAGTTTAAGCCAGCATACGCAGCCTTGATATTAATTTTAATTTATCTTGGCTCATTGGTAATGATTAATCCATTTGGACCATCTCTAAGTTTGCCCAAAGAAAATATTATAAACTATAAGCTAACCGAAGAGCAAGAGGATTATGCAATCAAACTTGGTAAAACTGTCATAGCTTTTGAATACGATGAAGCTTGTGAGCCTTGTGTTGAGCAGAAAGTATTTCTTGAAAAGATTGCTAGAGAACAGAAAAATCAGATAATTTTGCAAGAAATATCGATGGATTTAACAAATTCAACTAGGTTAAGATTTGTTAGCTATTATGGTGAAAAATTTTTAAGAAATCCGAGTGAGAATGAGATCTGGGATACACTTTGTCTTCTTATGATTAACCCACCAACCTATTGTGCGTTAAGAGAGGTTTAATGGTAGTAGTTGGAATTGATTTAGCAGGAAGCGAGAAGAGAGAAACTGGCTTTTGTATTTTAGATAAAGACCTAAATGCCAAAGTATTTACACTTTTTTCAGACAAGGAAATTATAAATGCTGTAAAAAGCGCGAAGCCACTAGTTGTAGCTATAGATGCTCCACTTGCATTACCGAAAGGAAGGAAATCATTAAACAAAAGAGGTAAACCTCATCTCCGCCAGTGTGATAAGGAGCTTTTAGAGCTTGGTATAAAATTTTTCCCTGTAACTCTTGGTCCTATGAGGAAATTAACCGAGAGAGGAATTAGATTGAAGAAAACTCTTGAAAAGATTGGTTTTAGGGTTATAGAAACCTATCCTGGCGCAGCTCAAGATATTCTTAAAATACCAAGAAAGCAAAAAAACATTAAAAAATTATTAAATGGCCTGAAAAAGCAAGGAATTAAAGGGCTTCATTCTAAGTTGTCTGGAGATGAACTAGATGCTGTTACTTGTGCTCTGGTTGCAGAGATGTATTTAAAAGGAAATTATTCTGCGCTAGGAAGCGAAGATGAAGTTCTCATGATACTTCCAAAAATTAATCCTTTAGCACTCCTTTTGATTTAATAATAAAAATAGGAGCGTGTTAC
>JASEGN010000001.1:23740-49359 GCA_030018055.1 Candidatus Aenigmatarchaeota archaeon | reverse complement strand
TAAGAATTTATCGTGATATTGTTCAGATAAAGAAAAATATTTCCTATAACAGATTGAATGAATTGTTGGTAAAGAGTGAGAACAAACTTTTACCTCAAGAACAAGAGGAATTGAGACAACTAAATGAAGATTTTCATTGGTTAACCTTGAACGTGATGGAATTTGATAAATTATGCAGATTGTTTGATAGAGAATTGAATTATATTGTGTGAACATGAAACTTGTAGATAATTTACACGCATATCTTTGGCCTGGAGCAACACTTAGTGAACAACAGAGGTATGGAAACAATTGCAATACCTATCTTTTTGCACGGGTTTTAGAAGGTAAGCATGTTCTTATTGATCCTGGACATGTGGTTAATGAGCTTGGAAGAAAATGCCTTGATAATTTACTTAATGAACTAGAAAAGGATGAGATTAAAGCTGAAGATATAGGGTTGATAATTGCCACTCACACTCATTCAGATCATTGCGAAGCGATTCAATCTTTTAAGGAAAGAAGTAATGCATTAATCACCATCAGTAAAGTTGAAGACAGGTACAGAAAAACTATCGGAAGAAAGATGAGCGAAGCTTTTTATAAAATGCTTAGTAAGTCGGAAATTCCATGGTTTGAACCAGATTTTTATCTAAATGAAGGTGAATTAAATCTCGGTGAGAAAATAAATCTTAAAATTTATCATACTCCAGGTCACTCACCTGGCCACATAAGCATTTATTGGCCACTCGAAGGAGTTCTCATCGTAGGGGATGTTATATTTAATGGGAGTACAGGTAGGGTAGATTTACCTGGTGGAAGTGCCAAAGCGCTTAAGGAAAGCATAGAAAAATTATCGCAGTTGGATGTAGAATACTTGCTCACTGGTCATCAGTACGGAGCACCTGGAATTATAAAAGGTAGAGAAAATGTAAAGCGGAATTTTGAATATGTTAGAAGATATGTTTTTCCTCAGCTGTAAAATTATTTAATTTTATGATAGCTAAGAACTGGAACATCTGCTTGAGTTTCTATCTGTGCAAACATACCAGAAGCTAATGCTCCAGGATTAATTACGTGCCTTCTATGTTCAAATAATTGATAAGTTCCAGGTCCTTGTATAACCACCCTTCCCTCTTTTGTATCCTCATAAGCATAGCTAGGATTAGGATCATGTCCACGAATCATAACTCTATCTTCTTCTCTTTCCATTTGTCTAAAATTTTTCCAATAACCAGTTCTGGTTTCTAAATGTGTTCCTAGTGCTGGCGGTAAGTTTCTGTCTACCGAGTCGCCATCGTACGCACCATGCACAATCTTAGTTTTATATTTTCCACCAAACTTCTTTTCATCCAAAAATATTTCAGTCCCACTCGTATGCCTCTTTACCAAGCGTTCAAGATAAGTTTTAGCAACCTTATCCTTTTTTATTTCTTCATGAAGTTGTAAGTTAGTTCTTCCAACCATTCTTGAAGTTGCAGGATTTATCTCCATTTTCTCTACTAATAATGCAGCATCCTCATCCCCAGGAACTGTTATTGTTTTATACAAGCGCTCAAGTTTCATGAATTCTCGTATAGTTTTAGTTTGAACAAAATCTCCCAAACAGATAAGTATATCAGGTGGTTCATCTTCCAGTTTATCTTCTAGAGCACTTAATTTTGAACCGTGTAAGCTTCCGATTATGGTGTATTTCATTTTATCTAGCTTCAAATTTTATTCTTAAAATAGAGTATAAACAACCACTGGTATAAAACCAGTGGTATTCATTATCTTGGGTTAGTTCACCGTAAATTTAGTCAGTGCATCATATTTAACCACCAGTCACAGACTGGTGGAATTCTTTCTTTAAATATTTTATTAAAATTTATTCTATTCTTTCTCTACATTGTTGAACTAAGTTTTTTAACAGCTTTTTGGCAGTACCATAATCTATATCCCTATTTTCAGAAGCTTGCACTATTTTGCGTATATCCTTTTCTATACCAAGCGTAGATAGCCAGTCTTTTTGATCAAGCTTTATCGGAGGTTCAAAAAATATTTCTAAGCCCCAGCTATACTCTAAAATTTCGGATAAATTTTTTACAGATTTGTAAAGTAATTCTCGCTTTTCTTGACTTAACAATTTATTCTCTATAATTTTTTCGCAATAATACAGCCGACATTTTGCTGGTCTGTATTCATAAATTGGACAAGAATCAAATTGAGCAGAATAAAATCCACATCCAATTCTTTTACAACATTCTCCACCACAATCTTTGCACATTTGCTCAGCGTACTTATCTAAAATTTTTGTAGCTTTAATTACTTCAGCTCCAAAAAGAACTTCAAATTCATTGTCTGTTAAAAATATATACTTCCTTAAATTTTCTGAATTCATATAAAATTATCCATGCTTTCTGAAGCCTTCCTTGGTGTACGAATAAGTCTTTTCTTTTAATTTTAATGGTCCTGGGTCATATACTTTTGCCTTTAATGAAATATCATTTTTCCATAATCTATAAACAGCTCCCATGAATGAGGGCATAACTTTTTCATCCAGCCCTCCTCTCACATCTTGCTCGTGTTGTAAAACTAGTTTAGATTTAGACTCTTCAAATGGCTTTATTACAGGAACCCTGCTGTCTATCCCTGCTATCAACCTTTCTTTAACCTTATCTAAACTCGTATCTTCAATCACAACCTGTTTTTTATCTGCACTCTCACGATAAGTGTACAAATTTGATTCTCTGCATACATCCTCAGTTAAAAACTCATCAACAAATAGCAAATCTTCATAATCCCTTCTTACATCCAAGCACTTAGCGAAGCCATACTTTTCCTTAATCGCTTTCCACACAGCTATGCCTAAAGTATATGGATTTACATCCAACTTAGGTTGAGTTAGAACCCCAGCTTTGCTTATACAATATTCAACCCAATCAGCTTTCGAAACAAGAGATTGCATGATCATATCCTCTATGAGTGAAGCCCATCCCTCGTTTATTATCCTATTTCTTCCAAGCTGGGAAAAATATTTGCTCTCAGTTATCATCATATCCAACAAACCTGCTTCGTGATCATCAAGTGGTGCTTTTTCTAGTAAAAAATAAGGCAAACCATCACTAGAGAAAACATCGGTATGAGAACAGACAACTAAGCAAGAATCTAATAGTTTTTCAATCTCAGCTTTTCCATATTTTTTCTCATATTGTTCTATAGTTTCGGAATGTATAGAAGCTTTGTTTAACATATCTTTGTGTGCATGGCTCAACAAATAATTGTGTTTAAAGAAGTCTGCATGTCCATATACATGAGCTATTACACTCTTATCCTGTAACTCTGAGTTTGTATCCAACAAATATGCTTGAGGGGGCATGGTTACGAGCACAGTTTCTAAAGTAATTTCACCTAGTTTTTCCCATGCATTTTTACTATACTTATACCCACCACCAAAGCTCCAGTGTACAAATCGAGATGGTAAGCCAAATGCTTCTAGTTCATGAAAAAAATCTTTATCCCTCTTAGAAAACCTAACCTGATCGAAACTTAACCCAAGCTCTTGAGCTTTATACCTTATTTCTCCGATGTAATTATCTAGCATTATAAACTCCTAATTCTAAGAATTTTCTAATTCCATCTCCAATACTTTGCAAATTTGTTAGTGGTGCATAGATAAGCGTTGAGTTGGCTTTACTCTTTTCTATAACATATTTGGAAAATTCTAATTCATCAGTGTGCGGAGCTCCAGTTTGTGTGTGTCCATAACAAATCCTGGAAAAATCTTTTAGCACGCCATCCAAAGCTGAGTATGCCTTTTTATTATCTCCTGACTCATTTTCAGAATCTGAAAAAAAGAAAAGATATTTATCGTGGTTTGGGTAAGCGGATGCTATTTCTAAAGCTTTGCCAAAACCTGTTGATATGTGTGTTCCACCAGTGGAGCTAACCTCAAAGAAGTTTTTTTGATCCACTTCCTTTGCAACTGTTTGGAAATTAGCGAATTTTCTCAGGTTATCTTTGTATTGTACACCCAAGTAACGACATAAAAAATTGCACATGCTCCATACCAATAACCTTTTATGGTCGTCCATTGAGCCAGAAATGTCCCTAACATAAATTTCGAGAGCAGATCTTTCTTCCATCCTTTCAGGTACCTCTTCATCGTAAATCAAATCAGCTTTGCTTACGTCTAGTTTAGGCTTTCCCTCTTCTTTTGCAGTTCTAAGCATGCTGCGCAGGGCTGTTTCCTCCAGATCTAAATCTTCCCCATCTAAAGCTAAATCTATTAGCTCGCTTTTTGCTTTTCTCACTTTTATCTTTTTGTATTGCTCAGGAGTTGGTAAGCCTAGTCTTAAAGCCCATAAATCGAACAACTCTTTGAATGTAACCTCTTCATAGTATTCTTGCCCAAGCTCTTTTCCACCCCCAGTTCCAACTCCTCTGTAAGCTAATTCTCCTAGCACATCTCCAGGCTTTCCTTCACCCATGCCTATGCCTTGGTAGTGTTCAGCAAATCTTAGGTATGGCAATTCTAGCACTCTTAGGTCAACCCTAATAACTTTGCCATTTTCTTCTATTAGTACTTCACTTTGATGCATCAAGTTTATTAAGCGATTCTCACTCAACAAATAATCGATTAGCTTTTGGTCATGCAAGCTTTCTGCTATTTTTCCTTTCTTCACTCTTCGTAGGCTCATAGTATTTCATCCACATGATCAAAAAAATCTTCAGCACAATAATCACAAAAAGCATAACCAGCTAAAGCTTGCCTTACTTTTTCCCTAATTGCTTTGTCTTTTTTGCTTAGTTTGTCCTTAGCTGATAGCCTTAAACTATCCTTTATATCACCAAAGATTTTTGCATTAATAGCAGAAGCTAGCTTTGCATTGTGGGTGTAATCCAATTCCCTCAACTCATTTGCTCTAGAAGCTATTGATGTTCTAAATGCTTTTCTACCTTTACTGCTAATGGGAATGAGCTCTTCAATAGCTTTTAAATCTTCGTCATCTTTTTTAAGCTCTGCTTCTGATTTGTTCTTTGCTGCCCATAAGCTAGCTTTGTCCAGATAATTCAGGTAAAGATTTTGTGCTAAATCGGAGAAAGCTGTAGGTATTACAGCGTCTCTAATCTTTGCTCCCAAAGCTTTATATTGTTCTCCTTTTACCTTCTCTAGTGTGATTTCTAATTCTTTGCGATCCATTTTTCTAATTGCTGGTTCCATTTCAAATCTTTGCCGAATCGATTTTTCCACATCGCTAAGCGAAACGCATCTTTCTGCTGCAGAATAAGCAAAAGTGGCAACTCTTTGTCCAATTCTGGGAGATAACCCTCGCATCCCTTCATCTTCTCCTTTTGGCCTGGTTGCGATCACATAATCTGCTAGAAAATCTAGCGCATTGGGATGCACATGCTTTTTTCCAGACATCCTACGCAATGCTTTCTGGTAAATTTTTACCTCCTCATCTCTTTGAGTAGTATAAGGCCAATAAACTACATTTGCTCTATCTATCAACGCTCTTAAGTCCGGATCTTCAACGAATCTTTCATACTCCTCTACATTGGAACCAACGATTAACATAAAATCAACATGAACTTGCCTCCCATACAGCAGATCGAATCTCTTACTTCCAATTACCTCTAACAAAATGGATTGTAGCTGTGGACTTGACTTTAGCATCTCGCGCCAATCAAAAATGCCACGATTTGCCCATGCAAACCTTCCTTGACACTCCCACACGCTGGGTATGTATTTGCTTCCTTCTTCTCCAAGCTTTTTTAAATTAATATCACCTATGAATTGTGAAATATCTTCTTTTTTTCTGGTTGTAGATGTATGGCTAGCTAAGGCTGTTTTGCTGATCTCTGAGACATAAATCCTTTTGGTTGATATATCTTCTCCCCTTTCTTTCTTTTCCTGGCAGATTGGACATGGTACGGCTGTGGGATACCACTGGATACCAATTTTATTTCTTTCATCTTCTGGCAATAAATCAAAAGGGTGCTGGTTATACGGGCAACCATCAACGGCCCAGAGTTGCCCTTCATCTAGTTTTGAAAAGAGCTCATAATGCTTTTTCATAGCATCTATGGTTTCTGTCTTGCCTCCTCCAGGTGGTCCAACCAACATGAGATAAGTAAATTCTGATAAGCCATGAGAACCAGCATCATGAACAAAATCATTGATCTTTTTAATGGCTTTGTCCATTCCGTATATTTCACTAAAAATCTCTTTTGTACCAAAATAATCAAACATAGCCATTATATTTTCAGATGTGGTTCTTCTAAGCTTAGGGTCATCTAAAGCATGATTTACATACTCATCTAAAGACATTTTATATGGCATATTACTCAGAACTCTCATCAACAGTAAGACTTTCAATAACTTTCTCTGCATTTTTAAAAATTGCCTCTACTATTTCATCGGAATTATAAACTTTGCCCATATTTAATCCATAAACATTGACCTCTTCTTTGCTGTCTTTAAAAGTTTTACAGCGATCTGTATATTTATCGCAACCTTTACATATTTCATCTAAATAATCAACAACCCTTACTTTTATACCATCTCCTTCCACTACTCTTCTTAAAATTTTATACATACGAAGGTTATGTTTTCTTCCGTGACCGTATTGTTGAATGTCTTCCAAAAATTCTTTTTGCGTAGGCCTATTAAATAAGTAATTGAGTAGCATATCTAAATGATGTCCTCTAAGTTCTATAATATCTGTTTGATAACTCATATCCTTCATTATTATGACCATAAAACTTATATTTATATTTTCAAGTCAAGTCGCAATTCCTTAGAAAAAATCAAAGTATCTTCATCGAATTTATATTTCTCTAGTTGCTCCTCTACGAATCCGTTTCTCTTATAAAATTCTCTAGCCTTGGCAAATTCTTTCGAGGAACCTGTATAAACAAAAAACCTTTCATATTCATCTTTTACATCACTCTCAGCTTTTTTCAGTAAAGCCTTACCAATGCCATTTCCTTGATATTCCGGCTTAACAGCAAACCATCCTAGCCAAGCACGCTCATCGTATACATATGAACCAGAAACGCCAATGACTTCTCCATCTTCAACAGCTACATAAAATTTTTTAGGAAAATATCCTGGAGTAAGTTCTTCTCTTGATCGAAAATAATGAGTAAGTGTACGTTTAGCAAGTTCGACGTCTTCCCTTAACATAGTTCTTCTTATAATTTCGACCACACTTGGTACATCTTCTTCATTCATTTCTCTAATTTGTATTTGCACTCAGATCACTTTTCATTAATCTTAAAATTTAGAATTTAAATTAAATATTTTAAGCATAAAAAATAAAATTGAAAGTGGTAAAATGCCAACTTATGAATATCGTTGTAATGATTGCAATCGTGGGTTTGAATATTTCTGCAGAAGTATAAGTGAATTTAAAGAGCCAACTTGCAAGTATTGTGGAAGTTCTAATCTAGAAAGGATTTACTCTCCATTTGCGCTGAGAACGGAAACAAAAGAATTCTCTAGTACAGATGATTTAATAAGGGATTTAAAAAAGAGTAGAAAGTATGGTGAAGCAGCTAAATTGGCTAAAGAAGCTGGAAAATCGGAATGGGAAATTAGAGATTTGGAGAGAAAAGCTAGAGAAGGAAAATAAAAACACAGGAAAACTAGCTGGACATCAATGAAGAAAGTTAAATTTCGAAGTGAAAATGAGGAGATAGTTGGTTCTTTTTACCTGCCTCATGATCAGGAGAAAGCTCCAATAATAGTATGTTGTCATGGTATTGAATATGGTGAAGAATGGAATTTAGTTGAAAAATTCCCTGGAGCTGGATTGGGAGCCTTTATTTTTCCTTTTCGTTCTTCGCTCATGACCAAAAGACTCAAGGATTTAGATTTTGGACTAAGTACAATTGAGCCTTATGCGAACGGTATAGGAGTATTTGCACACAGTTTAGGCGGTGTTGTTTCTGTGCTCAAGGCAGCTCAAGATAAAAGAATTCAAGCTTTAGTAACTTGGGCTACACCTGCTTACTTTAAACGAGCTTTTGACGATGATTTTCTTCAGGACATGAAACAATATAGCATAGGTAAAGCAGCAGAAGAGATAACTTGCCCATGGCAAATAATTCATGGTAGCCTAGATGATGTTGTTAACGTGGAGCATGCTGAAATCTTGTATGATAGAGCCTTGGCTGCTGGAAAAAGTAGATACGTAGATTTAAAAATAATAGAAGCTGGGCATTCCGACAAGTTGGATGAAGTTTATGCTCATGCAATAAAATTTTTTAAGCGATATTTGCGATAACATGGAAGAAAAAGTTAGAGTGAGAGCGTGGGTTAGTGGAATAGTCCAAGGTGTTTTTTATCGTTCATTTGTTGAGTACGAAGCAAACCACAGAAATCTGAAGGGATATGTTAGAAATTTAGCTGATGGTAGAGTAGAAGTTTTGGTAGAAGGAGAAAGAGGAAAGATTAAAGATTTGTTAGGAGAACTCAAAAATTACAAAGATTATGGAGCGAGAGTCGATTCAATCGATGTTGAATATGGGGATTTTAAGGGAGAGTTCGAAGATTTTAGGATAAAGCGCTTTAGGGGTTGGTAATGAGAATAGGAGTTATATCAGATACACATGTGCATAGCCTAGAGGAAATATCTGATGAAGTAATAAAGATTCTTAAGGAAACAGATTTGATAATTCACTGTGGAGATTATACAGGTATAGAAGTAGTTTATGGGTTAAAAAAGTTAAAAGATTTCGTGGGAGTGTATGGAAATATGGACCCACCAACAATTAAAAAGATGTTACCAGCAGAAAAGGTTATTGAAATAGAAGGTTTTAAAGTAGGCATTACTCATGGGTATTATTTATTTGGAGAAAGAAAGCTAAGAGAAAAATTTAAGGATACTGATGTAACTTTATCAGGTCATACACATTTATGTAAATATGACCTAAAGGGTAATGTTCACTATCTTAATCCTGGTAGTGCAACTGGTAAGTTCCCCGCACTATACAAATCCGTAGGCATTCTTGAGATTGAAAAGGAGATAAAGGGAGAAATAATAAAAATCAGGTAATAAGCTTAGTGAAATTATGAAAGTATCGGAAGGAGTTTTAAGTGCTTTTGTACATGCTTTCGTCTTTAGCATAGTCGTAATTTCTGTACTAGCCTTTATTATTAATTATAGGCTACTAATTGGACCGGTGCTAATCTGCCTAGCATTTTTGCCCTGGCTTCCAATTAAATTTTCTGGAAGAAAGATAAAATCGACAGCTGCAGATATAGTTTTTGGTGTAATCGACACAGGAATTTTGACTATAGCGGCTTTGATAGGAGCTAATTTTGCAGGTGTGCTTGGAGCAATCGTTGGAGGAGCTGCTGGCGATGCCATAACAGATTCTTTTGCTGGAATATTTGAGGGAAGGGTTGCAATTTGGCTAAGGAAAAAAGGAATCAAAGAAGCGAGAACACCTCTTAGCTCAGCCATGGGTAAGATGTCTGGTTGCTTATTCGGAGTTGGAATAGTGCTAACGATTGCTTGGAGTTTGTTAGTTTTATAAAAATTATACAAAGGAGTATCAACATTTCTTGGTAAACCATAGACTAAAATTTTTTAATTGAAAGGTGAAACAAAATTTATTTAGCTATTTACAATTTGGTGAGTTAAATGGAATATGTTCATTTGCAAGCTGAAGACTTAGGTTATAATTTAACAGAAAAAATTTTAGAATATAAAGAAAGAAAAATTCTTTATTTGCTTAGCGAGCTAACAAATGAATTCGTCCTTGGTTGTGATCAAAGCTCTATTCAACCTTCAGAAACAAAAACGATATATGTAAAAGGTAAAATAATTAGATGGAAATACAAAACTGACGAAAATGACAAAACCATTTCAGAAATAGAACCCATTAAACAAAAGCAAGAGCAAGATGAAATAAAGAAAATCCTTGGAAATGAATACCAAACTTCAAACATTTACTTTGAGAGATAGAAAGAAAAAATTATTCAACAAGAGAGAGATGATGAAATGATAATCGATTTTCACACTCATATTTGGATAAGTACACTGAAGAAATACCTAAAATTAATTACGGCGATGTTAGAAGAGTAAGACATATTTTACAGAAAAGCAAAAACTCAGAAGAATTTCTTCGAGCTATTCAAGCAAAAGAGTAAAGGTTATAAGAAAGTAAGATATAAGTATAGATATGGATTATTCCTATAAAGCTCCTCCTTATAAAACTCTCAGAGAAATCATAAAAAAAGAAATAATACCCTATCATGATGGCATAATAGAAGCTGGTATTGGAAATAATCTTGAAAGATATAATTATTTCCGGGATAAGGGATACAAAGGAATTTACATTGGAGTAGACATAGACAAACGAATGCCAGAATTAGGACATCCACCTGCACCTGTAATCATACCATCTAGATTAAACTACGAAGTTGGAGATTGTTTTGATACCGCATTCTTGCAAGCTCTTTTACGTAAATATGATGTGAAGAATCCTATATTCGTTACCAACTCAGCATTATGTGATTGCCTACTAACAGAGCATTATGATAATCATATGGAAGATGCTGTAGAGGCATTAACTTTGTTTAAAAAACAACTTCATATAAAACCTGCTGGAAATTTTCCAATAACTCCTTCTAGAGTTTATCCTCCTGAAAACATTGACAACCAAGAATATAAAAAATTCATGAAATTTTTAGAAGAATCTAGAAAAAGAGGATGGAAAGAAAGTATAGGGAGAAATATTGTTTTGCTTAAACATGAGCATTCTGAGTAAATTTTTATTTTTTTATTTCTAATCTTAATTATGCAATTTGAAAGGCCTGAAATTATTAGACCACCAAGCGAGCTGAGAAGTTACTTTCTTCCTTTAACTAGCGGATGCTCCAATAATACTTGTACCTTCTGCAATTACTATTTTAAATCGAAACTCAAAATAAGAGATGCTGATGAGGTAAAAAAAGAAATCGATGCCTTGGCTTTGTATAAGAATTATGGCATTTATAGTTCATCTTTAGGTGGATTGGTTTTCGACTGGGAGGGGAAACCTTATTGGGATGAAAAAAGGATTTTTCTCCAAGATGGAGATGCCCTAGTTTATCCATATCCAAAATTAAAGGAAGTTCTTCGACACTTGAACGAAAAACTTCCAAATTTAGAAAGGATTGCTGCTTATGCTACCCCTCAAGATATTTTGAGAAGAAGCGTAGACGAATTGAAAACCTTAAAGGAGTTAAAATTAGAAATCCTTTACACTGGTCTAGAGAGTGGTTCAGATCAGGTGCTTCAAAAAGTGCAAAAGGGAGTAAATACAAGCCAGATGATTGAGGCAGCCAGAAAAGTTAAAAAAAGTGGAATTACATTTTCAGTAACTGTGATTTTAGGATTAGATGGAATTGAAGGAAGTGAAGAGCATGCTAAAGCTACTGCTAGAGTTCTTTCAGAAATGGACCCAGAATATGGCGCAGCTTTAACCTTAACTTTAGTTCCTGGTACACCAATGTATCAAGATTGGAAAGAAGGTAATTTTCATCCAATTTCTCCATTTCAGTCTCTGGAAGAGCTAAAGCTGATAATTAAAGATTCTAATTTTACCGATTGTTTTTTTAGCTCAATGCACGCCTCAAATTACTGGGCGATTCGGGGAAAATTACCTCAAGAAAAAGAAAGAATGATCAGCGAGTTGGAAGAAATTTTAACAAGAAGAGACCCTTCTTTACTTCGACCTGAGTATCTTAGGGGGTTATAGGATTAATATGCCAGAAGAACTGGGAAAAATAGAAAAACCAGCTGTAGAAGAATTTAAGTTAGGGAGAAAGCTATATCATGTACCTTTGGTGTACCTTGGGAAAGATTCTCCTCCCGAATATAAAGAAAAATTCGAGCGTTATTGGAATGATGTTCCAGATCATGTAAACAATCTAGAAAAAGCTGGTCTGGTGAAGAAAATTTATCATGAATCGATTTCTTTAGCTGGCGAAGAGGGCTTGAAACTCATAGAAAAATTGAATGAAAAGAGTTATCAGTTAGTTAAATCTAAATGTGAGCAAGGAGCTGAACTCGAAGCTTTAGAGGATCAAGATTTGATCAACGAGATTGTAGATTGGCGGAGAATTTTATTGATTGAGTTTTTAAGTGAAAGGGCTCGTAAAGAAGTGGGTGAAAAAGTTTTTGGGTTCTACCAAGAAGCTGTGAAGAGAAGATACGAAACACTTGCAAAGCGTATAGATGAAACACTAAAAGATGGTGAAGCAGGTATGTTGCTCATGAGAGATGATGAACGCATACAAGTCCAACCACAACTTCCTTCAGATATAACAGTATTTTTAGTTCATCCACCAGCCTTTGAAGAAATTAATCGATGGTTAAGGGATCGCCCAACACAAAAATCTGAAGAAAAGGGAGGACAAAAATGGAACTGAATTTAGAGCAAGGAAAATATCTGGTAAAATTAGCTAGGAGAACAATTGAAGAATATGTTAACTCAAAGATCAAATCTTTAGTTAGTAGTATTACAACTAGGCAATATTTCATCGAAAAAATAAAATCTGAGGAAGTGTTATATCCAGGATTAGAGGAGCCAAGAGGTGTTTTTTGTACATTAAATAGATATCCTCAAAAAGAATTACGTGGATGTATCGGTTTGCCTTATCCAGATAAACCATTAAAAGAAGCGGTAATATCAGCTGCTATTGATTCTACTCAGGATCCGAGATTTTCACCTTTAGGCAAAGAGGAACTAGAAGCAGTAACAATTGAACTTTCAATTCTAACTAAACCTGAGCTAATCGAAGTTCAAAGGCCAGAAGAATATCTGGAAAAAATCGAACAAGGGAAAAATGGTTTAATCTTACAATATAAAGATGGAGATTCAGGTGCCCTTGTAACTCAAGGGCTATTTTTACCACAAGTCTGGGAACAATTGCAAAAACAATTACCAGCAGGAAATAGTGTTTTGACTGAAAATAAATTCAAAGAATTATTTTTGGCTCACCTTTGTTACAAAGCCAATATATTTGATTCAAATGCGTGGAGACATCAAAATGCTCAGCTTCTTAAATTTCAAGTTCAAATTTTCGAGGAAAAAGAACCTAAAGGAGAAGTAGAAGAAAAATCGCTTTAGATGGTATGAAATATGAGAGAGAAAGATTATTATCAGATTTTAGGAATTCCTAGAGACGCTTCTAAAGATGAGATAACGAAAGCTTATCGAAAATTAGTAATGAAATATCATCCAGATAGAAATCCAAATGACCCAAAAGCTAATGAAAAAATGAAAGAGATAAATAGAGCTTACGCTATCTTAAGTGACTCTGAAAAAAGAAGGCGATATGACCGCTATGGAGAAGCTGGATTGGAAGGCTACACTGAGCAAGATATTTTTGGTGGTATTGATTTTGATAGTATTTTTAGTGGGCTAGGATTGAGAAATATATTTAAAGACTTTTTTGGTGACTTTGGTTTTGGTCGAAAGAGTATTTTTGATGATTTCTTTGGCTATAGGCAGAAAGTTAAAGAACTGGAAAGGGGCGAGGATCTTCAATATGATTTAGAAATTGACTTAGAAGAAGCATTTCATGGAATAGAAAAGAAGATGAGTTTACTGAAAACTGAGACTTGTCCAAGTTGCCTAGGATCAGGAGCAACTAAAGGTGGTTTGTCAGTTTGCAGAAAATGTCAAGGGAGTGGACAAATTATCTATGAACAAAGATCAGGCTATAGCGTGTTTAGACAAATTACAACTTGTCCTACATGTCATGGTCAGGGAAAAATGATAACTTCCTATTGTAAAGAATGTGAAGGAAAAGGGTTAATTGAACTCCAAAAAGAAATTTCAGTTCAAATTCCCAGAGGTGCTAATACTGGTCAGACAATAAGAATTGAAGGTGAAGGGGGACCTGGAGAAAGAGGTAGACGAGCAGGTGATTTGTACATTAGATTTAAGGTGAAAGACCATCCTGTTTTTGAGAGGAGGGGTGCTGATCTCTACGTGAAGAAAGAGATAACCTTTACACAAGCTTTACTTGGTGGTAAAATTTATGATACGCCTGGAATTGATGGAAATCTTACTCTTGAAATTCCTGAGGGGACAGAAGATGGATCTACTTTTAAGATTAGTGGAAAGGGAATGTGGAGATTTGGGGAAGAAAGAGGCGATCTATATGTAACGACAAAAATAGCTATACCAAAAAACTTAACTTTGGAAGAAAAAACACTACTTCGAAGGTTTGAGAGATTAAGAACACTTAATTTTGACCCTCTTTTCTTGTCCCAATATTTGTTTGGCTTACCAGCTCTCCCTCCACCTAAATCTACAAAAGATCAAGAGCAAAAATGAATAACATTCTTTTGTTTATTTTTAAAATAAAACAAATTTTTGATGATCAATATGCTAATAGATTCACATTGCCATTTAGCATCCTCTCAATTTGATCCAGATAGAGAAGTTGTTATAAGGAGAGCTATAGAAAATAATGTAAAATACATGATTAGTGTTGGCTTTGACCTCGATGGTTGCAAGAAAACTGTTGAACTAGCAGAAAATTATGATTCGGTCTACGCTGTAATTGGTATCCATCCCCATAATGCTAAGGATGTGGATACAGAAACTTACTCGACTTTGAAAGAACTTGCAAAAAGTAAAAAAGTTATAGCTTATGGAGAAATAGGTCTGGATTTTTACCGTAACCTTTCTCCTAGAAAAACTCAGCTCGATAAATTTTATGAGCAAATAAAGGTTGCAAAAGAATTAGGACTTCCATTAGTGATTCATGATAGAGAGGCGCATGAAGAAACTTTAGATGCTTTAAGGGAATCTAACATGAATGGGGTGATTCATTGCTTTTCTGGAGACTATGAATTAGCAAAAAAATTTATTGATTTGGGATTTTACATTTCAATACCGACAACAGTAACATATAAAAATAATTTAAGGTTGCATGAAGTTGTCAAAAAATTTCCTCTGGACAGAATTTTGATAGAGACGGATGCCCCGGCTTTAGCACCTGAACCTTATAGGAACAAAAGAAATGAACCAGCCTGGGTTAAATACGCAGCTAAGAAGATTGCTGAACTGAAAGAGCTTACTTTTGAACAGGTTGTGAATGCTACTTCTAAAAATACTAAAACTATTTTCAAAATTGAGTAATTCTGGTAAGTGGATAATGATACTTTTAGAGAATCGTTTAGTTTTGGATTTTTCTGAAGGAATAAAAATTTTAAAAATTTTTTATTCTAAAATTATCACATGAACTTATACATAGGTAGGTTCCAGCCCTTTCATCTTGGACATTTAGAAGCAGTAAAATATTTGTTGGAAAAAGAAGAAAAGCTTATTATCGGTATTGGTAGTGCTCAATATTCCTTTTCCTTGGAAAATCCATTTTCAGCTGGAGAAAGGCTTGAAATGATAACCGATACCCTAAGGGAAGAGAAGCTTTTAGATAGAGTTTACCTTAGCCAAATACCTGATACTGAAGGTAAATATGATTTATGGGTTCCTTTGGTTGAGAGATATTGTCCAAAATTTGATAAAGTTTATTCAAATAATGATTTTGTAAAATTTTTGTTTGAAGCCAGAGGATATAAAACTCTATCAATACCAAAGTTCGAACCTGAAAAATATTCTTCAAGTCTCATAAGACAAAAAATAATTAATCAGGAGGCTTGGGAGGATTTAGTACCTAATGCTGTAAGTAAATTTATTAAAGTCAACAAGTTAGATGAAAGATTGGTAAGGCTTGCTGCAAAGGGTATAAATGGATAGTTTAAAAGTGTGGAAATTATGATTGTTGTTTGAATATGGAATGATACGACTATGGTAGAGGTACAACCATTTAGAGGAATTTTCTATGATAAGGCTCGAGTAGATTTAAAGGATGTGGTAGCTCCACCTTATGACGTAATTTCTGATCCAACCAAATACACCCACGAATACAATATAGCTCGCATTGACTTAGGAAAAGATGCAGAGCTTTTCATAAATTTACTAGGCGGTGGTGTACTGAAGAGTGATGAGAAACCTGCTATTTATGCATATGAGCAAGAGTATTTATTTTCAAATGAGTGGAAAAGAAGAATGGGATTTATTGCTTTAGCAAAATTAGAAGATTATACAAACAGAATGATACTTCCTCATGAAAATACCTTACCACACCAGGTCGAAGACAGGCTACAATCATTGAGAATATGCAGAGCACATTTTAATCCAATATTTAGCTTGTATTCAGATTTTATTCCATTAGAAATAAAGAGCGATCCTATTATAGACGTGGAATATGAAGAAGTGAAGCATAGAGTATGGTCGCTCGATGATGAAAGCCTCATAGAAAAAATGAAGAAAGAGTTGCAAGATAAAAGAGTTTTCATAGCAGATGGTCACCACAGGTATGAAGCTGCTTTACGTTTTAAAAATGAACATCCTGAAGCAAACTACGTGTTGATGTATTTTACACCTATGTACGATGAAAATCTTACAATATTGCCAGTCCATAGAGTACTAAAGACCAAAATAACACCTCAAGATATAACTCACTTATTTGATGTTAGTAAGGTTGGCTATAATGAATTAGTAGAGCAAATGAAGTATGAAGGTTTTGTAATGTATACTAAAGGAAAATATTATTTGCTGAATCAAAAGAATAAGTTAAAACAACCGGATGTAATTCAATTACATCTATTATTTGAACAGCTTGGGATTGAAGATATAAGTTATGTGATAGATCATGAAGAAGCCATAAAATTGGCTGAGAATAGCACGGCCTTTTTGCTTAATCCAATCAAACCAGAGGAAATAGAAACTGTTGCTCTCGCTGATAAAAAGCTACCAGGAAAGGCTACATATTTTTATCCTAAATTATTATCAGGCTTGGTGATGCATAAGTTTGAATGAAATATGAGACAATTATTTTGAGCTAACAGAGGTGTTAATATGAGAATGCTTACTATTGACATAGGCGAAGGTACTCAAGACATTTTGGTATATGATAAAAGCCTTGAAAATTCGTACAGACTTACTGTGCCATCTCCTACTCATTACTTTGCTAATGAAGTAAGGAAAACGAAAGAGGATTTAATAATCTATGGAAAGCAAATGGGTGGTGGTAGTTTTGCTAAAGCTATTCGTGAACACCAAAAGAAATACAAGGTATATATGACTGAGGAAGCAGCAAAGACAATTCGTAACGATTTAGATAAGGTAAGAAACCAAGGAATTGAATTAATATCTGAAGCTGAAATTAACAGATATCCTGGCCACAAAATGAAAATTGGTGATTTAGAAATAGAGAAGACTTATGAGTTGTTAAAAAATGCCTACATCGATCCTACTTTTGATGTTATTGGAGTAGCTGTTCAGGACCATGGACATTCTAAAAAAGAAAAACATGATAGGGAATGCAGGTTTGAAATGTTTGAAGAAAAATTAAAAACCAGTAGAAAATTAGAGTCATTTGCTTATCTTGACCATGTGCCTGAAGAATTTAGTCGAATGCACTCAGTCTTAGAATCAGTTAAGGAAAATTATGATGGACCAGTAATTTTGATGGATACAGGTCCAGCAGCTGCCCTTGGAATTAAAGAAGATGAACGAGCAAAAGGGTCAATAATTGCCATGAACATTGGTAATCTTCATACTATAGCTTTCTCTCTAAGAGATGATGAAATTTGTGGAATGTTTGAGCACCACACTGCCCTAGTTGATGAAACTAAGCTATGGAATTTAGAGTTGAAACTTTGTCGAGCTGAACTGGGATTTAAAGAGGTTTATGAAGATGGTGGGCATGGTGCAATTTCCATTGAGAAGAATATTCCAGAAATAACATTAATAACAGGTCCTAACAGACAAAAACTTAAAGGGTTAGTAGAAAAATCGACTATGTATAGATATGCTTTAGGAGAAGATCATATGTTTGCGGGTTGCATTGGGTTAGTAAAGGCTACTCAATATTTATTAAAATAGCAAATCAACAATTTTTTCTAACTTCTTCTAACCATGAATTAAGCTCGGTGTAAAATTCAGATTCTAGTTTGCTAAATACAGGTGAACCAAGATACACTCTTTCAGTCAAAGGATGATGGAATTCTTTATCTGAAAATTTTGAAATAGCAAGCAAAGTATCACTAATCCCGTCCCACTTTTCATTTACACGAGGATATATCTTCTTCAAAGGAGGGTCAAGAGTTGCATCAACTAAAACTGATTTGCCCTCGATATCAGCTTCGCATGCAAGATGATGAGTTATTGGCATTTGCTTAGCTAGCTCTTTAAGCTTTGGTGGATAATCAATCCCTATTTCGTCCCATTTGAATGCGTATCTTACATATAGTACTGAAATTCCTAGTTCCGTATACATTTGCTCTAAAAGAAAGTGTTTAGGTTGACAAGAGCCTTTATTCATTTTTAACATTTTTATTGGTCCTTTTTCAGAATCAAGTAGTTCTGGTAGTATGTAATAAGGTATATTCCTTATGTATTCAAATATGCTTATTCTGGCTTCTACATCACTTTTACCTTTAGTTAATTCATTGTATTTCTTGGCAATTATTTCTTCCATTTTATCATTATGCTATAACCTAATAGAAATCTCTTATTATTGGGAGTGGTATTCAATCTGTTTAAGTGTCTGTGGCTCCACAACATCCCAGCAGAGCACATGCGATCTTCGTTTACTTATCATGTCATCCACTATATCTTCTCTGCTTTCAAACCCTCTTTCAACCAAGTACGCGTTATCAAAGTACCTGTACTTTTCTAAGTGAAGGTCAAAAAATGTGCAAACTGTGTGCGAATTTTTGACTGGCTTGGTTATTGCGGTGACCAATTTTATATCTTCTACTCCATCGAGAGTGTAAAGGCGGTCTGCACACAGGATCGCAAACCCATCGCAGTCATCCCTTTTCTTCGCCCAGACTGCTTCAGGGTAGCTGATTCTATCTAACAGTTCTAGAGTGCATGTAACTTCGCCAAGTACACGCTTGAGTTCATTCAAATCATGAACATCTGGTAATTTAGTATTCAAATACTTACCTTCAAATATCTTTCTGTATAACCGAGACACAGGATAACGCAAGTGCTTGAGCCAGAGCTTAAGTGCTGGCTCTATACATACCTCAAGTCTACTCAAATATTCAAATTTTGGTAAAGTCATTCTTATTCACTGTGATTAGTTACCCCTTTTCTTAATAAAAACATAGTTGGTTCATTAATTCATGACTATACAGCTTATATATTTAAAAATTATCGAGAAAAGATTTTTATGAAAGAACTAGCTTATAAAGCGATTGATGTGGCAATAGCTAATAAAGCTAGGTATGCTGATATTAGGCTTGTGCTTGAGCAAGAGGAAGAAATTAAAACGAGGAATGGGATAGTAGAGAAATCTTTTTACGGAGAAAAAGAAGGATTTGGAATTAGACTGCTATACGATAATGGATGGGGTTTTGCTTCCAGCTCTTTGGTAGCAAGTGAGGAAATAGAAAGGAAAGCCAAAGAAGCTATAGAAATTGCAAAAGCCACTAACTATGTAAAAGAAAAACCTATAAGCTTAGCACCAACGCAAGTTGTTGAAGCTAACTACAAGACTCCTTATCAAAAAGATCCATTTGAGGTTAAGCAAGACCAAAAAATTGACTTGCTCTTAAAATGCGATCAGGCTATGCAAGAAGCTAGTAAAAAATTGGTGAGTAGACAAGCTAGTTTAAAATTCAGAAAAATTAAGAAAATTTTTGCATCAAGTGAGGGCTCCTTACTCGAGCAAGAATTAGTACTTTCGGGTGGTGGTTTAGTTGCTATTGCTAGTGAAGATGGTGAAACACAAGTCAGGAGTTATCCAAAGCGAGATGGAAATTTTGCGTCTATGGGTTATGAATTCGTTGAGCATTTAGATTTTGTTGGCAATGCTGCAAAGGTAGCAAGAGAAGCCGAAGAATTATTAAAAGCAAATCCCTGCGAAGCTAAGGAAACTACAGTTATTTTATATCCTTCTCAACTCTACTTACAAATACATGAGTCTATTGGGCATGGTATTGAATTGGATAGAATTTTTGGCTCAGAACAAAGCTTAGCTGGTGGAAGTTTTATAAGTCAAATATTGAACAAACTCGGTTCCTTTAAATATGCTTCACCATGTGTTAATGTTACAGCCGATGCAACCTTAGCTGGAGGTCTAGGCACCTTTGGTTGGGATGATGAAGGTATTCCAGGACAAAAAGTAGATATAATTAAAGAAGGTATGTTAGTTGGCTTACTAACTTCCCGTGAAACTATAACGACACTTAACACTCTGCTAGGAAGAAATTATTCACCAAGTGGTGCAATGCGTGCAAGTAGCTATAGCAAGATACCATTGATAAGAATGACAAATATTAATTTATTGCCTGGTGAGTATGAGCTTGAGGCGATGATAGATGAAGTGAAGGATGGTGTAATTTTAGACACCAATTACAGTTGGAGCATCGATGAGCTAAGAAAAAATTTTAGTTTTGGAACCGAAATTGGTTGGGAAATAAAAAATGGTAAAATTAGGGATATGATAAAGAATCCATTCTACACAGGTCAAACCTTGGAGTTTTGGAATTCTTGTGATGCTATTGCCAATAAAAATTATTTTGAGGTATATGGTACCCTTACATGTGGGAAGGGTTTACCAGAACAATTAATACATGTCGGGCATGCTTGTTCACCAGCCAGATTTAGAAATGTTAGAGTTGGAAGCAGAGTGAGATGATAGGCGCAGATAGATTAATGGAGGTAGCCATGAAAATATTAGATTATTCTAAACCTAGGGCTGAATACACAGAGCTGAATTTATATACCATGGAGCTGGGTTTAACCAGAGTTGCAGATTCGGCAATTCATCAAAATGTGAGTGAAAGTGAGAAGAAGCTTGTAGTTAGAGTGATGAAAGATAAAAAACTTGGTACAGCTTCAACAAATTCTTTTAATGAAAGTAAATTTAAGAAAACAATAGAGGAAGCGTTAGAGCGAGCTGACTATGCTAGCTCAATAGAAGATTTTGAGCCGCCAAAGCCTTACAAGACTTGCTCAGAGTTATTTTTTGAATCAACCGCAAATTACACACCTAAACAAAAAGCCGAAACTGTAAACTCTGTAGTCGAAAAAACTAGGCTAAGAGTTGATGGTAAATTTTCAACCTCTGTGGGAGAGGTAGTAGTTGCAAATTCTGCTGGTACGCTTGCTTATGCTAATTTTAGTGATGCTAATTTGAGTTTAATACTTACCAATGGAATCACTTCTGGCTATGCTAATATCGCAAATGAGGATGTTTCAAAACTGAACTTAGAAGAAGTAGTTAATGAGGCTGCTAGCAAATGCATGCAAAAAGAGCCTATAGATTTGTTTGAAGATAGAGAAGAAAAATATTTTGATGTTGTACTCGAGCCGTATGCAGTGGCAGATTGGCTTGAGTACTTAGCTTATTTAGGACTTAATGCGTTACACTACCAAGAAAATGAAAGCTTTATAGAAAGAGGAGATTTGGGTAAGAAGCTTTTTGGTTCAAACATAACCCTATGGGATGATTCTTTAGATATAAGAGGTTATAGGATGCCATTTGATTTTGAAGGTACACCTAAAGAAAAAATTGTATTTGTAGAAGAAGGTGTCGTAAAAAATCTTGCATATGATTCTTTTTTAGCTAAGAAAGAGAATAAGTCAACCACAGGTCATGCTTTGCCCTTAGAAAATAGAGATGAAGGTGCCATTCCATTAAACCTTTTTTTAGAGGGTGGTGAGGCAACGATGAATGAGCTCATAAGTTCAACTGAGCTTGGAATTTACATCACAAGATTTCACTATACAAATCCTGCTGATAGAAAGAAAGTTGTTTTAACCGGGCTAACAAGGGATGGAACATTTTTAATCGAAAATGGGAAGATTAAATATCCGTTGGTAAATTTAAGATATTTGCAGAGTGTGCCTGAAGCATTCAACCGGGTTACCATGTTGTCGAGGCAAAGACTAATTCATGACCCATATATCTATTTACCGATTCCACGAAGCACTGTAACTCCTGGATTGAAAATTAAGCATGTTCGTTTTATAGGAAGTATGAGGAAGTGAAATATTGAAAGTTGAGAGTAGGGAGAGGAGATGAAAGATGAGATTTATGATTGGGGGTATGGACCGAGATTAACTGCCCAAGGCTTAGCAAAATTACAACAAATTTTAAATAAAAGTATAAATATAGGAAGTGAAATAGAAAAGGAGGTTAAAGTGGAAAAAGTTTGTCCAGAATGCAACAAGAGGATAGATTTCTACGGAAGATCCAGCAAACACAAGAATGTTTGGCTTTATGCCTGCCATGAATGTGATACACTCTGGAGGTATATGCTTATTTCGGAGAATCCAAAGACTTTTGAAATGAAGAAGAGCTCTCTGAAATTATACGAATGGAACCCTACTCTCGATGATCTCTAAAAATTGAACATGTGGTTTCACAGGAGCAAGAGAAAGTAAAAAATTTAAGGTGAGAGATGCGAGTTAGTAAAGATTGTTATCAATGTTTAGAAAGACAAGTGTATCAAACGGCTGAATTTGCTTCTTCTAGTGAGAAAATTAGAGCAAAAGCTATAGAAAAGGGATTAGGAGCTCTTAAGCAAAATTTTTTACCTTATAAGACACCAACTCAAGTCTCTGGCGAGGTACAAAGAGTTATAAGAGCTGTAACTCAATGTGAAGATCCTTACAGAAAAATGAAAGATGAGGAAATGCAGATTGCTATTCAATTATATGAAGAGATAATTCCTTCCTATGCACAAGATTTTAGAAGTTTAGTAAAACTTTCTGTTTTGGGCAATACTGTGGATTTCTTTAGGGATTTTACTCAGGTTAGAGAAGATGTGAAAAAAGAAGTTTATTTTACAATAGATCATGTTGATAGGGTTGAGAAAAAGCTTGCTAATTCAAAACTAATTTTGTATTTAGCGGATAATGCAGGTGAAGTGTTTTTCGACCTACCTTTAATCAAAAAAATTGGTGTGAAAAAAGTCATTTATGTAGTTAAAGACAAGCCGGTTCAAGATGATTTAACGATTGAGGATTTAAAAATGACAGGATTGGTAAGCGAAGTAAAAGCAATGACAACAGGGACCGATACACCTGGGATAGATTTTTCTTTAGCTTCGGGAGAATTTAAAGCTAAATTTAATTCAGCAGATTTGGTGATAGCAAAAGGAATGGGCCATTACGAAACTCTTTCAGAAGAGCCTATTAAAGATAAGATTTTTTATTTGTTAATGGCTAAATGCAAGCCAATTGCTAGTTCGTTAGGAGTTCCGCTAAATTCTTATGTGGCAATGTTACAATAAAGAATTTTAAATGAAAGTAATTCAAGACCTTTTATATTTTTCGACTATTTTTCTCGCTTCTTCAAATTTTCCCAAATCTTCAGATTTAATTTTTATGTAAACGTCCATACCTTTCGGGTAAGAACCAAACTCAATTTTAAGCTTACTTAATTCCTCATGTAGGGGTAAAAATTCACTTTCCTCCCCTCTTCCTAGATATATCATTTCAGAATAAATTCTATCACCAACAAAAATTTTTCCAATTAAAGAATCAACCATAGCTTTCATCTCTTCAGGTACCCCAGGTAAAACAACAAGTTTAGTTTTATCTTTTTCTATGAGCATACCACATGCTGCACCAACTTGGTTATAAATTGGCTTTGAACCCTCAATAATTCTTGCATAACCTTTCCTTGTTTCTGTAAGCCCTTTTTCCCTTAGTTCGCTTTCACGCTTCTTAAGTAATTCTTCTATTCTTCTCAAAGTGTTCTCATCATAAGTTAAACTTTTATTTAAAGCCTTGCTGAGCCCTTCCCTAGTAACATCATCCCTAGTTATTCCTAAACCACCTGTTATGAGTAGATAATCTGGTTCTCTACTAAGTGATTCTTCAATGGCTTTTACAAGCTCGTTAACATCATCTCTTACAAAGGTTTTTCTTCGAGTTTGAACTCCAACCTCTAGGAGTTTTTGAGCTAGGTATGGAGAATTTGTATCGACCACATTCCCGTCCAACAATTCATTACCTGGAATTATGATTTCCGCATATTTCATATTAATAGCTATAATGAAAGTAGCATTTAAAATTTTAATTTTATTACTAAAAAACAAATAACTATCATGAAAAAAGCAATACAAAAAGTTCTAAAAGGCCTTTTTTAGCCAAAAAGGAGTGGTATTTTGACTTTTCATAAGTTAACCACTACGAAATTCGGTTGATAATTTGGGTTCAAATATGTTGATTTATAACCAACATTTTTATATCCGAAAATGTTGATAAATAAAGTATGAAAATGTTGGTCTACTTTTGTTAAACTAAGAAAGAGATTTGATATAAAAATCTAAGAAGCTGCAAAAATAGTAGTTTTTGTCAATTAAGGATTTAATGCAAATAAAAATAAAGTAAAGCTAAATCACAATACGCATAAAATCTTCCGCTATTTTAAAGTTAGGATAATCTTTTATTCTTTCCTTTAATTCCTCTGGATCTCTATATTTTCTACTAATATGGGTCAAAACAGTGGTTTTAACTTTAGTTTTATAAACCATTTCTATGACTTGGTTAAGTGAAGCATGCCCGTATTCTTCAGATTTGTCCGATTCTTCAAAATAAGTGCAATCTTGAATCAACAGATCTGCTTGCTGAGCTAATTTAATAAGATTATCGCATATCTGAGTATCTCCTGAGTAAACAAATTTTTTGCCCTTTTCTACTCGTGCTATATCTTCAAGCTTAATTTCTCTATCTTCGAAGAGCGCTTTACCTTTTTCTTTAATTTCTTTATAAATCAACCCTCGATCTGGTAATCCTTTTTGCTGTGCTTTTTCCAGATCAATATTAACCTTATCCCTTTCTAGCAAACCATAAGCTACAGCAGGTAAACCATGCTCAACAGGTGTGGAAACTATTCGAAAATCGTTAGTTTCTAATAAATTTGTTATTTCACCGTCTTCAGCTGGAACATCTTTCAATATAATCTCAAATCCTTTTGAAGAATAGTAATAGAGATCAATTAAGTTTTCAACTCTTTTTGCTCCTGGGGCATAAATGTCTAACGGTTTGGTTCTATTCTCTAAACCCATACTTTCAACTAACATAGGTAAGCCAATATAATGGTCCCCATGCCAATGAGTTATAAAAATTCCATCTAGCTTCATAGGGTTTAAATCAGCTAGCAAAATTTGCCTTTGAGTTCCTTCTCCACAATCGAACAAATAACAAAATTCATTTCTGTATTGATAGCTAAGATAGATAGCAGGATGAGCTCTCTCTTTTGTAGGTATGCCTGCAGTTGTTCCTAAGATTGTGACTTCAATTTTAGTCATATTTGATGATTTATTTAAAAATTTTTAAAGGAAGAATAATTTTTATGAAAATGAATGTAGAAGAAATTAAAGGGATAAGTAAATACACCGTTGAAGGCAATGGAGTTCACATTTACAAAATCCCCATAGAAAACTTTCCATATCACATCACAAACACATATTTAATCGTAGATAAGGAAGCAACCTTAGTAGATGTAAGCGTAGATGGAGAAAAACAAAGAGCTGAGGTAGAGAATAATTTTGAAACGATCAAAAGAGACTTTAAGGAAGATATTGAACTGGATGATGTTAGCAACATTG
>JASEGN010000001.1:0-23730 GCA_030018055.1 Candidatus Aenigmatarchaeota archaeon | reverse complement strand
CAACATTGTAATTACTCATGGACATTTTGATCATTTTGGGATGCTTGGTTACGAGCGATTAAAAAAGAAAAAAGTATATGTGCATGAGTTAGATAGCAGACAGATAAAAAATTATGCTGAAGAATTTAAAAAAATGAGAGAACAAATGAGCTGGCTTTTGAAGAGGTCTGGCAAGGACAAGAGCAAATTACTAGAATTAGCATTAGGTACTATGCCAAGACGAGAGTTTAGCTTTAATTCAGCAGATTATGAATTGATTGAAGTAAGAGATGGAGATAAAATCATTAATCAGTACGAGGTATATCATACTCCTGGACATTCTTTAGGTTCTATCATACTAAGAGTTTGTGATTTTATATTTTTGGGTGACCATATTTTATCTGTCACAACTCCTCATCAATCTCCTAAAAGTAACAGAGGTGCTGGACTAGAAGCTTATCTTAACTCACTCAGAAAAACAGCTAAGTTAGCTAAAGAGCAAGATCTTGGTTTGCCTGCACATGAAGATGACATTTACTCGATTAAAGCTAAAGCTGAGGAAATAGAAAATTTTCATGAACAACGTTTGGCTGAGTTAATTGAAATATGTAAAACTGAAAAAAGCTTAGCTCAAGTAACTGATGAATACTATACAAAACATCCAGAGTTCCTTGAGGTCTCAAACTTGCCTGCAGACCTGAACGAAATTTTAGCTTTGGATGAAATAGCAGCTCATCTAGAATATTTATCAGAAAATAATCGGATCATGACAAATGATGAAGAGATGATAATTAAGTATAAAGCGATTTAAAGGCTCATTTGTTTTATTTTATATGATCCTGTTAGTCGGCTGAAATGTAACCTTTGCATTTTCATCAGAAATAGTGAAAAATAAGAGCTAAAGTTATAAAACGATTGTTATACGCCTGGTTAGGATGAAAGTAATAGTTACATAGCGATGAAAAATTCGGAAGAAAAAAATAAAGATGCCTCTATAATGTTAAATAAAAAAGAGAAAGAGAAAGAGAAAAGTTTAGATTTATGGGACTGTTACTGAATCACATGTCTCTACATTTGCTAATTCATCATATTGCCAACCAGTTTTTGTTACACTAGTTACGCAGAAAGTAAATGTGGTTCCTGATGCTGGTTTCCACACAGAATCTGACTGAAATGTTACTTTTCCTTCTGCATCTGTATCTCCAGAATCTTTATCTGTAGTTGCACCACTCCATTCACCATAGACTGTTGCTGTTCCAACTGGATTGCCATAAGCGTCTACGATAGTTACCGTTGCTTCAGCATAGTAGTTCCATCCACGAGAGCGTGAAATTAATACTACATCAATGCTTGCTACATGCATTGCAGGCTTTTCTGTTACAGTTACCAAAGCTGTATCGTTAGCTGAGTTGCCTGCCGCATCTTTTACTGTAAGAGTTACCGTATAGTTGCCCACTGCGGTGTAGGTGTGGTTTACTTTTACTCCAGTTGCATCTACTGTACCATCGCTCTCAAAATCCCACTCATAACTTACTATTCCTATGTTATCTGTTGAACCAGAGCCATCAAAGGTTACTATTTCATTTACATAAGCTGATTGATCTGGGCCAGCATCCGCTACTGGCGGATCATTATCAGTTACCTTTATATTATACTCCCCTGTGGTAGGATCTCTTGCTTCATTGGTAGCTGTATCCTTTGCGACTATGTGATAAGTTATCGTTCCAACTTTGTTTTCATCAACTGGTATACTTGCATTCCACAAGTTGTTAGCCTGCTCTTTCATTGCAACACTTGTCTCTGTACCATCGATTGGAGTGTAGTAAACCGTTGCGCTATCAACCTTTACATTGTCTGTGATGATTGCACTAATTGTTACTGGCTCGCCAGTTGTTGCCTCTGTATTTCCTGTAGAATTCGTTATTGTTGGTGAGGTTACATCGTAAGTAAATGTACTCGATGCTTGTGTTGCAGCATTAGCTGAAGTGTCATTAGCATCTACTGTTAGTGTATTTGAACCCTCCACAATTCCTGCTTCTGTATAAGAGCATGGTACTGAAGTTGTTCCTGCTGTACAATCCGTGGTTGCATTAAATACAGCTGAAATTGCACCATTAATTTTTACGACAATCGTTGATTCATCTACATCTACATTATCTTTTACTGTGAAGCTCACTACTTGTGAATTTGTAACACTTCCACTGGCTGGTGTTTCTATCGTAATCGTTGGAGGTGTTGTATCAACTACCTTAACTCTTTCATAAGCTGCTGAAGCGTTAACTATTCCTCCTCCTGTAACAGCTTCTGTGCACTCAACTTTTTTTACCAGAACAAGTCCCCGACCTATTCTTCTACCTTCATAACAAACGCTGGGTGGGTATGCTGTTTCATTAAGAATCGCCTTTATTTCTAGCGGTGCAAGTGTTGGGTCTGTTTCTAACAACAAAGCTGCAACCCCTGAAACATGTGGAGTTGACATTGATGTTCCACTCTTCTCCACGAAACCAGCAGTGTTGTACTCACATGACATAATATCTACTCCAGGTGCAACTAGGTCTAGTTGTTCACCTCTGTTGGACCACCACACTACTTCTTTAGCATCATTGTTTGCTCCTACCGCTATAACCTTTGAACCACAGGCTGGAGTTAATATTTCATACGCTCCATCATTGCCTGCTGCTGCAATAGCTACCAAGCCTGAGTCTACTGCTGAATTTGCTGTAGCTGCTAAATCATTTGTGTCGCATGCGTATTCTGTGCCTGAACTACCTCCAAGACTCATTGATATTATATCTGCACCCGCGTTGTTTACACACCAGTCTATTCCTGCCATAACATCTACATAGTATCCTGAGCCTTGTGAATCAAGAACTTTTGCAACTGCTAGGGAAGCTCCATAAGCTACTCCTTTATAAGTTGAATCTGTTGAAGCAACTATTCCTGCTACATGGGTTCCATGTCCATTGTCATCCATGCATCCTACTTCTCGAATAGCTCCATTACCTAAGAAAGTATAGCATTCATTTGGGTTACTTGAATTTAGTTTCCCCGCTAATGCTGGATGGTTATAATCAACTCCTGTATCAACTATACACACTTTTACTCCTTGGCCAGTTATTCCCTCTGCCCATACTTTATTTGCCTCGATGAGTGGAACTGAAACATCAAGCAACGCATGAACTTGTTTATTTTCACCTACACTAACTACTCCAGGAATTTCTGAAATTAAAGGGATTAAATCTTCAGAAACTTTGACCGCTATTTTTGGTGTTATACTGTATTGATAAGTTATCCTTGCTCCTAATTCTTTTAATTTAGCTATTTGTTCTGAGGTTGGTTTTTTGTCAAAAGAGATTATCATAGTTTTCTTTGGTGTTACTTTACCATTTCCATTTGATGCTATTGCTATTGTTCCTGCAATGAGTAGAATGGCTATTATCGCTGCGATCAGAACTCCTAATTCTATTTTTATTTTTTCCATTTATACACCTCGAGATTATTGGTGTATAAAATAATTAGTTACTTAATATTAAAAAACTTTGTTTTAAAAATTTAAAGTGAGGCGAGTGCATAACTACAAGTGGGAAAAGCTGGATTCAGAGTTTGCCGTAAGTTATACCGGCTATAAAAATGGAAAGGTAATAGCCAGAGTTGTAGCTTACAAAAATGAATTTGGAAATATCGATCCTGAGACAATCTATTATACTTGCGATACTAATGAATTTGAAGAATTGTTAAGACCAGAGGTTCTAGGAATGGAAGAAGAAATGAAAGCTGAATTAAGAAAGGCTAAAGGTGAAAAATCTTATCTAGTAGACGATCTAGAATGAAAATTGATAGCTTTATGAAAAATGTGTAAGTATGAATTTAAATTTCTTCCTTAATCCTAATCTTATTCAATACTTACCTTTCTACCCTTCAGTTTAGGAGCAGTAATTTCTAAAATGCCATCTTTATATGCAGCTTTTGCTTCCTCATGCTTCACATAAGTTGGTAGCTCACCAAAAATTTTATACTCCCTCTCTGTTGGGTAATATCTTTTTGCCCTCACCTCGAAAGCATGCTCATAAAGACTCAGGTCAATATCTTCTTTTTTGACACCTGCTAAATCTACGTAAATTTTCAATTCATCTTCTGACTCTTTTGTAGTGTATCTTTTTCCAAATATAGGCATTTTATCCAACATTTCTCTTACTTCATCCAGAGCTTCTTGTGCTATATCAGTTGCAATTCCAACTCCAAATTTAAACACTCCATGAAACTCTTTTTCCATATTACACCACTATTAATTAGTATTAATTAAATATTTGAATGTACTTTTTAATTTCTTTCATATAATCACAGCTTCAAGTGCAATAGCATGTTTGATAAAAAATTAGAGGGGAAGATGTAAAAACAATAAATGATTTGAAAAGCTAAAAATTTTTTGCCTTAAGTTAAAGAACATGGAGAAGTATCTTAAGGAGCTTGAAAATTGTACGTTGTGTGAATGGAAATGTGGAGCTAATAGGTTAGAGGGAGAAACTGGAGTTTGTAGAGTCACATTACCTGAGGTCGCTTCTTGTACGCTTCATCCTGCTCCACCCCAAAGTTACACAATCTTTCTTGCTGGATGTAATTACAAGTGTCTAAACTGCCAAAATTGGACAATTTCTCAATATCCTGATAATAAAGAAAAGTTAAGGTACGAAAAAATAAGAGGTTATGTCGAGCCAAAAGAATTGGCTGAAGAATGTTTAAGAAACTTAAACTCGCTTCAAGGGAAAAGAATTGGTGCAGATAGAATATTTTTCTCAGGTGGTGAACCAACAATTAACTTACCCTACATAGAAAAAATTGTAGAGGAAGCAAGAAAAATTGATCCTAGTGTTAAAGTAAATTTTGATACTAATGGTTTTTTAACTCAACGTAGCTTAAAAAGAGTTCTGGATTTTACCACTTCTATTACTTATGATATAAAGGCTTACCATGATGAAGTTCATAGAGCGATTACTGGTGCTCCAGCTGAACCTGTACTAAGAAATGCTGAGTATATTGCAAAAAATGCAAAGGATAAACTCTGGGAATATCGTGTGCTGGTAATTCCAAAGGTGAATGAAGATGAAATAAAACCTCTATCTGAATTCTTAGCCTCTATCCATAAATCTTTACAAGTTTGTTTTTTAGCTTTTAGACCAAATTTTGTCCTAGAAAATCACCCTGGAGCATCGAGAGAATTAATGGAGAGATGCGTTGAAATTGCTAACCAAGCTGGCTTAGATAATGCTTATTGGTCAGGTACCCCTGGTTTATCTGGTGAAGTTTTAACGATTGAAGATAAAGTGGAAGATAAATATGAAATCGAGGAAGCAAAAAGAGCAGCGTCATATGCTTATAAAGCTGGCTGTATTACTCATCCTAGAAGTTGTGGAAATTGTGGATCGAATCAAGATTGTGACGTAAAAAGGTATATTCCACTAGATGAAGAAAGCAGGGAGATCATGAGGTTAATTCGTTTTGTAAAAGATTTAAGTGAAGAAAATCAATAAATTAACTAAAATGAGAATCGGTGCTATTGGAGATACCCACGGAAATTTGGAGTATGTAAGAATAGTAGCTGATCTATTGGTAAAAAATGAAAAGGTTGAAGAAATTATCCATCTTGGGGATGATTATCACGATGTGGATTTGATAGAGGAATATGACATTAAGCTAACAAGAATTCCTGGGGTTTTTGAAGATTTGTATAAAAATCCAGCTACACCCAATAGACTGATAAAGGTTTATAATGGATGGAAGATTCTTTTAACCCATTCTCAAACCTCACATGAATATGATCTTCCAGATGACCCAAAACCAGAAGAGGTTGTAGCTAATCGTGAGGTGCAAGTAGTTCTTTACGCTCATACACACATTCCAAAAATAGAGGAGAAGGATAAAATACTTTGGATAAACCCAGGGCATCTTAAAAAAGAGGATAAAAAAGGCCACCCGGCAAGCTATGGTTTATTAGATTTTGAAAGAGAGAAAATAAATGCAAGAATTGTTGACTTGCTTAACCATAATGTGTTATTTGCACATGAGTTTCGTAAATATTTAAAAAATAAATAAACAAAAGATATTTAAGTATGCAAAAATTAATTAAATTGTATCTTCTGGTGATTTTTTGGAGGAAAAGTTGCCAATAAGAAAATCTGGTACTACTACGGTCGGATTGATTTGCTCAGATGGGGTAGTATTAGCGGCAGAGAAAAGGTCTACTTTGGGCTATATGGTTGCTAGCAAGGAAGCAGAAAAAATTCTTCCTATCGAAGATCATATTGCTTTAACTATCGCTGGCTATGAGGGAGATTGTCAAGCTCTAGCAAGATTGATGCGAGCAGAGCTGAAGTTATTTTCAATGGAAACAAAAAGAAAAATTTCAATTAAAGGGGCTGCAACACTTTTAGCAAATATATTACATTCTGGTAGATGGTCTTTCTTGCCTTATATGGTTCAGTTGATATTAGCAGGATATGGTGAAAAACCAGCGATATTTACTTTAGATGCTCTTGGTTCAATAGAAGAGGAGAAGAAATTTTTCTCAACAGGCTCTGGATCACCAATTGCTTTGGGTGTATTAGAAAGTGATTATAAGGATGGGATTTCAGCTGAAGAAGGAGGTAAGCTTGCTTTGAAGGCTGTAAGGGCTGCGACCGAGAGGGATATTGCTTCTGGTGGTAAAGCTATAGATGTCGCTGTTATAACCAAAGAAGGAATTAGAATTACGCGTCATGAACTAAAGTGAAATTTGAGTGAAAAAATGGAAATTCTTGAAAGGGTAAAGAGTAGTTTACCTAAAGGTGTGGTCAGTAGAATTGAGCTAGAAGGTTCTGAGATAATAGTCTACACGAAAGATAAGGATTTTTTTCTAACTTATGAAGAGGTCATTAGAGATATAGTATCCCAGCTGAAGAAAAGAATTGAGGTTAGACCTGAGGGTGATATTTGCCTTGATACTGAAACTGCAAAAAAAATAATCTTGGAAATAGTGCCAGAGGATGCTAAAATTAAGGAGATTTATTTTGAGCCTGAAAGAAGTTTAGTGATTATAAGTGCGGAGAAACCAGGAATAGTTATTGGAAAGGGTGGAGAAACTTTTAGAGAAATAAGACGTAGAACATTTTGGGTTCCAAGAATAGAGCGGATACCATCCATAAAATCTGATGTAATTGAGGGTATAAGGAAAGTTTTGCATACAGAGGCTAAATTTAGGAAGAGTTTTTTGAACAAGGTTGGTAAAAACATATTCACTGAGAGGAAAACAAACAGAGATTGGATTAGGATTATTGGCCTTGGTGGTTGGAGAGAGGTTGGAAGAAGTTGCATTTTACTTGAAACGGCAAAATCAAAAGTTTTAATAGATTGTGGGGTTAACGTTGGTGGTACAAATGCTAACATGTTGCCAATCTTTCACACAAAAGAGTTTGATTATAACGAGTTGGATGCAATTATTGTTTCTCATAGCCACTTGGACCACATAGGAGCTGTACCCATGCTTTATGAATATGGGTATGATGGTCCACTTTATTGCACTACCCCAACCATAGATTTAGCTACTTTGCTTTGGTTAGATTATATAGATGTTATGCAAAGGTCTATGGTTAAGCCACTGTTTAGTGTGAAGGGGGTTAAGGATGCCGTAAAACATGCAATTACCCTAGAATATGGAGAGGTTGCTGATGTAGCTCCTGATGTTAGGTTAACTCTAGAGAATGCAGGACATATTCTTGGAAGTGCCTTAATTCATTTGCATATAGGTGAAGGGTTACATAACATCCTTTATGCTCTAGACCAAAAATTTGGTAGAACTACCTTACTTGAACCTGCTTCCACACATTTCCAAAGAGTTGAAACTTTAATAATGGAATCAACTTATGGTGGCCCAGAAGATATAATGCCGAAGAAAAGTGACGTAGAAAAGCAACTTCTAGAGATTATTAATAAAACTATGGAAAGGGGAGGGATAGCACTTTTACCAACTTTCGCGGTTGAAAGAGCACAAGAAGTTATGGCAATTTTGGTTGAAAATAATTTTCAATATCCTATATATGTAGATGGGATGATATGGGATGCAAACGGTATTTTTACAGCTTACCCAGAATATTTATCGAGAACAATAAGAAGGAAAATATTTGGGGGTGAGGATCCATTCCTAAATCCGATATTTAGAAGGATAGCATCTACGAGCGAAAGGGAAAAGGCGTGGGAAGATAGGCCTTGCGTCATTCTCTCAACTTCTGGCATGTTAGTTGGTGGACCGGTCATAGAGCACTTAAAAATACTAGCTGAAGATGAAAAAAGCACTTTAATCTTTGTTGGCTACCAATGTGTAAGGGGTGATACTGAAGTTGCATTGGATGCTAATTGTAGAGAAATAAAGCAAATATTTAATTCTGGTAAACTTTTGTTAAAAACAAAACAAATCGAATTAAGAAAAATTTCAGAAAATGTTTTAAGCGTAAATATAAGTAAACATAAAGTGGATGAATGTTTCGCACCATTATGTGCAAGAAGAAAATACGATGATGAAATCATACATATTGTAACTGAGGATGGAAAAGAGTTATTTCTGTCACCAGAACATCCTGTACTAACAAAGAATTACCGTTGGGTACAAGCTGGGAAGCTATCAAAAAATGATAAAATTTGGTTAGTTGAAAAATGAGTATACTACAAGTTATATTTAATGATTGTGAATGGAAAAAAACATCTGAAATTTATGAGAGTCTCTATAAGGATGGAATTAGACTCAGTAAATGTAGCAATAACCTTATAAATAAACATCTTAATATGTTTTTGAGATTTGGTTTGTTAGAAAAAAGAAATTCTATACTTACAAGAAATAAAAAAGGCCAATTCATAAAAAGTGAATGTAAATGGAAATTAAAGCGTAACTTAACTAAAGAAGAGATAATAAATTTCCCATATGGTGTATTAAAATGAGACTAAAGTTAACAAGAATAAAGAAAATTGAAAAAATACCATTTAAGGGGTACTTATATGATATTACTACTCCACCTCATCATAATTTCTTAGCTAACAACATTCTTGTTCATAATTGTGAAGGAACCATGGGAAGAAGAATTCAGAAAGGCTGGAAGGAAATTCCATTCAAAGTTGAAGAGGGAAAGACAATAACCCTACCTTTAAAAATGGAAATTCAAACACTAGAAGGCCTCAGCGGACATAGTGACAAAAATCAATTGTTAGCTTACATAGGTAGATTAAGCGCAAGACCAGAAAGGATAGTAGTTGTACATGGGGAAAATCAAAAGGCTACTGAATTTTCTAGATCTGCCCAGAGGATATTTAGGATAGATACGATTGTTCCAAGGAATCTAGAGGCAATAAGACTAAAATAAGTTAATGTAAGTTTTGATTTTAAATATTTTTTAACCAATTGTAATTATAAAAATTAGCTACACATGTTGTTGGAATACACTGGAAACCTAAAGGGTTATTGTATAACATAAAAAGAGTCCTTGGGTTGGTAAAAGAAAGAGAACCTTCACCAGTAGAAATTACAAGAAGAAAAGAAATTCAGAGAGCAAGAACAAGGAAAAAACATATTATTTAAATAAACACGAAAAGTTAAAAATATAAATATACAAATAATTAATTCTGCTAATTTTGGTTGATTTATTTTACTTATTCAAGTATTTTGAATACTTGGTCTCCTTCTCTGACTCTATCAACAGTCTTAAGACCAATGGATTGACCTTTGGTTGCAGATTCAACTTGCTTGTGTTCAATCTCCATTGATTCCACTTTTTGTCTAAGGTTTGTTACATTTCCTTGTATTAATATTTCATCGCCGACTTTTAGAGTATCCACCAAATCAACTACTCCAACTCCAATTTTGCCATAATAGTGAGCTATGGTTCCAACCAATTGCTTCTTTACTTCTTCCTCTTGCATATTATCATATTGTTGGCTTTTAAATTTAACGTTTACTTTAATTTCAGGTTGAGAAGTTTAATGTTACCTAAGTACTCAAAAAAATAATTTTAAAAACACTTCAATTATTACCAATATAATTATACCCCAAATAACATGTTGTGGTTTTAACTTTACCAGCTCTCTTTCTCTCTCAGAATATCTAACTAGTCCACCAAAACCCATCGGTAAATATGTTCTTTCTCTTTTAACCATAAAATCAATTTAGGTAGCAAAGAGCTTCATCTTCCTCGTTCACATATCTTTCCATAAAATTTTCTATAATTTTTAGGAATAATGCGGTTTCTTTCAAGTTATTTTTTCCCATATTTTTACCTTATTTTAAAAGGCGTGCTGACCATAGCCCACCTTCTGTTTTGATAGCATTCGTCTGAGCGCTTTAAGAGCTTGCATCTCATCTGGATTGTTGGTCCGTTTCATCCAATCCCAACAACTCGTTTGCTCATCATTTCTAGTTGGTAATTGGTTCGTTTCTGATACCAACAAAACCTTCTCAGGTTATTGCCTTACAATTCCTTCAATGGGTGGAACTTCCTCAACTTTGTTTTGATACAAAGCCGAAGCTATCCAGTCAGCTCGCCTAATAAATAATTTATTTAAAAGCTTATAAAACTTTCGAAATTTGAGATTTGAGATTTTTAAGTTTTGGGTTTGAATCTTATTTAAATAAAGAGGAAAATTCAACTACCTCAATCTTTTTATCAGCGACTTCTTTTAAACAAACATAGCACATAGGACAAGCTGTAATTAAAAATTTAGCCTTTGTTTTTAGTGCTTGTTTGATTCTATCTCTTGCAATTTCCTTTACCAAATCTGGATAATTACTTTTTAGACCTGCACCACCACCACAACAAAATGCATTCTCTCTACTGAATTCCATCTCAACAATATCATATCTGAAACTTTCTAAAATTTTTCTTGGTTCATCATAAACTTCACAATATCTTCCTAGATGGCAGGGATCATGAAAAGTAGCTTTTAATGGCTTTTTAACCTCATCTAATTTTAATTTCCCATTTTTTATAGCATTCCAAATTGTTTGGGTTACGTGCTCAATTTCAAAATCTAGAGTTACGAACTTTGGGTATTCGATCTTAAAAGTTTTAAAACAGGCTGGACATGGAGTTATAACTTTTTTAATACTATGCTCCTTGAAAACTCTTAGATTGTTTTTAACAAGTAATTCGAAATTTTTAAAATATCCAGCATTCAAAACTGGTGAGCCACAACAAACCTCTAGCCCCTTTAGCTTGATAAAATCAATTCCACATTTTTTCAGAATTTCCTCGTATTTTTTACCTAGATCCTTTAGAACAAACTTATACATACACCCTGGATAATACAAAACATTCTTAAACAATTTCAAAATCACTATATCCACCTTAGCAACATTGCTAAACCTAAAACAATCAAGATTAGGCCTATGACCAATCGCATGTATTTTCTTGTTTTTAACCTCAGCTCTTCAGCTCTCTCAACTTTTTGCAAGCCAAAGTAAAAAATCAAAACTAGCAAGATTAAAGGAAGTACAAAAAAGAAGTTATATAAAATTAAGTAGGGTGCACTCGAAATTCCTGTAATACCTCTGTCTGCCAGAATTGTTGCAAATGCTATGGGAAAACCACCTGCACAAGGAATTTCAACTAAACTTACAACCAGTCCTAGAAGAATTGCCGAAGGTAAGGTTGCCATTTTTACCAGTCTTTCTATTCTTGGCTTTGCAAATTTTGGTATTTCTAAAGAAACCCATCTACCATAAAAAAAGAAATCTTTTAATGAAAGAAACCCTGCAACTATTAGAACACTCGCTACGATGGTTTTAATAACCTCTATAAAGCCGATTATTGCGATAATATTTAGTACACCATACATGAACAAAAAATAAACAACAAAAACTACAGAGGAATAGGCTATTCCAATTTTTAGGCATTTTTTACCTGAGCCGATTACTAACAGGTATGCAACAAGAAAGAATAGAACTGATAAAGCACAAGGATTCAAAACACCATCTAGGAGCCCCAAGCTAATTCCAAGTAAAGAAATTGGTAATTCCATATTATCAACAGTTCCTTCCAATCCATTCGTTAATTGTGGCCTCACTCATTGCTCCGATAGCTTGGATGCTTGTATTTTTTGTACAAACAAATGTTGGAACTGCTCGTATGTTAAGATTAAGCTCTACCATAACTTCCTTGCATTTTTCATCCATTATATTGAGCCAATAAACATCATTCCGCATTTTCATAATTGGTTTCATCTGAGCGCAAGCTGGACAACCATCGTAATAGGCGAAAATTACTTTTTCTTTTCCCATTTGCAAGGAACAATAACCGGTAGTACTTGTAGGTTTAAATAAAATACAAAGAGCTACTATCAAAATAATTGCTCCAACGATTACACTCAAATTGATTTTCATTTCCATCAGCAACAATATAGCTCTTTTGGAATCTTTCCTTCTTCTATTTTTCCAAATGGATTTCCATCAACAGCGATATTTTCTATCATCCTCTTATTAGCTTCTGTCTCTAGGCCTTTCTCCACAGCCTCCTTTCTTAACTTCCTCATTAGCTCTGGGATGTCTATGTCCAGAGGACAATTTTCCTTGCAAGCTCTGCAAGTTGTACAAAAGTATAAACCCCTGTCAAAAGCTACCTCAATTCCATTTATGAAAGTAGTAATCCCTACACCTCTTCCACCAAAATAGTTCAAACCATATTTCTCAAATATCTGCCTATAGATAGGACAAAAATACAAGCAAGCACCACAATTTATACAATACAATAGCTCACCAAAACCATTTTTGATTGCTTCACTTCTTCCGTTATCCAAGAGAATTAAGTAAACTTCCTTTGCCCCATGCAAACCAAAAATCTCCTTTCCTGCTATATCCGCTGTCTTACTTGGTGAAGAGATTACATTTATGTAAGCGGGCAAACTAGTTCCAGTTCCCCATATGGTTGAGGCCTGACAAATTGTAATAGCATCTTGGGTAGATGAAACTATTTTATCTATTCCTGCTATTATAACGTGTTTTTTCGGTATCCTTGAAATTAAAGAAATATTGCCCTCATTCTCAAGAATAAAAATTGCTCCCTCAGCTGAAATTACATTCGCTCCAGTTAAGCCAACATCTGCTTTAAGGATTTCTTTTTTTAGGTGCTCACTAATCCATTCAGTAATTTTTTCTGGAGATTTTTCTAACCTAACTTTAAATTTTTCATTTATTTTTTTGACTATTTTTTCAATTGGAATATGCAAAGCTGGAAGAACAGGATGTATAGCTTCTTCATCACAAAATTGAACGATGAAATCACCACAATCAGTCTCAACTACTCTGTTCCTTCCTTTAAATAAGTCTAGACCTATCTCGTTGATTGTATTTGATTTAGCTTTAACTACAACTTCATCCTTTCCAATAATTTTAAACAAAACTTTTTTAGCTTCCTCTGAGTTTCTAACTTCAAAAACTTTAATCCCTTTTTCCTTAAGATTTCTTATGGTTTTTTCCTTAAGATTCTCTAAATTGGAAATTGATTCTTCTTTTATTTTCCTTAACTGCAACTTAAGTTGTTCTATGTTAAATTCCCCAAAAGTTTTTTCCCTATTTTTAAGATAAGTTTTAAAGGTTAGTGCTACGACCATCTTTGCAGTTTTTGTTCTTTTAGAGCTTAGAATTTCTTTGATACCCATAAATGTAGATGATGATTTTTATTAAATAAATTTAAGCCATTGCTTTTTAAATTAAAAGGAGTAAATTGTAATAACTATTTAAACTTTGTATTTAATTGAAAATTATGAAGATAACCATTAACATACCAAAAATTAACCCATGGATAATAGTTTCTTTAGTTTTAGCTATAGCCCTAGTAGTCTTGCTACACCAACAAAGGCTACAAATAACAGGTGCTACTGTACTTCCTGGGGAAGAAGTAGGGAAGAAAGCAATTGATTATATAAATAGTAATCTTGTTCAAGTAGGACAAGTTACCTTGGTTTCGGTCGAAGAGATGAGTGGAGTTTATAAAGTCATAACTTCTTACCAGGGTCAACAAATACCGGTTTATATAACAAAAGATGGTACCTACTTATTTGTATCGCAACCGCTGGATACTTCACAAGAAATACCAAAAGAAGAAACCCGACAACCAACTGGAACTATTGGTAATTTTTTAGTGAGTGAAGATGAAATTTGTAAGGAAAATGGCAAACCAATCATATATTTCTTTGGTTCCGAACGTTGTCCACATTGTAGATGGGAACACCCAATAATAGAAGATGTTGCGGGGAAATTTGAGGGCTATATTTCATTCCATAATAATATGGATTCTGACGCAGATAGAGAGATATTCTCTAAGTACAGTACTGGAGCCATACCAACACTTGTTTTTGGTTGTAAATATTATAGAGTTGGTTCTGGTGAGTCAATTGGCAAAGAGCAAGAAACTAAAGTTCTAACAGCGTTAATATGTAAATTAACTGAAAATAAACCAAGTGATATTTGTGACAAGGTTAAAGATTTAATTTAAACAAATTGGAAGAAATAGCACAACCAATAGTAGTTCTGGTAGTAGCGGGTGTCCTGGTACATAAGATATGAAACTGAAAAATAATATACAAAGAATTTGTTAATGTATATCCCAAAATGTGGGACTCAAGCTCATTTTATCTGGTTTATTTAGTGGATTCATAACTCAATAGAAGAAAATGTTAATTTTAAATAAAATAAATTATTTAATATATGGTTAAGGTTACTTTGCTAACAACATCGAATTGCCCCTACTGCCCGTTAGCAAAAGAAGTTTGGGGAGAGCTGAGAAAAAAACATGAGTTTGAATTTGAAGTTATAGATGCTATGACCCCAAAAGGAAAGGAACTAATAACAAAGTTCAACGTAATGGCAGTGCCAACGAGTATAATCAGTTATGAAAGTGGAAAGGAGGAAGTTGCTTTTAGAGGAGTTCCAGACCCTGATAAAGCTGCTGAAAAACTAGTGGAGAGGTAATTTACTTTTTGATTGCTTTAACAGGGCAAACTTCTATAGCCTCATCTATGCTACCATTTCCCTTTGGATTCTTCACAATTGCTTTACCATCTTTATCTAGATCGAAGATTTCTGGAGCTATGGCTACGCAGCTTCCACAGCCTATGCAAAGCTTTTTATCGATTTTCACCATTAAATAAATTAATTTTTATATATAAAAAATACTAACTCCAAGAACTTTATTCCAACTATGCTAATTCGAGTTCCCTCTTTATCCAAAGAATGTCCTCTTCGGTTCTTTTAACTTCTTCTTTTTTTTCAACTTTTGGCTTTTCTTCAACTCTAGCTTGTCTAATTTTTTCAGCTACGGCTTCTAATTCACTCTCTTTCATTTCTTTGGGTTGAGATTCAATGAGTGGAACTTCATCCTTGTAATAAGGGTAGATTCTAAGGTGGAAATGTTTAACTTCGGAAGGCATCAAAGAAATTGTAACAGCTGTAGGCTGTAGCGCCTTTTTAATTCTTTCCGATATAGTTGATGCTGAACTAAAAACCTTCAGAGAAAGTTCTGGATTTTCATCAAAATTTTCAAAATGTTGTTTTGGTACTAATATCGTCATTCCTTTGCTGCGTGGTCTAACGTCTAAAAATGCTAATGTGAACTCATCCTCATAAACAATCTTCGCTGGCACTTGTTTTTTAACTATAGCACAAAATATACATTCTACTTCCATACACATAGGTAGAACTTATATAGATTTAAATACTAGCTAAATTATTATATAAGGTGAAAAAAGATGGCATTAGCTGTTAAATCTGCTGTTAAAGGATTGATGAAAGGAGTTAGAATTTCAGGAGATTTCTGGAAAGGGCTCGATGAAAGAATAAAGTGGAAAGTTAAAAGAGCTGTAGAGAGAGCAAAAGCAAATGGCAGAAAGACTGTAAGAGGTTGTGACTTATAGGTAAGTAACAAAAATTAGTAATTAGTAATAGAAATTATATAAATTTTTATTAGACACGTGTCTAATGAAAATTGTCTTTATTTCAAACTTTCCATTGCACTTCTTGAAAAAATTGTAAGTCGCCCACAAACTGTACCTGGTGCTAGCAGTTCTGCATTTAAATTTTTAACTAAACAAACATCTATACCTGGCAAATTTCTTGCAGCTTTGCTTATGCCCTCGTCTTTGCTAACAACTATTAGAGGACCTTTTTTTATCTTATACCTTCTACCTCTAACCTTTCCTCTGCCAGCCCTGATCTTTCTAACCTTTATTCTCTCTAGTTCATCGCTTAGATTAATTTTTTTCAAAAATTCAGCTAGATCTTTAGTTTTTTTAATTTTTTGAATCTCATCATCAACAACTATTGGTAGCTTCTCAACTTTCTCAACCTTATGCCCTCTTGCTAAAACACATTCTTTACAAGCTGTAGATGCTATAGCTGATCTAATGGCTTTTCTTCTTTCTTTTTTATTGATTTTTACTCTCCAGATCTTCTCAACCTTGGGTGGATGTGCTCTTCTACCTCCTTTTACCATAGGAGCAAACCTAGCCCTCCACATAAGGTGAGGTGCTATCTTTCCATGCAATCTTGGTAATCTAGCTAGATCCCTACCCATCATGGTCCATCTTGCTCTCCTAACCCCATGATAGTGTGCAGAAGTTCTTTTTCCAGCCATTACATCAACACCATAAGGCTGTCTTCTTGCAGCCCAAATGGCAAGGACAGCCCTTGCAATTAAGTCTTCCCTTATTTGCTCCTGAAAAACTTTTGGTAAATCAATTTCTCCTACAACATTACCTTGAAGATTGAAAATATTAACTTTCATTTCACCCACCCTTGATTATCTCCTTTATTTGTGGTGGTAGGAATCTAACCTTTGGAGGTCTTATAGCTTCTCTTAACATCACTAATCTTTTCTTAGGTCCTGGTACAGACCCTTCTAGCAGTGCATAAGTAGTCTTAATAACACCATATCTTTTAAATCCGGCTTTTGGGGTTATTTCCTCTCCCTTTCCGATTTTCACTAGCCACTTATTTAATTCAGTCCTAACCCAAAATCCAAGTTGACCTGCCATTGGCACAGTATACCTTACTTTTCCAGGCCTTTCTTGCCCTAGGCTACCAATATGTCTGAGCTTTTTCTTCGCTTTCCTTACCTGAATTTTTGCGCCAAATCTTTTTACTGGTCCTGCCATACCCTTACCCTTTGTTACAGCTATTGCATCAACAACTTCTCCCTCTCTAAACACATCGCTGATTGAAATTTCCTTTCCAAGCAATTGCTTAGTGTATTCAAATTTTTCCTTCGCATCCTTTCCACCAACTTCAATTTCAAACACCTCTGGTGTCTTTTTTCCAATTCCTGATAAACGAGGTTGTGTACAAATTATCAATCTAATCCTTGAAACTTTCCCTAGTTGTGATTCTATTTTTTTCAAATTCTCTTCATTCGGCTTAACTTTTATCTTTTTTTCAAGATCTTTCGGTAAATCCTTTGTATAGACTTCTGAAATAGCCTTTAAACCCTTTACTGTACTTTCATAGGCACGTAGGCCAATTACTTTTAGAGGTGGGCAATCAAGAACAGTTATTGGAACTGTTATCTCTTGACCGAAAGTCGGTGATCCCTTTCTATTATCTACCACAATTACATGGGTCATTCCAGCCTTGTAGCCAGCAAATGCTAGTAGCTTTACTTTTTCTACTTCAGGGTATCGAGTTATCACTGGATAAATTCTTTTCGCTCTTTTTCTCGGCCAAAATGCTAGAGCCCCCTTTCTTGGTTTTTTTATACCTGGCATACAATACCACTAAAATAAAATAATATTACAAAAAGAAATTTCTGACTAAAGTTAAGAACGGGCAAAGCTCTCAAATTTTAAAATAACTTGCTACCATTTTCTTTTTTGTTTCTAAACCACTTTTAAGTTCTTCTAGTTTTTTTCTTACCTTTTCATCTCTGATGTGTTTTATAACGATGTTTAAAATTGGTAACCATTGTTTAGGGTTTGTTACCAATTTACTTTTTAACAAACCTCCACCCCTTTTAAGACATGGTATTGGTACAACACTTATCTTAAATCCTTTATTTATACATTTTACATTCATTTCAGCCTCTATTTCAAACTCATTGCTTTTCAAATCAAGAGCATACCAGTCTTCCTTCCTTATAGCTCTAAATCCAGCCAAAGGATCCAGGACATTAAATCCTATAACCGCAAACACAAGTCCAACAAAAAATGCATAAAATTTAAAAAGAATTCTTATGTTCCTTTCTCCACCTTTGAAATTCTCAGGAGACCTACAACCCAGGACTAAATTAGCCTTTTTCAATTTTTTTAATAGTTTTGGGATATACTGTGGTGGATCTGTTCCATCTCCGTCTAAAAATATCAAAACCTTACCCTTACTCTCTTTAACACCTCTTTTCATGGCTCTTCCTTTTCCCTTTCTTCCAATTTTTATAACTTTTGCTCCAAGTCTTTCTGCTATTACAGGGGTGTAATCATTAGAAGAATCTACAACAATTATTTCAGATTCTTTTTCTATTTCTTCAGGAATGGAGCATATGACTTTTGCTATTGCCTCCTCCTCATTTCTTGTCGGGATTATTATACTGTACTTTGGTTCCATAATTTATGTATAGAATTTCTTAAATTTTTAAGAAATTCATTAATGTTTAGCTTCATAATTAAACTAAAGAAAAATACATACTAAATATATTGTATTTGCCTCGGTAGCTTAGTAGGTGGAGCATCCGGCTGTTAACCGGAAGGTCGCCAGAAAGTTTGGAGGATTCTCAACTTGGCGAATTCGAGTCTGGCCCGGGGCGTTAATAAAAAATTTTAAAATAAAACTAAGTTTAATTATGGAACCCATGTTTTCAGTGGTGATCCCAACTCTTAATGAAGAGAAAAATATAGCCCATTGTATTCTTGCACTAAGAAATCAGGATTATGAGGAAAAATATGAAATTATAGTTGCAGACGGTATGAGCAAGGATAACACAATTAAAATTGCAAAAAGATATGCAGACAAGGTGATCCAAGTTAGGAAAAAAGGAATTTCTGTAGGAAGGAATGCTGGTGCTAAAGTTGCAAGAGGTAGAATATTACTTTTTGTAGATGCAGATACCCTAGCTACACCAAACCTTTTAACAGAATTATCGAAAGCTTTTAGGAGAAAAGATGTGGTTGGAGCTACTTGTTATGTTTTTCCATTGAGTACTGAAATTGGATATCAATTGTTTTTATTTTTTTACAATCAGTTTGTTAAAGCTTCAGTAAAGACAAAAACTCCACAGGTAGGTGGTATGTGTTGTGCTTATAGAAAGGATTCTTTTGAAAGAGTAGGTGGGTTTGATGAAAATCTAAGAACAGTGGAAGATTTGGATTTATCTAAAAGAATAGCGAAACTTGGAAAGATTAAGTTTGTAGAAAATACTTTTGTTTTAACCTCCATGAGAAGGATAAAAAAATGGGGAAAGATTAAAGCTGTAAAGAAGCATATTGTGAATTATTTCAAATTCCTTTTGAAATATAAACCCTATAGTACGAAAGAGTGGAGACCCATAAGAAGTTACTAAAAATTATTCAGATATCGGCTAGGAAGCCAAATTGAAATTGAGAAAAGTATAAAGCTAAGAATTATATTACAAGGTAGAAATTTAGATGATGAAACGATATACAATTTCAAGAGAGAAGAATAATGGATTTTGTAGATTATTGCAATCGTTAGTTGGATGCTCAGAAATATCAGGAATTCTTCAATACCCCACAACTGGCAAAGAATATAAAATAGATGTTAGAACTAGGTCTTACAGGAAAGCTACTATAAGAGGTTATTTTTCTGATGATGTTGTTAGGGTGGAAATAGATGAAGAAGAGGAAACTATATCTCAGTTGTTAGAGAATTATATTAAAGAAGATAAAATTTTAGATTAACCTTTTAATGAGCTCTCTAACTATTTTTGGGTCAGCTCTAACCTTTGTTTTTCTTAAAACTTGACCGATTAAAAATTCCAAGGATTTTTCTTTACCTGCTTTAAAGTCCTCTACAGCCTTCTTATTTTCTTTTATAACATTTTTTATTATCGGTAGTAATTCCTTTTCTTCAATTCTAACCAATTTTTTCGCTTTAATTATTTCCTTAGGAGATGTGCCCGTAGCAACAAACTCTTTTATTATTTCCTTCGCTAATCTCTCTGTAATTTTCTTCTCATCAATCAATTTTAATAGCTCGACGAAAGTTTTTGGTTTAACTTTAGATTCTCTTATTGTTACACCTTGGTAATTAAGGCATTTTAACAGATCAGCGACAATCCATTTTGCTAACATTTTGGGTTTCTTATAAATTTTCATGCAACTTTCGAAAAAATCAGCTAATGTTTTATCGACATAAACTATTACTTTCGCGTCCCTTTCTCTAATTTCGTACTTCTTAACAAATCTCTTTATTCTCGTATCCGGTAGCTCAGGCATTTGTTTTTCTATTTCTTTAATCCATTCATCTGAAATTTCAATCCATGGTAAGTCGCTATCCATAATATACCCATAGTCTTCTTCAAATTCTTTCTTCCTTAAGCTGTAAGTAATTTTTGTATCAGCATCAAAATGTCTAGTTTCTCTTTCAACCTGCATACCCATTCGCAATAGATTCTGTTGTCTAACAATTTCATAATTCAATGCCTTCTCTATATTAGCAAAGCCAGTAATATTCTTTATTTCTACTCTTTCTCCACCTTCTAGCGATATGTTGGTATCTACTCTTAGTGCAGCTTCCTTGCTAGCATCATAAACTCCTAAATGCTCTAGTATCGATGTTAATTTCGATAAAAATTCTCTCACTTCTTTTGTAGATTCAAAATCAGGTTCAGTAACAATTTCTATTAAAGGAATACCAGCACGGTTGTAATCAACTAAGACGTACTTAGCAGAGGTTATATCTCCACCTACATGCACTAGCTTGGCAGGATCTTCTTCCAAATGCACTCTTTTTATTCTGACTTTTTTGTTTGTAATTTCTAAATAACCATTAAAAGCTAATGGAATTTCATACTGAGATATCTGGAAATTTTTAGGCATGTCTGGGTAAGGGTAGCTTTTACGGGAGAAAAATATCACAGGAGATATGTTACAATTTAAAGCTTTGGCAACCATTATTCCACTGTCTAAAACCTTTTTGGTTATTTTTGGTTTAGAACCAGGAAATCCGCAACAAACAGGGCAAACGAGGGTATTTGGTTCTTTATTTTCATAATTAGTTGGACATGAACAAAATAACTTACTCTTACTAAGCAGATGTACATGTAATTCTAATCCCATTACTACTTTCATTTTTTAACACTTAGAAAATCTATTGCAGATAAAGCATACACCTTCGAAACTTTTGGGATACTATTAGCAATGACAAATTCATTTTCTGAATGAGCATTATTACCTTCAGGTCCAAAAACTACAGTAGATATTCCAGCAGCGGTTAAAAAGTTACCATCAGTTGCAGCACCACTCACTATTAATTTTGGTTTAAATCCATAGATGAGTTTAATATTTTTACTAGAAATTTTAACAATTTTTTCATTTTTGTTTATTATAACCGGTGGACTATATGCTGTTTCACGAATTTTTATAGATAATTCTCTATCTTTTTTCTTCAGTTTCTTCAGTTGTTTGTTAATATCTGCTACTATACTTTTCTTAGTTTGACCATAGCTCAATCTACAATCAACCAGGGCACTGCACGTATCTGGTACAATATTTATGGCTACACCCCCTTGTACAAAAGTTCCAGGAGTAATTTTTGGTGGTGGAAACATTTTGTGTTTTACATAATGTGGTTTTATCTTTCCTAAAGCAAGAAGTACTTTTGCCATTTTTGTTACTGCGTTTATCCCTTCTTTATCTACCTTTCCCGTATGAGCTGTTCTACCCTTTGTGGTAATTTCAAAACGATATATCCCTCGATTACCAATAACCATTTTTTTACTCTCGGGTTCTGCAATTATACAGGCATTTGGTTTAATAGTTTTTTTAATCAGGTATTTTACACCAGTATGGGCACCACTTTCTTCGTCTGATGTAAAAGCGAGGATTAAATCTCCATTTAATTTTATTTTTGACTCTACTAAACCAATAGCAGCAAAAACTATTGCTGCCACACCACTTTTCATGTCATGTGAGCCACGACCATATATTTTTCCGTTGACGAATTTTCCAGAAAATGGGTCATATTTCCATTTAGATACATCACCGACAGCAACAGTATCTGTATGACCATTAAACATCAAACTTTTTTTATGACTGGTTCCTTCTATTTTTGCAATTAGATTAAGTCTGTTTTTATCTTCTCCTACTAGTTTACTTTCAATTCCATACTTAGTGAGTTTCTTTTTAATTAACTTGCAAACTTTAGTTTCGTTATTATAAACAGAATTAATTTTAACCAAATCCTGAGTAAATGAAATCATTTCATCTTTATGTGAATCAATTATTTTTAATGGACTAATTTTTTCACCATTAAAATTTCATCGTAATATTTATTACCATATCTCCTCCCTTCAGGGATTTTTCCAACCTCTTTAAACCCTAATTTTTTATATAAGTTTCTAGCCGCAATATTGTTGGCTACAACTGTTAAAGAGATAATCTTAATTTTGAGACTTTTTGCAATCTCTATCAAAAGCTTAATCATTCTTGTTCCAATACCCAACTTCCTATATTTTTTATCTATTGAAAGTATGATTTCAGCAACATGAGAACGAGAATGCCTTCCAGGTCTAAGATCCCCCCATCCAACAACCTTCTTATTTACTTCGATTATTAAAGGTACGTCTCCCTCTTTCATCGATTCCAAAAGTTTTTCAACGAATTTTATTCCTTCTCTTCTTGTTAAAACTCTGTTCAGACCTATGAATGCTTTCTCCTTTACTAAGCCATTTAGGTGGTTTAACAAACCATAAGTATCTTCTGCCTTTACACATCTGAAGGATACTTTTTCATCGTTTATCCAGGAAGTTTTGATAAGTTGTCCAGGTTTGAATTTCATTTTTTCACTACTCAGTTCACAACATTTTGTGGTTTACCTTTAATGAAAGCCTCTATGTTATCGATACAAATATCAACTCTTCTCATAAGAGCCTCACTAGTATTGAAAGCAATTTCGGGTGTAATCACAACATTATCAAGTTGAAGTAAAGGATCATTCTTACCAGGTCTTTTCGGTAAAACATCTATTCCTGCACCTGCAATTCTTTTTTCTTTTAAGGCTTTAACTAACGCCTCTGTGTCTACCACTTTACCATTTGAAGTGTTAATTAAAATAGCGGACGGTTTCATTTGATTTAACTTATCTTCATCAATAAGACCTTCTGAAGTAGGGTTAAGGTTGCAATGTAATGTAACAATATCACTTCTTTTTAATAGTTCATCAGATTCAACCATTTTTACACCAGATATACTTCTTGGTTTAATATCATTTGCTATAACTTCCATTCCAAAACCATGAGGAATTTCTGCTACTCTACTACCAATTCTTCCAAGGCCAATTATACCCAAAATTTTACCTTTAAGTTCAGACCCTTTAAATGGTTCTTTTACCCATTCTCCATTTCTTACACTTTTATCCGCTTTTGTGATGTTTTTGAGAACAGAAATTATCAAACCGAATGTGTGTTCAGCAACAGATTCTGTTGCATATCCTGGGACATTAGTTACCGTTATACCTAAATCTCTTGCCTTTTTTATATCTACCCAAGCATAATCGGTAGACATGAGTGCAATCAACTTAGT
>JASEGN010000019.1 GCA_030018055.1 Candidatus Aenigmatarchaeota archaeon | reverse complement strand
TGGTTGCATGGTCTCTAAGATTTTTTACATTACCTTTTCTACTACCGCTTTTATTTTTTATCCCTCTAGCCTATGATCCTGTATTTTTGTATGCTTTGTTAATTTGGGGTGCACTTAATGTCATAACTTCTATTCTTTATATAAAAGCAATCAAAATCTCGCCTTTATCACTTACCATCCCCATGTTAACGTTTACACCATTATTCATGCTTTTAACTTCACCCATAATTCTTGGCGAATTTCCAAGCATAGCAGGTATTATTGGTATTTGTTTGATTGTGTTTGGCTCCTACTTACTAAACATTCAAGAAGTACGTAAAAGCTTACTTGCCCCTTTTAAAGCATTGATAAAAGAAAAAGGCCCTGTGCTAATGTTACTCGTTGCTTTTATTTGGAGTATTACTGCTAATATAGATAAGATTGCAGTGCTGCACTCAAACCCATTCTTTTATGCAATCGTTGGCAATGTGTTCCTTTCCCTTGCGCTGTTTCCAATAATGTTTTTGAAATCAAAACAGAATTTAAAACAATTTCCTATTAACATCAAAGCTTTAATACCCATAGGCTTATTCTCTGCTTTGATGTTTATTTTCCAGCTTAGTGCTATCATGCTAACTTTAGTTGTATACGTTATTGTTATAAAGCGTACATCAGCCATATTTAGCATATTTTATGGGCGTTTTATCTTTAAAGAGGTTAATATAAAAGAGAGATTGCTTGGTACGATTATCATGATCCTGGGTGTTTTACTCATAAGTTTGTTTTGAAAGTTGTAAAGCAATTAAAATTAAAACACAAACCGAAAGCTTTATAAATCCTCAAAAATAACTTCATTTTATCGTGGCTGAGGAGGAAGTTTAATTCAGTGGAAACACAGAATCTTAACTTCCTTCGGGAAGAAAAGATTTCAAAGGATTAAACCTTGAACTTAGCCACTTCTTAATTTTTTAATTCATAATTCTTGTTAAATTTTTTGAGAAAATAATTTACAATGTAAAAGTCTGTTTCAAAATTTCCTTACATTCTCAAAACTTTTAAAATAGCTAAGATGACTTCTGCATTTACAATCAGAACTGCCAAATCCATTGATTGGCACGGCGAATCTTTGAATTTCCCTGCCAATAACACATTCAATCTTTCTCTTGGTAAGCTTCGTAACGATCCATTCAATTTCAACCTTAGGTGAGGCTAGAAGATAGTCTACATCCTATCTTAATCTCTTTTTTCTTTTCAAATGTCTCGCAATTCTTGTTTGTAGGTTATTAAGAGCCAGTATAAATATAGAAACCCTTACGAAATTTTATATCACCCAAGCCCCAACTCTAATTTTTGTCGGTTGTTTCACTTTTATAATAATGAATAAATTCCTTTCATCTAATTATTTTTTGCAAAATTGTTTTAAATTACAAATCTTACATTTATTTTTCAAGCAATAATTTTTCCCTAACCTAAGTAAAGCTGTTTCAAAATTTACGAAGGTCTTGTTTTTAATTTTATTTTTCTCCCAAATTTCTTTTAATTCTTCTAAGACTTTAGTTGGAGATTTAGATTTAACCAAACCTAAATTGCTACCAGCAACTATTGTGAATTTTGAAGGTAGTGGGTCAACATCCCAAATATCACGCAATTCTCTGAGAAAAATGTTTACAGTTGTTGGGCCAACTCTTTTGAATTCTTGGAGCTTTTCTTCCAACTCTTTTTGATTTTTAGCTTGCCTAGATAAGTTATCTAAGGAGCCGTATTTCTCTTTTAATTTTTTCATAATATCGAGTAGCGTAGAAGCTGTACTGAAGTCATAACGTACATATTTCCCAGCATCTAATATTGATACAAGTCCTTCCCAACCTGTACTCAGAATTTTTTCTGGAGTAATTACTCCTTCTTTCTCAAATTCTTTAAAAGTACTTTTTGCTATATTTTCTGGAATTCTATGTGCAAACAAAATTGAAGCTAAAAACCATTTAAAAATCTCTGAAGGTCCTTTAAATTTTAAATCTATTCCAAGTTCCTCAGAATAACTTTGAGGAAACAGCTGTAGCAAAGCTTTAATTTTTTCTTTCATACTAGTATTATGCAAGTAATAAATTTATTTGATCCTTGGAAAAGCAAGTTCTGTACTTGTCCAACAAAATACTCGTTCTCACCTTATACAGGTTGCTCTCATGGTTGCTTGTATTGTTACGCTTCAAGCTACATTCCAAATTTTTTCACATGTAAGCCAAAAAAAGATTTGTTAAAGAGATTAGCAAGCGATTTAAAGAAAATTGATAAAAGAATTTATGTTTCAATAGCAAATAGCTCAGACCCTTACCCTCCCTTAGAACATAAGCTTAGGCTTACGAGAGATTGTTTAAAATTACTAGTAGCTAACAATTGCAAGTTTCTTTTAATAACTAAGTCTAACTTGGTTGAAAGGGATAAAGATGTTCTATCCAAAGCAAAGGTATGCGTTAGTTTTTCTTTAACAACTTTAGATGAAGATGCAGCGAAAAAGCTTGAACCAAATGCACCACTACCACAAAAAAGACTGGCTGCCATGGAAAATTTAATTAAACATAATATTCAAGTAGCTATGAGGATAGACCCGATAATTCCTGGAATAAATGATAGCGAGATTGGTGACTTGCTAAAAAGTGTAGCCGAAATAGGAGTAAAGCACATTGTTTCTAGTACTTATAAAGCTAGATTTGATAGCTGGAATAGGATGTATAAAGTTTTCCCGGAAGTAATGGAAAAGCTTAAAGATTTATATTTTAGACAAGGGGAAAAAATTTCGAACTCCTATTACTTACCCACCAGCATTAGATTTAAACTTATGAAAAAGGTAAAAGAAAGCTGTGATAAGTTCGGCTTAACATTTGCTTGCTGTAGAGAAGGGTTTATTGAGTTAAATACCCCAAAGAGCTGTGATGGTTCACATTTAATTACAATTAACCTCTAAAAATTAAAATTTATATCCCAGCTTTTCAAAAATAGTTTTCATCTTAAGTGCATCTTTCTCAAGAACAGGACTTTCACTTATTATCGTCACATTTAACTTTCTTTTTAATATCTCTTTTGCCAAAGGCTCAAATGGTGGAGAATTGTTTATTGGCATATGTTCTCTTTCATTCCCAAAACCAGTAGCTTTAACAGGATTCCATTTTATTCCTGAGAAGTGCATGTGCAAATGTTTTAATTTTAGCTGCTCAACTTTATCGAGCATTTCTCCATAATCTATTTTACCAGCATTCCTAGCATAGATATGTGCCGGATCCAAAACTATGGTACAACCTTTCACTTTCTTACAAAGATTAACAATCTCTTCTACAGTTCCGAATTGACTAACTTTGCCAGTTGTTTCAAGTCCAAGAAAAACATTTTCTATTCCATGAGTTCTTGCTTCATCTAAAATATTCTCAACTTCTCTTTTCACAACTTCAAATGCTTTTTTCTTCTCTAAACCAGAATAATAAGCAATATGTGCAACGACAACATCCGCTCCCATTGCTTGTGCTCTATCCATAGAATCTAAGATAAATCTCTTTGTCGCCTCGACTGTTTGTTTTTTTCCAGAGCAAATATTGAGAAAATATGGAGCATGTGTAGAGAGTTTTATTCCTAGCTCTTTAGCAATTTTCCCAACTTCTTCTGCAGACTTTTTATCAAGGTACACCTTTCTAACAAACTCAATTTCAAGGGCATTTAGCTTTAGCTCTGCTACTCTTTTTAAACCACCAATTGTTGTTCTATCCTTAGCTGTAAGAGGTATACCAGCTGGGCCTAACCATATTTTTGTCATAAATTTCATTAGAATTAAAAATAATTAAAATTACTTTCTCTTGAAAGTCTAAAAGTTTAAACTTTAAATCTAAAAAATAAAGACAATCTTGAAATTCATTTTAAATGTCTTTGTTAATAATTAATTATAAGTGAATTGCGCCGGTGGCTAAATGCAGTATGATGTCATAATCGTTGGTGCAGGTCCAGCAGGCCTTACAGCTGGAATTTATGTAGCCAGAAGGAAGTTAAATCCCTTAATCTTAAGTAAAAATCTAGGTGGACAAGCCATATTGGCGACATCTATAGAGAACTATCCTGGTTTTAAAAATATTAAAGGAATTAAACTGATCAAAAGATGTGAAAAACAGGCTAGAAAATTTGGTGTTGAGATAATCTATAGCGAAGTGAAAAAAATAAAAGAAAAGGATGGAATTTTTCTCGTTAAGGCCAATGATAAGGAATTTGAGGGAAAGGCGGTAATTCTTGCCTTTGGCAAAATTCCACGCAGCTTAAATGTTCCTGGTGAAGAAAGGCTTACAGGAAAGGGAATTTCTTACTGTGCAACTTGTGACCTACCACTATTTAAGAATAAAGTTATAGCTGTCGTTGGTGGTGGAAATTCTGCTTTAGAAGCTGCTCTTGATGGGAGTAGAATCGCAAAGAAAGTTTACTTGGTTCATAGGAGGGAGAAATTTAGAGGATTTGAAGACTTGGTAGAGAGGGTTAAGAGAAAGGAAAATATTAAGTTTGTATTAAATTCTGTTGTGAAAAAATTTAATGGAGATGAAATTTTAAAGACTGCTGTTGTCGAAAATACAAAAACTGGAGAAAAAAAAGAGCTAGAGATTGAAGGTGTTTTTATTGAAATTGGGTATGAGACTAAGACAGATTGGATCAAGGATTTTGTGAAACTTGATGAGTATGGACAGATTGTCGTGAATTGGAGATGTGAAACCTTCTACCCCAATTCGGATAAAATTAGGCCTGGTGTATTTGCTGCTGGAGATGTAACCTCTGTTCCTTTTAAACAGATAACTGTTGCAGTTGGCGAAGGTTGTAAAGCTGCGCTACAAGCATCAGCCTATCTTCGTGGAAATAACCCCCACACTTTGATTGAATGGGGTAAATATTCAGGAATGCTTAACAATCTTAATGTTAAATAACTGTTTTTTAGTAAATTTGAGGTTGAAGTATGGATAGCTGTCGCTACTGTTTTGAACTACAGGACTGACTAATTCCTCCTCTTTGCTGCAAAAAACCGAAAGTTTTAAACATGAAAGTAGATATACTACCATGTGGGAAACTAAAATGCAGAACCAAGAACTAAGGTCAAACAATAGGATATTGTACCATGGCACAATAAGAGAAAAGGCTGAGCAGATTCTAAAGGAAGGTCTAATCCTCCAGCCTTATCCAAAGGTAGTTGACCCTTTTTACAGAGAACCACATACTTTTTTGACTCCTGACCCAGATTATGCTGCAAAATATGGTGAAATTACACTTAAGGTAGAGCTACCAGAGGGTATTGAAGCTTGGGAAAAAACTGAGCTAGGTAGATTTCCAGCAGTTGTAATAAAGGAGAGAATACTCCCTAGGTATATTTCAATTTTTGAAAGAAGGCAACTCTATGGCTTTTCCACTCATCAAAAAGGTAGCTAGGATTAATTTTGAAAAAAAGTAACAATTATTCAAAAGATCATTTAAAATTCACACAAGGTGAAGAACATAACAAAAGAACCGATTAAAGTTTGGGAAGATGTTTATCAAATCGGTGGGGCAGGAATTTCTAGCTTTGATGATTGCTCTATTTATCTTGTTAATGCTGAGCCTGAATTGGTTTTAATTGACTCTGGTACTGGTGAGAGCTTTGATAAACTAGTAGAAAATATTAGGGGCTTGGGGCTTGAACCAGAAAAACTTAGCATGATTATTGTAACCCATGCTCACATTGACCACATTGGTTCTTTGGCTAAATTGAAAGAGAAATTTAACTCAAAGATATTAGCTCATCAACTAGATGTAGAGAAAATCGAGAGTGGTGAAAAGGTTGGAGCTGAATTATATGGGGTAATTTACGAACCATGCCAGGTTGATATTAAATTAAGTAAGGATGAGGAGAGCTTACAAATTGGAAAATACGAATTTAAACTTCTGCATATCCCAGGTCATACACCTGGTAGCATAGCTTGTTATCTTGATATCAGTGGCAAGAGAGTGCTATTTGGCCAAGATGTCCATGGCCCCTATAATTTACCAGGAGCAGACCCTGAAAAGGCAAAAACCTCTTTACAAAAACTTATTGATCTACACTCCGATATTCTTTGCGAAGGACACTACAGTATTTATCAGCCAAAAGAACGGGTAGAGGAATATATCCTTAGCTACCTTAGAGAATTGTAAAGAGAGCATGTGCATTTTATGAGCTACGTAGCATCTTGGAGTGGTGGTAAAGACAGTTGTTTTGCCTGTTATGAGGCGATACGTAACGGATATGATGTTTCTTATCTTGTAAATTTTATTTCTAAAGAATACAAAAGAGTAAGTTTTCACGGTACAGAGGCTAAATTAATCCAGCAGCAGGCTGAAGCGATAGGCATACCTCTGGTGCAAAAGGAAACTACTTGGAATGGATATGAGCAGGAGTTTAAAGAAGCAATGCAAGGTTTAATCTTCGATGGTGTAAAAGGCATGATTTTTGGTGATATTTATTTACAAGAACACAAAGATTGGACAGAGAGAGTTTGTAGGGAGTTAGGAATTGAAGCAGTTGAACCACTCTGGGGTAAAAACCCAGAAAAGATTTTATCCGACTTCATTGACGCTGGTTTTGAGGCAGTTATAGTTAGCGCTCAATCCAAGTTTATTGACAAAGAGTGGGTTGGGCATCAAGTAAGCAGGAATTTTATGGCATATTTAAAAAATAGAAATATTGACATATGCGGAGAGAACGGCGAATACCACACCTTAGTAATCAATGGGCCTATTTTTAAGAGGAGAATAAAAATAATCGAAAGTAAAATAATTAATAGAGATGATTACTGGTTTCTGGATATCTGCTAAATCTTCTTAGCATATTCTATCTAAGTGTTTATAATTTTTCCGCTATTTTTCATTTCTTTTTGTCCTCTACAACAAGCCAATCCTTTAGCCTATCTTTATTACCGTCAAGATACTATGTCTTTATCTACATTCTCTATGAGTTTAAACCTCTTCTCAAAATTCAGTGATTTTAATCATAAGACCACTTCAAGTTTTAAAGTTCTGTAAGACCTATTAAATTTATGCGCATATTCAGCGTTTCCTAAACTTGATGGGGTAAAAAATGGGTCTGAGGGGAATTATAAGGGATTTTGTTGGAATTTATTTGGGCTATAGGATAATAAGTGCTCATTTATTTGGTAATCTTGAAATTGATTGGTCGATACTTCTTTGTGCAGTAATTTTACTTCTTTTTGGAATATGGTTCTTATTAGAAAGATTTGTATTGAGATAGTTAAGTTGTTGAGCAAGAAAAATCGAGGTGGATTTTTAGATGATTTCATACCTTTAAAAGTTTTAAAGAAATTAAAAAATTATGAATGTTTTAACTACACGTTTGTACAATATTGTTGGAATAGGGAATCCCACCCTAGATATTTTATATACCAGAGAAGGTAGGAAAGAATTTCCAGGTGGAGCAACTACTAATACGATCGTTATGCTACAACGTTTTGGTTTAAAAACTGCGATGATAGGTAGGGTTGGAGAGGATGAAGTTGGAGAGAGTTTGATTAAAGAGTTAGATAGAGAAGGTGTGGATACAACCAGAATTAGAAGAGAGGGGTCATCAGCGCGGTGTTATGTGACTACAACACCAGAGGAAAGAGAAACAATACGTATAGAATATTACTACCCCCTAGAGAAATTGTTGAAAGAGGATTTAAACTATATAGAGTCTTCTGAGTGCGTACTTTTAAGTGCAGTTGATCCACTTTTTCGATCAATAACTTCAATTTCTTCCGAATATTCAATTAAGTTATTCACAAAATTGCAAGGTATTGAGCAAACAAATACGCAAGAGTTGCTTCAAAGTGCAACCATAGATACTATTTTTGGGAATGAAAAAGAAGTTGGAAGAATTGAAAGAATTCTAGAAAGTCTTTTAAAAAAAGAAACAAAAATTCTGCTAACACAAGGCAAGAAAGGATGTAAACTATACACAAATTTTGGTGTAAAAGAATATCCTGGTTACCAGGTTGAGAGTGTTGACCCGACTGGAGCTGGAGACGCATTTGCAGCTGGCTTCATCTATGGCATGGTAAAAGGGTGGAATTTGGATAAAAGTTGTGATTTTGCTAATCATGTAGGGGCTTTAGCAACTACTTATTATGGAGCAAGGAGTAAAAAATTAACTCTAGAAGAAATTTGGTCGTTGAGATAGTATGAAGATTGTTTTCCTTGGAACAAATGGTTGGTATAGTACAGAAACAGGTAATACAGCTTGTGTACTTGTCGATACAAAGAAATATTACATAGTGTTTGATGCTGGTGATGGTATCTACAAATTAGATAACTACATTACTTCTAATAAACCAATTTATCTTTTTCTGAGCCATTTTCATCTAGAACATATTTTTGGTCTTCATATTTTGAATAAATTTAAATTCAAACAAACTATACAAGTTTATGGTCAAAAGGGTACAAAGAAAATTTTAAACCATCTCCTTCAACATCCTTTCACCGTGCCACTTGATAAACTGCCAGTTAAGGTAGAAGTTAATGAACTTTCCGAAGGTATGCATAAAATCCCATTTCCTGTAGTTTGTAAACTTTTGTTGCATGCTGACCCTTGTTTTGGCTATAGGGTCGAGTTAGACGGAAAAACAATTACATACTGCACCGATACTGGCATATGCGATAATGGTTTAGAACTAGCAAAGAATGCCGATATTTTAATTCATGAGTGTGCACATAAGTTAGGACAATTTAATGAAAAATGGCCTCATACAAATCCACAAGAAGCGGCAGAACTAGCTAAAAATGCGAATGTTAAGCAGCTAGTACTGTTTCATTTTAGTGCAGCAATTTACAAATCACTGGAAGAAAGGAAACAAGCAGAAAGGGGTGCAAGGGCTATATTCAAAAATACCCTTGCAGCTATCGATGGAATGGAACTAAATATCTAAAAATTTATGCTTCTCATTAGGTAGTTATGCTCTAATTGGATTTGAAGTAAAATTTAGATGACTTGCCAAAGGCAGCAGAGCTTTCTTAATCGCGATTAGCAGACCGAAACCCAAATGGTTAAGGAGGCAATGAAGTTCCCGAAGAGGTTCAGGATGTCGAGTCTTTATATTTTTATTTCCATTCCATCAAAGGATAATTTCATATTTTTTGGAAGTAATTCCTGGAGTTCCTCGTGTGTTTTTTCAGTTAGGTGAGTTATACTATGGAAGACTATTTTTTTAGCGTTTAAAGAATTTGCAAGTTCTAAAATCTTTTTTCCATGTAAATGATCTGGATCTGATTTTAAACCATTTTGCTCTGGTTTATTTGGAAATTGTTCTTCCAATAAGTAAGTCCCATCCATAATTACTATATCAGAATTTTTGATTAAACTCATGGTTTTTTGTGGAATTTCAAAATAGTCGGGCAAATAAGCGATTTTCTTATTTTCTTTCTCTAACAAGAAGCCAAAAGTGTTTTCTAATTTACTTTCTTCTAAATCTCTATCTTGAGAAAACATGTGGTATACGGGAAGAGTTGTTATCTTAATGTCATATAATTCAAAATTTTGAAATTGTTTTAATATAACAATTTCTTTTGGTATGTGTGCAAAATTTTTGTCTAGCCATTCTTTTGTCTTTTGAGAACAATATAATTTTATTTCTCCATTCATTATAAATTCTGACCAAGCGTGTAACTCAAGAAAACCATACATATGGTCAAAATGCCAATGACTAATTAGAAAATCCTTAATAGGCAGTAAATTAAATCTTGTCGATTGTAATCTAATATCTGGACTAATTTCTATCAAAAATTTACCTTTATCTGTTTCAACAAGAATTTCTGGTCTTGTTCTATTATCTTTTGATTTTAGGTTCTTTTTTGCTACTTTACAAACCCTGCAATTACAAAATGGTATAGGAATTCCTTCCCATCCACCCGAGCCAAGTATTTTTATCTTCATCATGTAATTCAAGTGCAGGGGGTGGGATTTGAACCCACGAAGGCACTAAGCCACAAGGTCCTAAGCACCGCCGAATGCTAATATTAACATTCTCTTGCGCCTTTAACCAGACTTGGCTACCCCTGCTAATTAAATTTTCAAAATGAATATTAAAAATATGGAGGATATAACCGAATTAACTTCTAGATTCTTAGAAAAAGAAAATCCTAGCTATTATGAGGTGAAATACCAGGAGGATTTAGAAACTTCCTATATTTTTAAAAACAGTCAGTTGTATGCTATTAGTACAAGATGCGAGAAAGGTATTGGAATAAGAGTTTTAGTAAATGGGTCATTAGGCTTTGGTGCTACTAACGTACTCCAAAAAAACTCTGTAGAAAATGCAGTGAAAGAAAGTATAAAGTCAGCAAGGGTTTCTTCTCGATTAAGAAAAACACCAATACGATTCTCTGAAGAAAAATTTGAAAAGAAGAGTTGGGTTATAAAACCAAAGATTTCATTTGAGGATGTAGCCGAAGAAAATAAAATAAATTTACTCAGAGAAATTGATAGAATTGCTTTGGATGTAGCCGAAGAAAAAAAGATTGAATTACCAGCGAGAAACATCTTTTTAACTGAAATTGCTACAAGGAAATATTTTTTGAATTCTGATGGTGCTGAAATTAGTTCTGAAGTTCCGCGTATTGAAATTTTCTGGATTTTTGTTGGTAAAAAAGATGGCGATAGTGAAGAAGAGACTAGACAAATTGGAGGAGTTGGCGGCTGGGAATTAATTAAAAGATGGAAATTAGTTGGAGAGATTAAAGAAAGGATTGGAATTTTAGGAAATATTTTACATGAAGCAAAACTACCACCAAAAGGTAAAATAGATGTCGTTATGGGAGGTAAGCTAGTTGGTCTTGCTGTACATGAATCTACTGGTCATCCTTACGAAGCTGATAGAATTTTAGGTAGGGAAAGCGCTCAGGCAGGGGAATCATTTGTTACACCAAGTTTACTTGGCCAGAGAATTGGTAGCGAACTTGTAACTGTAGTAGATGATCCAACCTTTATTTTCAACAGAATGAAGAGTTACGGCTATTATCTCTGGGATGAGGAGGGTGTTAAGGCAAGAAGAAAGATACTGATAAAGAATGGGATTATCAATGAATTTCTACATAATAGAGAGACTGCAGCTAAATTCGGTGTTAAAAGCAATGCTTCCGCTAGGTCAGCTTCCTATTCTGTAGAACCTTTAATTAGGATGTCAAATACTTTCATGATTCCTGGGGATTTTAAATTTAATGAACTCCTGGAGGGAATTAAGCTCGGAATTTACGTTAAAACTGGAGAAGAATGGAATATAGATGACAGAAGATTTAACATGCGAAATGTTGGAAAAGAGGCCTATTTAATTAAAAATGGTGAGCTAAAGAACTTGGTTAGAAGACCTGTAATAGAGATAAAGACTCCGACATTCTACCATAGCATAGATGCAGTAGACAAAAATTTGGATTTTATTGCAGCTACTTGTGGAAAGGGGGATCCTGTTCAAGGGGTGCCAGTTTGGTGTGGTGGGCCCAATATCAGATTGAGAAACATTGGTGTGTTAGGATATGGACGCTAGGGAAATTGGTTTATACGCATTTAACGAGGGCTTAAAATATGCAGATGAAGTTGCAGTCATTGCTAATGAAATACAGGAAAGGCTTACAAGGTTTGCAAATAATGAGCCTACACTTTCAACGAAGTCTAGTAGAATTTTACTGAATTTTTTGTTTAAGAAGAATAAAAGGATTATCCAAACTTACATGGAAATAATTTCAAAAGAGCAAATAAGAAATTATCTTAAAACCTTAGCTTCTAGAATTAAATTTTTACCTGAGCACAAGGATTATGCTGAATTGCCAGAAGGACCTTTTAAGTATAAGAAAGTTAAAGATATTTTTGATCCAAAAGTTTTGGATACAGCCAAAAACCTCAAGTCAATAGACATTGTGATAAATTCGGCTTTAAAAAATGGAGCAAGAAGGGTTTGTGGAAGTTTTAAAACTTCCCTTACCAAAACTTACCTTTTTACCTCTAAAAGAGTTGAAACTCTTTCAAATGCTACAACAGCAATTCTTGAACTTAGAGCCTTAGCAAAGGAAAAAATAGGGAAATTACTGCCAAAATTAAAATTAGAAGGAAAAATTAGTGAAGCTTCAGGAGCATCAACAACCTGTGGAACAAGGATAAGTGATTTGAAACCAAAGGAGGCTGGTGAAGAAGCTGGAAAGCTTGCTAAACTATCAGAAAATCCAATCAGAGGAAAAGAAGGAAGGTATGATGTGGTTTTTGGAAGAAATGCCGCAGCGGTAGTTTTCAGTGAAGTTGGCAAGTATTTTTCTGCATTTTTTGTGGATGCAAATTTATCATGTTTTACCAATAAACTTAATGAAAAAGTTGCTAGTGAAATTGTAACAATATGCGAGGATGGAACTATTGCTGGTGGGATTGGAAGCGTACCATTTGATGAAGAAGGCTACCCAACTCAAAAAAACGAACTAATTTCTAAAGGCATAGCAAAAAATTACCTGCATAACTCAATTACAGCCAGGAAATTTAAAGCAAAATTAACAGGTAATGCTGGTTGGGTGATTCCATTTCCTCATAACATATATGTTGAGCAAGGTAATTGGGGAGAAGATGAATTGGTTAAAGAGGTGAAGAGAGGAATTTATATTAATAATCTAGGATATTTGAGATATCAAGATGAAATGAAGGGTGATTTCTCAGCTGTGGTGAGAGATGGCGTTTTTTTAATTGAAAATGGTGAAATTACCAAGCCTGTATGGAACCTAAGGTTGAATGCAAATCTGTTAGAACTCTTAAAGAACATTGAAGGCATTTCTAAAAATAGTATTCAAACGTTTCATTGGTGGATGGAAGCTAAAGTACCAGTTTTTACTCCAAAAATTTTAGTTAGAGGTATTCGCTTCACTCTACCAACTAAATGATAATTCTCTCCCATCTTTATCAATTCCAGTCTCATTAGCTATACAATTTTTGCTATAATAGAAAGATTTTTAAATATTAAAATCATAGTAGAAATATGATGGAATTGAATTTCTATATTTTTGAAAAGGATTTATTTACTGTTATAGAGAAAGTCCATCGATATTTAAGAAATAATGGTGCTGATTATGTTGATGTCATTGCTGCAGATAGGCGGCGTAGCCATCCCAATCTTTACAGAGTAACGTTTCGTGGCACCATGCGTGACACACTTCAACCTACCCCAGAAATCTCAGAAGAGGATGTTGAAAAAATGATTGGTTATAAAGAACATTCTGATCTAGGAGAGCCAGAACTCATCGACCGTTTAAAAAGTTCAACAATTGAGGAAATTATTTATTATCAACCAAAGTAATTTTTCCAAGAGCTTTAAGTATAGCTTTCGTAGCAACAAATTCGCTCTGTTCGTTGCTACAGGCAATTGAGTTTAAATCTATTCCTACAATTTCTCCTTTAATAGCTTCAGTTAATTCATCAAACTCTCTAAAAGATAGACCATTAGGCTCTAGATAATGAACTGCAGGAGCTATACTAGGATCGAAGCAATCCACGTCGATACTCAAATAGATTTTTTCTCCTTCGGAAAATTTTCTTAACACATCTTTAGCTCTTCTGATATCACTTTTTATTTGATTCGAGGTAAACCATAAAATTTTTTTATTTTTCATAACCTCAACCTCATCTTCATCACAAGATCTTATACCAAGCAAACAAACTTTTAAATTTCTATTTTCAACCAACCTTCTTAGCCAAGTAACACAATTCATTGTTTTATCATCTCTATCATCCATCACAACAACTTTCTCATCAACATATTTGTTTTTTAAGTCACAATGAGCGTCAAAAACAATCAGGCTAACTCCTTCAAAAGCCTTCATAGCATAAAGGGTAGAGAGATGAGTTTGACTAATCATCAAAGGAATTTTTTTTCTTCCTGTAATTTCTTTTATTTTTGTTGTAATTTCATTTTGGTTGACATTACCAATATCATAAATTTTCACATTTTCTAAAAGATTCTTTCCACTATCGACATCAAAACACTCAACAAACCAACTTGTTTTTCTTAAGCTGTCTAAGAGTTGTTCAGATTTCTTATTGATTTTAATTCCAAAAAATATTACATTTGCTTCTTCTTCGTTAAACAAATCTGTGAAAAATCTAGTCATCTAAACACCAAAAGTACTTAATATGAGGTTTTTAATTAATTTAAAATTGATAAGAAAAACTTTAAAAC
>JASEGN010000018.1:4419-15284 GCA_030018055.1 Candidatus Aenigmatarchaeota archaeon | reverse complement strand
ATACCTTTGGAAGTTAACGAGTTGTATTTCATTTCAACCAGTATTCTTTGTTCCTTCTTAAAATTTCAAGTGCCCTATCTCTCGGGAATGTTGCTCTATCTAAAATTGGTATGAGATCTTCGATAAATCTTCTCATCTCCTTTCCATGTACTTCCTCTACCTCTTCCAAAGCTTCTTCCCTTGAGCGAAAGCCTAACCTTTCATATCCTGCTGAGACTAATCCATCCGTTCTGAATAAATCTCTTCTTCCTTCGTAGAAGTCTGAGTAAAGTTCTTTCAATTCTTCTAAGTTTAAATTTCTCTTCTCTTCTCCCTTCTTTAAATTCCCTTCAAGATAGACTCTTACAATTGTATCCTTTGGAGAGTATATTTTTTTCAATAAGTCATGAACTTTTCTAACTCTAACATCAATCTCGCTGGTTGAAAAATTATCAGAGTAGATTTCAACTATTGTCAATTTTTTCCTTATATCAACAGGTTTAAACTTTATAAAATCTGGAGAATCTATGGCAGCTACTGTATTAACTAAATAAAAACCATAGTTTGGGCCACTTTCCTCTATCATCGGCTCTTCTTTATCAGCTGGCCAAGTTAATTTAACGTCCCAAAAATCACGTTCCGGTCTTAAAGGCAAAGCCGGACCAATATTGAAGATATTTTTCCTTTGTGAGTAGTGATGAAAATGACCATTAAAAACCGCATCATATTTTTGATAGATATTTTTGGAAATCCATTGGATTACTTCAGGATTCTCATGTACTAAAAGATATTTTTTCAAATTTCCAAAATCTTGCTCCTGAATTCTTTCTAAATCTTCAATAGCTTTTCTATTGTCATAGCGAGAATGGAAAAAATAGAAAGTTGAATCATCACTAATAATCCAACCTTCATCTGCAAATTTTGGTCCACCTAATTCTTCAATTCTTTTCAGAACTTCTACTTTATCTTGATTGCCCTTTAAAATATAAGCATTTTTAGCTAAATCAAAAGTTTTTAGTGAAGCAACAAATTCATTAACATACTCCTCCTTTACATCAGCCTCTCCAGAACTTACATAATAAATGTCTCCAAGAAATATAGTTACATCAGGTTCTACATCGCTGAGCTCTGGTAAAATTCTTCTAGTAAACAGCCTAGTACTCTCATTCTGCCAGTCTCCACCTATTTCATATGACCTCAAATGGCCATTACCAATTAAAGCTGCTTTCATATGATCATAATGACATTTAAATTTTAACCAATTACCTCTAATTAAATGAGTAGATGTAAAACATTTAAATCTTTTCATTATGACGGACATTATTCTAGTAAGACATGGTGAAACTGAATGGAATGTTGGAAAAATATTTAGAGGTAGGAAGGACATACCTTTAAACGAGATGGGTAGGAAGCAAGCAGAATTATTGGGCAAATATTTAAGTGAAGTAAGGGTTGATGCAATTTATTCTAGTCCACTAAAACGTGCACTGGATACAGCAAATCTAATTGCAAAGTATCAGCCTGAAAAAATTGATGTACAAGTTACAGAGGGCTTACTAGACATCAACTATGGAGAATGGGAAGGTAGAAGTGAACAAGAGGTAAATGAATTGTACCCAGAGCTTTACGAGTTATGGAACAAAAGCCCGCATGAAGTTTTAATACCTAAAGGTGAAAGCTTAGCTGCTGTAAGGGAAAGAGCCCTTTCTGCTGTTAATGAAATAGTTTCTAAATATAAAGGAAATGTAGCATTGGTATCTCATCGTGTTGTGAATAAAGTTTTGACGTGCGCATTGTTGGGCTTGGACAATTCCCATTTCTGGAACATAAGACAAGATGTTGGTGGGGTTACAATTTTTAGCTATGAGGATAATCGCTTTATACTTACCAAGCACAATGATACCTCTTATTTAAAAGAAATACAAAAGTACGTGCTTGGCGATTTTTAAATTGGCTTATCTTTTAATGCGGACGTGTACCTATTAGCTAGTGTTGTAATCTTGCTCATAGCTTCAGCCAAATTCGAGTTTGTAGCCTTATAATTACAGAGCATAGCATTTCCTTCTGCTTCGAGTATCTTTTTTCCAATCCAATTTAATTCCTCTTCTGGAAGGTATTTCATACTTATCTGCAGTTCATTCCTAAATCGTTCAAATCCCCTTCTTACAATTTTTCTTCCTCCTTCTAACTCTACTCCTTGTAATTTTGAAAGTTCATCTACAGCTTCCATTACAAAAAATAGATTTGATTTTAGTCTATCTGCATAACGAAAAGAATCATAAGCTTTGTTCATAAATTTAAATTTCTAATAAAGTTTTTAAATATGATTGAAATATGATAAGAGAATTTAAACCTAGGGATTTCAAAAAAATCTTACAAATAGAAAAAACATCTTTTCGAGATCCTTGGAGTAAGTGGGAATTTTTGTATCATTGCAGACACTCAAATTTTTTAGTTTATGAAGTTGATGGTGAAGTGGTTGGATATATTATTTCTAATTCTAATGGTCATATCTCAAACATAGCTGTTGATCCAGAGTATAGGAGAAATAAAATAGGAACAAAACTTGTGCAGGAAATCGTAGGAAAAACAAAAAATGCGTTGGTTGAGGTTAGAAAAAGTAACAAAGTAGCACAAGAATTTTATAAAAGCTTGAGATTTAGAGAAATGTACTTCATTCCTCGGTATTATGGAAATGAAGATGCTTTGGTAATGGCTCTATCTAACTTTGATAAAAATAATAAGAAATCAAATTATAAACACCGTAAGGATTAAAATGAGTTTGACAGAAGAAAAACAAAGGATAAGAGAAGAGGTGTGGAACAGGTTATGGAAAGAAGGCATTTCAAAAGATCCTTTCGGTAGGATTCCAGATTTCATTGGACAGGAAAAGGCGGCTGAACTATTGAAAGAGATGGAAATTTATAAAAAGGCAAAAAAAATTTTTGTTCCTCCAGATAGAGCACAATATGAGGTGCGTGTAAATGTTGTGTTAGATGATAAATCGTTAGTAATGGCAACACCAAAATTGCGAGATGGTTTTTATAAAGTTGATTACACTTGTGTACCCGAGAGATTTTTGAAGCTTGCAGTCTTGAGCCGATACATCACTAAGTATGGCAAAAAATTACATACAAGCTATGAAGATATTGGTAGGGTTGATTTAATGGTTACTGGCGCAGTAGCAGTTAGTAGATATGGTGAGAGGATAGGAAAATCAAGTGGTTACTTTGATCTTGAATATGCCATCCTTTGGGAAATTGGAAGCGTGGGCCCTACTACCCCAATAGTTGCCACGGTTCATGATATTCAAATTTTCTCAAAACTTCCTACAGAAACTCATGATGTTCCTGTCGACTATATAATTACCCCAAAAGATATAATCAAAATCGAGCCATTCTACAAAAAACCAAAAGGAATTAATTGGAATTATGTAGATGATGAAATACTTCGTAAAATCCCACCATTGAAAGAACTTAGACATTAAAGTTGATGTTCTAGTTTTGTATTTTCTTTTTTACTATTTCAATTGCTTGTTTTGATGTAAAATTATTACTCAATAACCAGTACTTATTAACTTTACTTACGATTCCCATTTTCTTAAACCAATTTAAATGTCTTAAAGTCCTCTTCCTATCGATATTTAGCTTGAAAGATAAATCCAGAGTTTTCATAGGACTTTTAGAAAGTAACTTTATGATATTAATCTTTGTTACACCTCTCTCCCTTCTCCACCAATTTCTTTTAATTCTCCTTAAATGATTTATAAAAAGTGGCTGTTTATGTGCCAAATTACAGAGAGGATAAAACGAATTTAAACGCTTTATATCTTCATGAAACTTACTGAGACCATAAATTGTGATAATTTTAGTTTTCCTGCCTTTGTGAGGTGTTACATTAGAGCAATGATAACCTAAACTCACTAAAATACTTCTCAAGTCATTTAATAAGTTTTCATTTTTAAGTTCTACAGTGATACCATAACTATCGATATGTCCTTCATCTATAATGGCTGCTACGACCACTGCTAACTTATCTTTCCATGTCCCATTTTTAATCTTACCAGGAATTTTTACTTTATCAGAGCTGAAGGAATCAATTTCATAAAATTTTCTAAGAAGTTTGACTAAAAATGTTGGTGGATAGAAGACTTTGCGAGAATTTTTTACTTCCACTTTACCTACCATATACTCAATTTTTTGTATAAAAGTTTTCAATGCCTTGTATTCCTTTTGAAAATAAGAAGACCTCCCACTTGATTCTACCCAACCATCGAACATGAGATGAGAAGTTATCATGGCAGCAATTGTATCTATTTTTATTGGAAGTTTGACATGATGAATTTTTAATCCGCCATTTTCAATTTTATAAGAACGAATATTTCTTTCTAACTCTATTTTACTTATTTTTAATATTTCTAGAAGTTTTAATAAAATGGAAAGTCTTACATAACCTTCCCCACCTTTAACGAATCTGTAAAAGCTTCCACAATTTTTGAATTTCAGTCCTAGGATGGCAGATGTTTCCTTATAGAAATTTGAAATATTCGAATAGTTAGTGAGTTTTACTAAAGCTTTTCTTGAAAGTTTATTTCTGAATTTTGGAGAAAGATCTACTAAAATTTTATTTACGTCAGGAAATTCCCAGATGTGAAATTTCATATTATCACTTTTATATATAATTCATAGAACTTGTATAATAAACTTTCGGAACACCTCCTTTCCAGTGAAAGTAGAAAAGAAAGAAAATAACGTTCCTTTTCATAGAATAAATGCAAAACTTTCTCTATAGGAGGCAGATATAACATAAAAAATAACTGGATATTTATCACCCATTATTATAATAATTTGGCTTGTGCCAGGATAAAGAATATCTTCCTTTCTGATAAAAGTATAATTATATAATTATAATTAAAATTAAAATAAAAAAAATAATTATTTAAGATAATAAAAAGAAGAATTAAAACTTTAAAGTTGTGTCTGAGATAGAGGCTCCCAAGGCTCTTTTATTTCTCTAGAATAAAAAGCAACATGCATGACGCTTAACTGTGGACCTTCCTGTACTCTGTTATAGGTAGCCATTATATCATCAACCTCATACACGTGTAAAATTTCTTTTTTGTTGTAACTTTCAGAAATTAGTTTATTTATTTCTGATCTAGAAAATTTCATGGACTTGAGCCAACCATCTTCTCCTATATCATCTAAAGCTAAGTTATACAATTCTTTGTTTAGTACATCAAAATCTCTTTCAAAAACCAGTATCAAAGGATTTGGAAGTTCCTGTTTGATATCTTTAGCTTCAGCTCTAGCATGGTCAAACTCCCACTGAGAATTAATTAAATAAACTTGATTCCTAATTTCTTGAATAAGTTTTTCAATGAAACTTGATGCTTCTAGCCTACAGTATCCATCAGACTTTCCATAAAAACTATACAGATCATCTTCATTATAGCCGGTCATAATTATGGTAAGAATATTAAGATTTTATCTCTTAATTTTATTTGGAAACATGAATAGAAATAGTCTAGAAGCATATCTTAAAAAAATTACTACTAAACAAATTACTCAAAAAAGTAATGAGAAAGTTGCTTCTGAGCTAAGAGAGAAGCTAGCTGATGCTGTTAAAAGAAATTCAGCAGACGCTCTTCTTCTTTCTGGTGGTCTAGATTCAAGTATATTAGCATACTTAAATTCTAAGGTAAAAGCCATCACAGTTGGATTGGAAAATGCTGAAGATTTTATTTTTGCTGAATCAATCGCTAAAGAGCTTAAACTTAAGCTTTACAAGCATGTCATTAATGTTGAAGAAGCGATAGAAGCTTTACCAGAGGTTATTAGAGTTGAAAAAACTTTTAACCCCGCTTTGCCGAATGATGTGATAATTTACTTTGGCTTAAAATACGCAAAGGGGTTAGGGGCTAAATCTGTTATGACAGGCGACGGTGCAGATGAACTGTTTGCAGGTTATGATTACATGCTGAAGTTTTCACCACCAGATTTAGATAAATACATTCGTAAATTAAGCCAGAAAATGTATTTTTCCTCTAATACGTTGGGGGATTTTTTCGGTTTAAAAATAGAACAACCCTATTTGGACAAAGAATTTAAAGAATTTGCAGTAGAGATACCACCAGAACAAAAAGTTACGAGTCATTTTGATCGTAAATTTGGAAAACAAATATTGCGTGAAGCTTTTAAGAATGATTTATCCTTTGGAAATGTTTGGAGAAAGAAATTACCAATAGAGTTAGGTTCTGGCTTAACAAAGCCACTTGAAGAGTATATAAGTTCTAAAGTCTCAGACGAAGAATTTAGAGGAGCGAACCCTACCTACAGAATTCATTTTGTAAATAAACAACATCTTTTTTACTATAAAATTTATAGAAAGGAAGTTGGAAAAATTCCCCTGGCAAAAAAAGGAGAAATGATTTGTGAGTGGTGTGGTGCAGGTATTCCACAACAATTTTATCATTGTCGCACTTGTGGATATACTCTACCTCCAGAGGAAATTTTAAAATGATAGTTTAGGATAAAAATGAAAAATCTAATTGAAAGAGCAGCTAGAGATTTAATTAATTCAAGTTATGCCGTTGCTTTAACCGGAGCTGGGATTTCAACTGAGTCAGGTATACCTGATTTTCGCGGGCCCTCTGGAATCTGGACCAAAGATCCTGAGGCTGAAAAGAGAGCTTACCAAACTTATCATAAGTTTTTAACAAATCCAAAAGAATATTGGGAGGAAAGATTAGCCAGGCCTTTGTTAGGAGATCTAGGGAAAGTGGAACCTAACCCAGGTCACTATGCCCTAGCTGAGTTAGAAAAGATGGGAATTTTGAAATGGGTAATTACCCAAAATATTGATAATCTCCATCAAAAAGCTGGAAATAAAAATGTTCTTGATTATCACGGGAATTATTCCAAGCTAAGATGCCGAAATTGTGGAAATAGATTTGATTCAAAAGGATATAATTTAGAGAAATTAAAAGAAGAAGGGAAATTACCACCTCTTTGTCCAGTTTGTACGGAACCATTAAAAGCGGATGTAGTTCACTTTAACGAACCCATTCCCTTAGATGTAGCTAAACAATCTCGAGAAGAAGTCTTGAAATGTGATTTGATGTTAATTTGTGGAACTTCAGCTGTGGTCTATCCATTTGCTGAATTGCCAAGAATAGCTAAAGAAAGAAGAGTTGAAACAGAGAGTAAAACTGAGTCAGGTTTATATCTAGTTAAAAAAATTTCAGCTACAACCATAATTGAAATAAATGCTGAGCCAACTCCTCTAACTTATGAGCGGATTTCAGATTACCTAATTCAAGGAAAGACTGGAGAAATTTTACCAAAAATTGTAGAAGAAGTGAAGATTCATAGCCTTTAATTTTGATGGTTAAAATTCATTCTATAATCAATGAATCATTTGCTTGATCCCACTCTATTTTTCGGGTAACCTTATATTCATATGCCTTTTCACCAAGTAAAGTATATGCTGATAATGTCTTAGTTTCAACATCTAGCTTATATCTAGCAACTTCTCTCATTAACTCCTCACCAGCTTTATTATAAATCTTTACTAAACACATTTTCTCACCTCCTCACAAATTTGAGATATAAAAATTTTTTGTTCCAACTCCTAAGTCTATAGCATATTTTAAATGCAAAATATCTTCGTAACTTTTTCCTTCGAATTTTGGTTCAACTTGCTTCAGTAATCCAAACCCGGCTACGTCTAAGCTTACAGGATCTTCACCACCCAACATGTAACCAAGTTCTTTGGGTTCACCACCATGTCTGCGTTCATTAGTATTTATTAGGGTTTGAACAGCATCAACTATATACAAGTTCGGCTTGATAACTTGATTAAGCTCGGCTATCGCTAAATGTATATTCTTACCATGCAATACCACTTTATCCTTAGGAGAAAGAAATCCATATTGATTTTTTAAAGCTCCAGTAAGTCCACACACACCATGAGATTTAAGTACAGGTAAAGAAATTATAAAATCGTAATTGAAAGGTATAGTAGATAACTCTAGCTCAAAATTTTGAGTTTTTACCCTTTTCATTTCTTTATCAGATAAGTCCAAAAACTCAACTCCATATAAATTGCAGATAGATTTTAGTGGATGGCTTTCAATAATTTTGTTTGAGTCACCAGCATCAACTGCTGGACCATCTGCAACTAGTATCTCCTTTCCAAAATAGGAAAGAAACTCTAAGCAAGCTTCAAGTGTTGCTGGATGTGTGGTTGTTGGATAAGACTCGTAGCTAACTATGTTAGGCTTAACCAAAACCCTTTCAGCTTTGGCAAACTTTTCAACCTTTCTTTCTAAAAATTTCTCAACAAATCTCTTCCTATCTTTGGTTTTTTGTAGGTAAACGTATGTTAGACTTTCCATTCCCCTATTTATAAATTAAAAGTTAAATATTGGTAACTATGCAAAAAGAGAAAATAGACGTTGTAAAATTATTGCACGAAGGTACATGGAAAAAAATAAATAACTACTTTGGCAAAGATTTATCACTGCCTTATATCTATAGAACAACTCGTTCACATGCTTATAAAGAAGTGTTTAATTCCATTCAAGATAGTGGCGTTTTTGTACCGGAGATACCAGTTACCCATGCTTTACTATATTTTTATCCTGGAAGATTACAGATGCTTCAGGAAGACCTATACGTATCAATATTTTTTATGGTGGTACACTAGCGCCAGAAGAAAGGATAAAAAATGATAAGGGAGATGAATTATTAGTCACCATAACACGTGAGAATGTTCGCAGTTTTCTACGTTCTAATGTGTTAGTGTATGGCGTAGGTTTAGCATCTTCGGAATTTCACGGTAGCCTAGAAATTTCAAATTTTTTAGATAGCTTTGATGATTCAACTTCTGCTGTAATAGCTAGAGAAATTTTAGATGTGGAAGCAAGCACTTTTTCAAAAGTCTTACTTCGAGATAAAAAAATTTTTGGAAACTATGCTTTAGCAAGAACGGAAAAGCAATTAGAAGAATTAAAATCAACACCAATTGAAGAATATATGCCATCTGAGGAAGAGGTTAAGAAGCTTACAGAGGAAATCGATAAGCTAGAAAAAATTAAGGATTACAATCCGATTGATGAATGGCGTAAATGCTTAGAAGTTTACAGTGAATTAAAAGGAGTCCCACAACTTTTACTATCTTTTGATAGATTTTACGAGCCATTTAAAAGAATCCCTTTGATTAAAAGAAGAAATGCTGAAGGGCAATGGGAAGAAATTAAGCCAATTTTATAATCTTCTCCACTTTCCATTCTCATAGCAAGCTTTCAAACATAAGCCACAAACATCAGCTCCAAGTTGCTCGGAACGAAGCTTTATAATCTCCCAACAATCTTCTACGTAGTTTTTTTTATTTAAAGTTTGACAAATTTTTAAACATTCATAACAGCCTGCACATAAATACTCCTCGAATACCCCATCTCTCTTTAAATTTTTTCCTGTTATGACAGAAGCCAGTCTTACAGCGGAGCCATACTCTTTAGTTACTAACAAATTATTTTTACCTCTCATACCCAAGCCAGCTTGCTCAGCGCTAGTTACATGAGATAAAATAGCAAGCCTATAATAAACAGAATCAAAATTTTTACCAATGTTTATAGTTGCTCCAACAGCATAACCATTTACTTTAGCTGCAATTTCACTAGCAAGCTGATTCAAAATTTCATTAACTCTTTTATATTCTTCTACATAGTCTTTCCAGCCCCTATCAATACTTTCTATGGCATGCTCTGGCAAGGCGATTCCTATTGATACAACACAGCCATTATCTAAATCTATAGCAAAATCAGAACACACTTTCTTTACTTCTTCTTTTTGTGGCTTTATTAAGTTATTATAAACTTTTCTTAAGTCAGCTACTCCACATAAACCTTTTAATTCTCTAGTTTCAATTTCATTAATAACCCAATCTTTTAATTCATCTTGCATGATTCTTACAAATTTTTAAATTTAAATACGCAATCATTTGAATAGATCCCTATATTCCGGCACAACATCTACTGTAAATCTTATAACCCCTTCTACTGTTTTTGGATGATAAAGTGAATTCTCATCCTTTTTCAATTCATACTTTGGCAAATTAAGTTTCTCAATTTCTTCAAATCCATTTTCATGTATTTCCTTAATAACAGAATAAGGTATTGTAGCAACATCCACTCCTGTTTGCCTAACTTCACTTACTTGTCTCCTGTTCCTAAGAGAGGCAGCTATCACTTTTGTATCATATCCAAGTTCTTTTAAATTATCGACAATTATCAAACCAAGATGAACACCACTAACTATACCATTATCATTAACTAATTCTTCTTTCTCATTTAGCATACCTTCTGCAGGATAGTAGGAGCTTTTTGTAAATTCCCTTTCTCCGGGTTTTTCTTTTACCATTTTCCAACCAAGTAAATTTTCTCTTAAGTAATCATCCAACCTACCTAAAAATGGACTCACATATGATGCTCCTGCCATAGCTGCTCTAATCGCTTGTTTAGGGGTAAAAATTAGAGTAGCATTAACCCTTATACCATCTTTGTAAAGCGCCTCTATAGCCTTAATTCCTTCCTCATTCCATTCATTATACTTAGTAGAAGTACTGATTGGGATTTTAACCGTAACATTTCCAGCTATGTAGTTGAATTTATCATGCAAAATATGTGCTTCCTTAACCATAGACTCAGAATCAAGACTTATAACCTCGAGACTTACTGAATTTCCTTCACCAACAACATCACATATCCTTTTAATATGTTCCTCCATGTCTTTTGCTCCAGATTCTTTGATCAAAGAAGGATTAGTTGTAACATCATCAAGCATACCCCAAGATTTTATTCCCTCAATTTCGTCAAAATTAGC
>JASEGN010000018.1:0-4409 GCA_030018055.1 Candidatus Aenigmatarchaeota archaeon | reverse complement strand
CTCCTTATTTTATTTGGTTTGGGAGGCTTTCATGCAATCATAATTTTGCTATACATTTTAAGTTTTTATTTCTTAATTGGAAATATGAAAACTGTAATCCTATATAGCGAAAAAATGAGAGGCTATGGTTTTGCACCTGAGCCTAAATATAGAGGTAGAAAGTGCGATGATTTCATACGATTATTTGAGGAGGAGATTGGTGAAAATGACTTTAAAGTAATTGAACCCAGAGAGGCTTCTACCAATTACCTAGCTTTAGTTCATGATATTCCTTTTATTTATGGTGTTAGGCTAAGAGCTGAGCTTGGTCCTGAAGAATGTGTGAAAAGAGGTTTGCCTGTTGTCGAGGATACACCTCTCAGGCAAGGAATTTATGAGGCAGCAAGACTTGTTGTAGGAGCGTCTATTCAAGCTACCGAATTGGTTTGGGAGGGAAAATTTAATTACGCAGTTGGATTAGGAGGTGGGCTACAACATGCTACTCGTAATAGCGAAGGAGGATTTTGTGTTTTTAACGATATCGCCATTGATATAAGGGATTTAGAGCATAATTATGGAGCAAATAGAATTTTGAATTTAAGTGTAGATTTACACGCGAATAATGGTACGGCCGAGATTCTCCAGGAAGACCCTAAATCGCTAAAAATATCCATTCACCGCGACCCAACAGACTTTTATCCTCACTGGGGATTTGTTAATCAAATTGGAGCCAAAGAGGGTGAAGGTTATACCGTAAATGTTCCATTGCCATATAGAACTTCTGATTTAGCCTACGAACATGTGCTTGATGAAATATTTGTTCCATTGGCTGAGGAATTTAAGCCAGAAATTATCATTGTGAATGGAGGTCCTGATGCGCATTTTGCTGATGAATATCAACAATTAGCTTTAACCTTTGATGGCTATAGAATGATAGGTAAAAAAGTGAGAGAGGTGGCTAATAAAGTATGCAACGATAAAGTCGTTTATCTTCCAGGTTCTGGTTACAATGCAATTGTTTTTCCATACGCTACCTTATCATTTTTGTGTGGCTTAACAGGAATTGACAAAAAGTTCGAAGAACCAATTTTACTACCTAAATGGCTTAGGGAAATTTATGACCTTAAAGAAGAACTTTATCTACAACCTCCTGAATGGCTTAGGAAAGATAATAGATTTGAAGAAGTAAAAGATGTTGTAAAGGAAGTTAAAAGAAACTTAAAAGGATGTTGGAAATGTTTTCAATAAACTTTTCTGCCGATGCAAGTGATTTATAATCTAGAAAGCTAAATTATGTTAAAATATGAAATTTACCAAACAGGAATTAAAAGAACTTGAAGAAATTAAGGAAGCATTTTATAGAGTTTTAAAGGGGTTGGATGTTTTAAGACCTAGCAAGGATGGTATAATATCCGCTTTTGGTAGAAGACTACTTTTGATAGATTCAGAAACCTTTGCCATTCCTCCAGAGCTTATTGGTCCAATTCAAAACAGAGTTATGTACCATCTTGGATTGGAAGCAGGTGAAGCTATAGCAAAGGGTCTGGAAAGAAAGCCTAAACCCATCGAGAAACTTAAAATAATTTTTAAGCTATTAAGAAGAGGTGGTATAAAGCTTCTGAAGGATGCTAAAAGAACAGAGGTCACAAAGTTACCAGAGATAGCATTTAAATGTTGGGGCTATGCAAAATATGCTGGCTGGTCTAGCCCAATTTCAACTGAGATCGACCTAAGAAGCGCAAAAGGTGATAGTTTTGCAACAACAGGTCCATTTGAAGCTTATGCTAAAATAAAAAGAGGGTGGAAAGGAAAGGTTGCTTGCTATTTCATAGCTGGAACTGTGACAGGTTTATATAGACATTGGTTTGGAAGAAAAGATATAGAAGGAAAAGAAACAGAATGTAGAGCAAAGGGTGATAAGCATTGTCATATAACAATCCATCCTACAGTTTCACGATAATATGAATATAAAAAAGATTAAAAAAATAAGAGAAGGAGAATTCAAAAGCCTTTTAAAAAATGTACCTGTCGCTGGAGATGAGGAAGGAATTATAAAAATTTATGATAGAAGGTTCAATTTAATGGGTGCAGAGTATTGGACTGCTGGCTTTTTCAATATACTTGATAAAATAATGAAAAAAGGTGCTGTTGGCATCCTTTACAATTCTGGTTATGAAATTGGGAAGATTCATTTCAATTGGCTTAAAGGAATTGGCATAGCTGCTGAAGAAGAGTTTATAGGAAAATATCTTGGTTTGCTCAAGTTCTGTGGATATGGAAACATAAACATAGCAAGTTTTGATGAAAACAGAGTTGTAATAGTTGCTGAAAGTTCTCCAGATGGTATAGAATATAAGCACATATATAAAAAGAAGAGGAAGGTATGCCATTATTTAAAGGGTATTCTTGATGGTTTCCTTTCATCTCTTCTAAAAAAAGAATTAACAAGCGAGGAAACAAAATGTGTTGCTGCTGGAGATAAATGTTGTGAATTCGTTGCCAAGGTAAAATAATCAGAGTTAAATTTCCAATATTTTAACATATTTTTCCATTTTTTTCATGTACTCATTAACTTCAAGTGGCTTAACTAAACCTCTCTCTGTTACTATTCCTGTTATCAACTCTTGTGGAATTAAATCAAAACCCTCTTCTAATTCAATTTCTTTGCTTCTTAATTTAGGATTAAACTTTGTTGTTTCGCAAACAACATAGAATGGCAAGTTGCTATCTTTTGCAGCTAGAGCAAGCCAATAAGTCGGCCAGCCATTAACAAGATAAGAATCAGAAAGTATCGAGTCAGCACCCACAAAAATTTTACCTTTTGACTTATACAAATTGTGCCTTATAGCAGGGTCGGGTATAAGCTTAGCTTCAATTCCATAGCTCTTGAGTTTTTCAGCTGTTATTTCACCATATTTTTTATTGCCAAATTTTGATTCGGCTACCAAAACTTCTATTTCCTTTTTCTCTCCTTTCACATATTCAAATAACTTATTTAAGGTTGAACTAGAACTACAAGTCACTATTCTATCTCCACTCTCAATTAATTTGTTTGCATGCCTAGCAGCTTGACTTACAGCTTCTGCAGATGATTTGATTGTTTCATCAGCTACAGAAATTGCAAATTTTTTTAACAGTTCTAATTCTTTTTCTTCTTTCGATTTTTCTATAATCTCATAAAGAGCTCTTGCAACTAAGTTGGTTATTGGTGTCATGTTTGGTCTGGTTTCTGTTAATTTTTTCCCAACTTCTTTTAAGTAATCCGTAAACTCGCTAATCACTTCTAATTCACCCCATTCTGCTGCATTTTTTAGGGTATAAATCGCTTTCCTTGCTAGTTCGCTTGCTCCACTTTCTCTATCGAGTACCAATTCTCCAGTTTCCCTAATTATTTGAAGTACGTTATTTGTTCCTTTCAGAAATTCTTCTCTCCCCTCCTTAACTTTTCTTCCTGTTTGTCTTTGTTCTATCCACTCATCATAATCAGAAATTTCAGTAATTTTGACTTGAGACAAATCTCTTTCTGTTGGTATGCCATAAATCTTCATTCCAGCTTCCAATGGTGGCTCTCTGGTTGTGTCATGTAATTCCCATTTTCCATCTAAATAAATTTCAAGGACCACATGGTGTCGTGTAGGTGGTAGCTTAGCAATAATAGGAGCTAACCTTGGATTCCATTTTGATACAAGTTCCCAGAACCTATTTTCAGCTGGAAGTTCAGCTAGCATGGGTCTAGCAGGAATTCCTACACACCTATGCATGCCAACTACTGTTATGGTCTTACCAGAGCACATTCCTCTTCCATTTTCCAAAACCTCTAACATTTCTTCGTCCCAATTTCCATAGAAAAAATCTATATCGTTTTTACAATACTCTAAAAATCTTCTGGATTTTCCTCTATCATCTTTAACTCCTAAAATTATTTCTTCAATCTTCTGCTTTACACTGGGATTATCAAAGTTACAATATTTGGTTGGTTTCAGATATTTTTCTAAAATTTTATCTTGAAACATAATACACAACCTATGATTCCTGAACAAGCCTACTAGCAACTTCAAATGTTATTTCTGCATCTTCCCTTTTAATCATATCTACATCATCTGGTTCTTCAATACCTTTAATCTCCTCTAAAGCTCTTTACCTACAATTTGAAATAAGAGGTCTAGCATTTAATTAATAATAAATCGAAAAAAATTTAAACTACACGTTTTTATTAGATTTGTGTATGAAAGAAAAAATTTTTTCCCAAAAGAGATTATACAAATTTTTGGTTGAGTTAGAAATGCCCACAGGTATAACCCTGTACATGAGACCTGATTCCTTTCCTCGCTACCTACAAGAGTTATCTCTACCTGAGCATTACGATGAACTTAAAGAAGCCGCTTACAGTGAAAGTGTTGTTCGCAAAGCCAAAGCTTATGAAACAGGAT
>JASEGN010000017.1 GCA_030018055.1 Candidatus Aenigmatarchaeota archaeon | reverse complement strand
GAACTACAAGATACACAAGGCCGTTGCCAGGAGCGGAAAGGCTTTATCCTGAAACGGACGTGAAGCCTATCACTATAAGTGAGGATTACCTGAAGGTGTTGAAAAAGGAATTACCAGAACCTCTAACAAAAAAACTAGTAAAACTGGAAAAGGAATTAAGACTTCCACATGATGTCGCAAAGCAAGTGTTAAGGTCAGATTATCTTGAATTTTTTGAAAAGATCGTTAAAACAAAAAAAGTTGAACCAATCTTAGTAGCGACCACATTTCTGCAGACTTTGAAGGATTTGAAAAGGAGAGAAAAAGTAAACATTGAAAATTTAGAGGAAAAGCATTTTGTGGAAGTTTTTGATTTTTTTGTGAGGAAAAAAATTGTTAAGGAAGCTTTACCAGATATTTTGAAATATCTAGCTGAAAATCCAAAGAAAAAAGTTAGCGATGCTATCGAAGAATTAAAACTTCAGCCTATTGGTTTAAAAGAGCTTCGAAAAATAATCAAAGAAATAGCTACACAAAAGCTACCATTTGAAAAGACCTATGGAATTGTTATGAGTAGGGTAAGGGGTAGAATGGATGCAGGAGTTGTTAAAAAAATTCTAAAGAAATATGCTAAATAATTTTTTTCTCACAGGAGGAAATGAAATTTTTAAATTCAACTAAGTAAAGCCTTGGATAAAGTTTGAATTAGATTTTGAACAAACTCAATTAACTTTCTGAACAAATCTACCATGAATGGTGGAGGAAACTCAGCTTTTTTGCCAAGTACATTCACTTCAATAAACTGTACTTCCCTATCTTCCCCAACATCTAAAATTATCCTAATCTCTTTTTTCCCTACATCTTTGAAGGTTATGTTAAAACTTTTTCTTAAAATTTCGTTAGCATTAAAAGCAACATTTTCCATCAAAACATTTTCATCAAAAAATATGCTTAGCTTTCCTCCTAAACTTTTATCAGCAATGTTTTTAATTGTTATGTTTACTAGATAGTATGAATTTTGAGTGAAATTTTTTGGAGCCTCTACCTCTAAAATCCTAACAAGCTTTTGTTCTGAAACTACCAAGCTTGAATAATCACCAGAGCCATCCAAGCTCACAAGCCAAATTCCATAATTTCCCTTACTACTAGGTGATTTAAGTGTTAGAATTCTTTTGCCCTTAATTTCCTCTACTTTATCGAGATATAGCAAGTAGAAATTCTCAAGAATTGTTTCTGCTAAAATATCGAAAGAAGTGTTTGGTTGTGCAATAATTTCTTTTGGAAAAATTTTAAGACTTGTGATTTTTTTCGCTGGGTCTATTGTAATTGTTGCATTTGCATACGCTCCAAATTCAGTGTTTAAAGTTAAGGTACAATTATACACATAACCTTTTCTCAATTCCATGGCCAGTTTTCCAGTCCAATAGGTCTTTTTATTTTCACATAGCCACAGATTTCTTTTATCTACGATGTCGAAAACATTATTTCCGTGTAAACTACATGAAGTTAAACTTAGGGTTGAAATTAAACATTCTTTCGGAGCTATATTTCCTTCCAGGAGAAAGTAACCTTCTCCAATTTTTTCTGTTAATAGCTCAGCATAAATTTCTACCGGTGGTCTTTCCCTCATTTCTAGAATTTCAACCTCATAGTTAGTTGGTTTTACCCAATTCACGGCTATGTTTCTTCCTTCAACTTCTATCTTCTCTGAAAAGTTTGCATCTGGTAGATTAGCTACCTTTATGTGAGTCGCATCCAAATATCCTGCTTGAACCCATGTTGGATCAAAAGAAGTCCACTTGTTATCTACCAAAAGTTCTACCCATGCATGCCTTTCAAACTCTTGAGAATAAGCTACTCCACTAACATATCTAAATGGTATTTTCCAAGCCCTTGTTAAAGAGATAAAAAGTATTGAAAATTCGTCGCAAACTCCCTTTCTATTATCAAATACCCATTCAGCTGATTTTGTTTCACGTTCTAAAGCCTTATCGTATTTCACATAGCTATTGACCCAAATAGCTAGTTTTGCTAATCCTTCTAGTGAATTTTCACCAACCTCTAAGGCTTTGCTTAAAATTTGTGGTGTTTGTTTTGTTAATTGAGTTTCTTTAACAAAAGATATATTGCCTCCAGGATTTTCCGCTTTTACTTCAACTAGAGTTTCAATTCTGTAAAAAAGTATATTTCCATTTGGCTCTAGGAATATCAATTTAACTTGAGTATTACCATACTTATCCTTAACAAGCTCATATGTAGATGGTTGCACAGAGAGTAGTTGAACACTTTGCCTTTGATCTTCCTGTGGGATGTAAACATAAACGTAAGCTTTTTTGAAAAGTGAATTTGGGTAACGAATAATTTCAATTTCTCCACTCTCAATGAATTTTACTCTTAGGTAATTGGTCGCTTTTGGGAATTCAATAGCATTTACACTTGTTGTTAGAAATAAAATAGCTAGTAAGAATGTTAAAAATTTTATTTTCATTTTATCAACATTTTAAAAAATTTTTTACCTTCCAGTGAATTGAAATTTGGTGGTTTCCAATTGATTATAGGTTTTCTCCTGGTTGTTACTACTTGTCTCTTTTTTATCGGGTTGTAGCCAATCTTTTTAAAATATTTCCAATAGATCAGTATCCCTCTTTCCTGCCATGGCGGTAATTTCTTCAAGTCTATTCCAGATTGCTCTATTAATTTTCTCAGCTCCTTAGTTTTCACTCCAGCAAGTTTTTTAGCTGCCCCTCTTGCAGTCATCCCACCTTTCATTAGAGCATATCTTGCATAGGCGTTGTTAAAATTTCTAAAAGCTTCTGCTTGCCTCCAGGCGAAATATTTAAAAATATTTTTAGTGCCGATTGGTATAACTCTACAATCAAAAGCAACTGGTGGTACTTCTTTGAATTTTTTCTTTAACGAAGAATAGAAGACGCTAGAAGCTAGTGCTGCAAAAACAGAATCAATTTTTTCAATCCTTCTGAAGGAAGTTTGTTTTAAAAATAAAAGATTTATCTCATCTGAAAATATGTAGCCTAAATCTGGATTAAAAAATCTAAATAGTTGTTGAGTTGTTTTAGCTAAGGTGTTAACAAATAGCTTATCGAATGGTTCTTTAAATTTTAGTTTTTTTGTTAGGGAATGGAATGACCAACCATCAAATCTAACTACAAAAGCTTTTTTTGGAACTACTATACCAGAATAAATTTCGTAATATACAAGGGAGAGAGGTCCTTTACTAGCTTCTGATTTTGGTCTTGGTAAATTATATATTTGCCATGGCTTCCTCATAATTTATAAAAGATTGCGCTAAAAATAAAGTACGGGCCCGTAGTCTAGTGGTTCAAGAAGCACTAAAGGACGCAGCTCTGACGCGGCTGAGAGAGGAGTTCAATTCTCCTCGGGCCCATTACTAAATAAGCTAAGGAAAAATATTCTCAATAAGGCTTACCAACCATAAGTTTAGTATTTTTGTTCAGAAAGAAAATAAATATGTAAACTTTATAAATTCAGTTATGTGAATAAAATATATGGAAAAAAGTCTTTTAGTAGCACTCGTTGCCGTACTAATCTCGTTGGTCGCAGTTGGTCTTGTAATTACAAAATTACCAGTGGAACTTCCCCCATTAGAAATACCAGCTGAACTAAAGGCTTTACCAGCAAGGATAAGTGCCATAGAAGCATCCTTGGAAAAAAAGATCGAAGGGCCAATTTACGGAGGCACATCGTTAGGCTTCGTGATAGAATTTGAAAATGGGAAAAGACTTTATATCTCTGGTGACACGGGATTAATGGCTGATATGAAGTTTATCATAGGAGATTATTACAAGCCAGATATAGCACTCCTCACTTGTGGAGGCGTATTTACCATGGATATGGAAGCAGCAGCCTTTGCCACCACTTTAATAAATCCTGAAAAGGTTGGCTGTATGCACTATGGTACATTTCCTATCTTGGATGGATGGACAGGGGATCCTTTAAAGCCAAATGTAACTAAATTTGTAAAATTAGTTAATCAATATAGAGCAGAAGGCAAAACAAGAGCAGTACCATTAGAGATACTTCCTGGTGATACAATTAACTTAGATGGTGTAAAAATAGAGTGGTTAGGCCACGAAAACTTCCTTATTACAACGGTGAAGGGAACGAAAATTTTAGTAGATACTTGGTTTGAAGGAAATCCTGGTTGTCCAGAAAAGTACAAAAACGTAGATGTGTTGGAAGGTATTTACTTACTCTTACTAACACACCTTCATCTTGACCATTTCTCCCCAGATGAATTTTCAAGAATAGTAAAAAAACATGATCCTATAGTTATCGTTGAGTGGGAAAGTGGAGAGTATCTGAGAGCGACTTACCCAGAGGTTAAAAAAATGATAGTCGCTAACAAAGGAGGTGTATTAGATAGAAGAGTCATAGAAAATTTTCTGGGTATACAAGCACCAGAGATGGAAGGTATAAAGGTAATACTCGTTGCAGCATCTCATACTTCATCACCACCATTTAAACTTTGGAGAGAAAGCTAAGTATTACAGAGGATTTAGAGATTTAAAAGAAACTGAATGAAAAAGAAAATACTCAAACGAATAAAGAAATTTGGAGAAAGAAAATTAGCCTTATATAGACTAACTTTCTTTATTTTTGTTTTGTTGATTATTGCCGTTTCTTTGCAAACTTTTTATACAGCTCAGAGAGAGCAAAAGTTGGTTATCGCATCACTAACAAAGGAAAAGATAGCAACAGCTCAGATGTTAGCTCACACTGTCAGAAGAGCCTTTACACCAGAGCTACCAAGGTATATTGTTACAGGGATGAAAGATATTAGTGAAGGAGTAGTTTATGCTAGAGTAGTAGAACCAACAGGACTAATTTGGTACTCAACAGAAATAGAGGAAGCTGGTAAGAATATTAAAGATATTGAAAGTGAGTTAACCTATCTCCTTTATGTAGGGGAAGATGAAAGTAAAACGATAGATTACTCATACCATGGAAAAGAAATAAGACTCGTGGTTAGCGGGGGTGCTGGTGGTGGAAAAACAATCTGGCTAGGATTTTCACTAGAACCTGTTAAAGCTGCTGTAGCTCAAGCTTTTTACCAAAACCTACTTGTGCTAGGGATCCTAATAAGTATTTCTTCCGTTGCGTATGTTAGTTTAACCTCAAGGGAAATCGGCTCCTTAGAAAGAAAGCTAAATATTACAGAGGCTCAGATGCTCCAATCTTCCAAGGACATAACTGTAGGAACCATCGCTGGTGGCGTTGCTCACGATCTTAATACACCCTTGGGAGCTATCCTTATGAGAGCGCAAGCGCTAGAGGCAAAAGTGAAGGATAAGTCAGTTAAAGAGGGTTTAAGGTCAATCGCAGATGCGGCTAGGTATTGTAAGGAACTTGTGCTGATTCTATTAAAGCAGGCGAGAGCTAGAGGTTTTGCTGTTGAAAAAGTAGTTGACATTAATCAAGCTGTAAAGGATGCTAAAAAACTTCTCGAATTTCAACTTAGTGGTACAGATGTTGAAATGAAACTTGAGGCTAAGCGGGGATTCAAGGCCACAGAAAGTGAAATAATGGAAATAATCCTTAATCTGTTAACAAATGCAAAAGAAGCTGTAGGAAAAGTTGAGCGAAGAGGAAAGATAATAATGGAAACTAAAGATGTTGATGGTTTTGTTGAGTTCACCATCGCAGACAATGGTTGTGGGATACCTGAAAGAGACCTTCAGAAAATCTATGAGCCCTTTTATACAACCAAGCCAGAGAAGGGAGTTGGTTTAGGACTTTACATCACTCGTAACCTTGTTAAAAAATTTGGCGGAACGATTGAAGTAGAATCCAAGCTTGGAGTAGGTACAACCTTTAAAGTAAAGTTTCCATGTGAAAAATAATTCTTACTTCTTTTCTTTTTTCTCTTTCTTTTTCATTTCAAAAAGTTTTTTTGACCAGAGCCTCATATAGGCTTTGGCAAGATCCCTATACTTCTTCTCAGATTCCGAAACTTCCTTAAGGGCTGCCTCGAGTGCTTGTATTCTCCCTTGAAGGTCCTCCATCTTCACCACTTCTGCTTCTTCCTCCAAAATTTTTTTGACTGATTTCAAAAAGTCTTCTAGTTCGAAGGGTTTGTAGAGATATTCTTTAGCACCTAACCTAAGGGCCTGGACTGCTGACTCCTCGCTAGCGTAACCTGTAATTATCATTGCCTTGCTCAGTTTTATCATCCCCTTGCTCACCTCTTCCCTCTTCGCTTCGATTTCTCTTATTTTCTTCAGGGTTTCGACGCCATCTATATCGGGTAATTTGATGTCCATCACTATGAGGTCAAATGGTGTCCTTTCAACTTCTCTAATGGCATCAAAGCCACGGGTAACGCCCTGCGTATCATAACCTGCCTCCTTCAGGACATCCATAAGAGCATCAAGCATAAACTTGTCATCTTCAACGATTAATACTTTTTGTTTTTTTCTCTGCCTCATAGAAATTCCCAACTCTCAATTATATTTATTTTATCTTTCAAAAATATGTAGATTTTGAAATTGTCGCCAAAATTTTCGAAAAATATAAAGAATTGAAGTTAGCGATACGGGGAAAAAATTCAATCGAAAGAGAGAAAAGATAGTTCACTTGTAGTATTTCTCAACAATTCTTCTTGTTAGGATTAATGAGTAACCAAAAAAATATACGGTGAGAAATAATGTTATACTCGCTAGAACGAATTTTGCTGTCTCTTCGATAGGGAGTTTAATACTTAGAGCAAACAGTAATACTGCCCAAATTCCTAGCAATATAACGAAATTTAATTGTTTTCCTGGAGTTTTAAAAAACACATTTAGGTCTTTTATTTCCATATATATTTTTTATCAAGATAAACTTAAATTTTTATAGCAATATTCTAAGAATAATTTATATGGATGTTATCGAAGCTATTAGAAAGAGGAGAAGCATTAGAAAATATGTAAGAAAAGAATTGAGCGAAGAGCTTTTGAAAAAATTAATTGAAGTTGCTAAGCTAGCACCATCTGCAAAAAATCAACAGCCATGGAAATTAGTGATAGTTAAGGATGACTCGATAAAGGAAAAATTAGTAGAAGCTTGCATGGGTCAAGAATTTGTGGGAGAGTGTTCTATATTCGTAGCTGGTGTTGGAGACCCGAAATTCAAGTGGCATGTAGTTGATACAGCCATAGCTCTTGAGCATGTAGCTCTGGAGGCAGTTGAACTTGGTTTAGGAAGTTGTTGGATAGGAGCTTTTGAGGAGGATGAAATAAAGGAAATTTTGAAGATACCAAAAGAGATGAGGGTTGTGGCATGCATGACCATTGGTTATCCTGCAGAAAAACCAGAACAAAGACCTAGAAAATCGGTAAGAGAGTTGGTTTCCTTCAATATTTACTAAAAAATTTTTCATAGGTGCTTGATATTTTTAGGAAAATGTGTTTTGATTGCTTTTCCAAAATTTTTTTCCTCTACAGCTATAGGCCAAGCCGTTAGCCAACTTGGCAAAAGTCTCAAATAACTACTTTTAACATAACGCTCGTCTCCGGCAATAAGTAAGGCTTTATCTTCTGGATTTCGTAATGCTCGACCAAAACTTTGTGATGCTCTTCTAAGAGCTGGAATGATGTAAGCATAACGTCTACCTCTTCTGCCATATAGGCTTCGGTAGTATCTCAAATAAATCCTGGTTCTCAGGGTTAGTCTATCGAATGGTATGCCCACGAGAAATATACCCTCAAGCTCAGGGCCAGGAAAATCAGCACCCTCAGCAAATCTTCCTGTTGATGTTGCAACTAAAACTCCCTTTGTCCTTTGGGTAGCACAGTCTTTAAATTCCTCTAAAACTTTTCTAGCTAATACACCACTCATACCTTCATACTCAACGAAAAATTTTCTTCCAGCATTTTCAACAACTTCCCTTAATCCGGCTTTGAGCAAGCTCTCTTGAACCCTATAGCTTGCAGAAAATATAGCTAAATTGGTTTCAAGATTTTTGATAAAAATTTTAATTAAGTTAAGATAGCTCTTCGCCATAGGTTTATTCAAAACTTCTCCTTTAGTTGTAATGCCTTTAGCAATTAAAAAAGAAACATTTTCCTCTGAATAGGGTGGTGAAAATGAACGTGCTGCGAAGTTAGAGATACCGGCTACTTCTGCGAAGGCATCGAATGGCTTAAGGGTTCCAGAGCAGAAGATGCACGTTGAGAACTCTTTCCACCTATCTTCAAGCATAACTGCTGACCTCATGTCCCATCTTTCAAGCTGCAAATTATCCTTGCTCAACCTACTGATTAAAAAAACTATACCCTCTACATCTAAAACTTCTAAATTCTCCAACCAGAATTTTGCAAGATGGTAAAGAGATGAGCTTGGTCTTAATCCCTTTTCCAATTTCTTCCTTCTAACTTCATTTCCACAATTTTTAATTTTCTCTAGTAACTCATCTAGATTCTTAAATTTTTTGATAAATTTTTTGGTGTTGAAAATAGATTCTTCTTGCCCAGAATTTTTTAGTTGGAGTAAATTTTTCTCAAGCTCCTTTTTCAATGAAATTATCAAATTTTTGGCTTTAGAATTTAATTCGTATTTTTTCAGTTCTTCCAAGGCTCTTTCAGTACTCTTTAAAGTTATTTTATCTGAATTCAAACTCTGGCAGGCTTTCTCAAGATTGTGGGCCTCATCGATAATAAGTATGGAGTCGTTAAATGGTATCTTACTTTTAATAGCCCATGCCATACCTTCGTTAAGCACGTAGTTATAGCTTAAACTAACGACCTGCGCGAATGGTAAGAGGTGCCTTTGCGCAAAATATGGGCAAATTTTTTTCCTTTCACAAAAGTTGTAGATATCTGAATAGACTATTGGCTTTCGGAGCAGAGGTTCTAGCCACGAAGGGTCAAAATTATAATACTTGCATTTATCCCTTAGCTTGCTGCATAGAAAGTTTGCGTCAGCATGGGTTACACCTTCAATTTTTTTATCCCTCAGCAATAAACACATATCTCTTTTTCCTCTGTAAGAAAGTCCAAAAACATCCAATTTCTTTTTTTCAACAATTTTTTTTAACTCTTCAATAGGGCGATCCACTTCTGGTCCTGTTCTAACAGCCCAAATTATTCTTTTATTGTAATCTAGAACAAATGGAAGTAAAGCTGCTAGCAAGCAAGGAGTTTTTCCAAACCCATTTGGAGCGTCTATCAAAATGGCCTTTCCAGAGCCTAAATCTTTTTGAACAAAATTAATTAGCGCTCTTTGACCTTTTCTCGGCTTATAAGGAAAGAAAGTTATGGGTTGCATAATACTAATTAGTTGAATACATCCAAAAACGATATTTGAAGATGGGAAAATTATATTTATCTATAACTATTATGTATATGGCTTTAATTTTCTACATTTCTTCTATTCCTTTAGAATTTCCAGAGGTAGTTGATAAATTAGATCCAACAAAATTCTCTTTACATGTTGTAGAGTATACCATTTTAGGTATTTTGCTTCCAAGAGTAGCAGGTATTAAGCTTTCTTTTCTTGTAGGAAGTTTATATGGTTTGAGTGATGAGATGCATCAGCTCTTTGTTCCTTTCAGAGTTTTTAGTTTGTGGGATTGGTTGGCAGATGTCATCGGCATTATTTTTGGTATTTTGATTTCTACTTACTTAATAAAAAAACCAAAATAAAATTTTCTTAAAGTTAAAATACAGCTCTACAACTAATTCCTAATTTTTCAAAGGCATGGATAAGCTTTCCTTTCTTTTGGTTAAAGAAATCATCACTCATGGCATGTTCTAAGTTATACTTCTTATATACCCAATCTCCATAATGATAGTTCATCCTATCGATTATCACATAATCCACCTTTCCATTTAGCTGTTCAACAAGTTCTTCAGCCCGTGGAAGTATGGGTCCTATCATTACATAAGTTTTAATACCGGCTAAGTGTATTTTTTTCACAGCATCAATTCTTTTTTTGATTGGCGGTGCACGTGGCTCAAAAATCTCTCTAATTTTCTCGTCGGCTGTGGTAATTGTAAGCCCAACTTCAATCTCATCAGATTTTTTAAATAACTCAATATCACGCAGTACAAGAGGTGATTTTGTTTGGATTGTAACAGGCCAATCATACTCTAATAAAATTTCAAGACATCTTTTCGTTAATTCATATTTTTTCTCAAGTGGTTGATAAGGGTCACACATCCCAGATATCCAAACTCTACCAACTTCTTTTCTTTTTATTTCCTCCTGTAACAAGCTTGGTGCATTGAGTTTTACGTCAATAAATTCGCCCCATGGTTCTTCATGACCACCAAATCTCTTCCTGTATCTCTGCACATAGCAATAGGTGCAACCATGTTGGCAGCCAACATAGGGATTGATGACGTAATCATGAACTTTTGACTCAGATAAGATACTTTTTGCATAAATTTCTTTAACTATCAGTGGAGACATTTTCATATATTATAATTTTTAAATTTTAAAGTCTAGTGAGCTTGTAATTCTTTAGAGAGGATTATATTAAAAACTGTTGAAATAAATCACTACCATTGATGTTTTTATGTTTAATTTTCTTCTTAAAATTAAATAAAAGAACTACTATCTTAACATTTCTTCATTTCTCTTATAGAATTTCTGAAAGAAGTATCTGAAATTCAACTAACAATTATTAATATTTCCTATGTTTTGGGTAACATTCTCTACAATAAACTGGCCTTCCTTCTATAGGTTTGAATGGAACCTCACATTCCTTCCCACAGTCTGCACAAATTGCCTTGTACATCTTCCTAGGTCCACCAAACCTTCGGCCGAATTCAAACGCCAATTATTCACCTCTTTTATTTAACATGCAAGATCTACTACAGAAGGAGTAAATCTGTTGCACGTATTATTCAAGTTAATTCTTGTATTTATAAATCTATGCTTTCGTGGTATGCTAACTAAAAACTAATGGCCGGAACTCAGCCAAATTCAAATATATATCCAATTTGAAACCAGTCCTGCAAGGAGTTTAACAATTCTTTACCATATTTTCTTTTCAGGATTTCCATAGCATCTCCCATGCTCATATTCCTGTAAATTTTAAAAATTTTATTGAGATAGTCTAGCTTATAGCTCTTTATCTCATCTAAATCCTTAGCTATTGTTAACTTATTATCTACTTTTACCAGTGAGTTAGAAGCGAATTCCCTTAAAAGATTTTTAGCATAACTTTCAGCTACCGATAAATTATCCCCACCTTCAACAAAATATGCTTTGCCTATCAAACCACCATTACATAAAGGATATTCTCCTCCATTTCTGATATTAGAACGGCAAGTTAATTTAAAGATAATTTCATTTTCAGCTACATTGGATGGCTCTACCTTAAAAGGATAAAGCTTACAAATATCTGGTCGCTTATCATATATTGAGCATAGATTATCTCTGAGGAAGATACACTTGCTATCAACATTTCTGAAAAACAAATCATTTTTCTCAAAATCTAAAATTTCCTCTAGCTTATACTCTTCAAGTCTCAACAAATCTTCTACGCTTGGAGTAATATCTTTACAGCAACCTCCACATCTTGCACAATGAATATCTTTATTTCCTGTTCTATCATCAATTCTAACTAGCATAATTAGAAGTCATAACCTACTTTTTTAATAGTTTAATAGGATGAATTAACTTTACTCTCTACAAATGTATTTGATCTGAACCAATTCTCGCAATCCATATTTGCCACCTTCTCGTCCAATTCCACTTTTTTTGTAACCTCCAAAAGGAGCTTCACGAGAGAAAAAAGAATGAGTATTTATAGCTACCACCCCAGCTTGTAAATCTTTAGTTAGCTCTTCTGCTTTTTTCGGGTCAGAAGTATAGATTTCTGCAGATAAACCATATTGAGTCTTATTAGCCATCTTAATTGCTTCCCCAATGTTTTTAAAAGGCATTATTGGTAAAACTGGTCCAAAGACCTCCTCTTTTAGAACTCTCATTTTAAAATTAACATTCGTTAGGATTGTAGGTAAAAAGAAATTCCCTTTTCGATACTCTCTTCCTTCTGGTCGCTTACCTCCAATCTCAACCTTTGCTCCTTTTTGAATAGCGTCTTTCACCTGTGAAACCAAAAGATCGAGTTGTTTTTTAGAAACTAATGGACCAAAATCAACATCAGTAAAAGGATCACCAATTTTCTTCTGAGAAACTTTTTCAATCATTCTCTCTAGGAAGGGGTGGAAAATCGAATCTTCTACAAATACTCTTTTTACCGCACAACATACTTGCCCACAATTTGAAAATCTAGCCCAGTAAAGATTTTCTACGGCACTGTTAAGATCAGTATCAGCAAAGACCAGAGCTGGACTACTACCGCCAAGCTCCAAAACACATTTAATAAACTTTCTACCACATTTCTGATAAATTTCCTGACCAACCTTTGAACTTCCAGTAAAGCAGATAAAATTTACTGGGGTATCGACAACCATTTTTCCAACTTTCCCATCGCCAAAAACAACATTGACCACTCCTTCAGGCAGACCAACTTTTTTAAAAATTTCTACTATCTTCTGCCCACAAAGAGGAGTATACTCAGAAGGTTTAAACAAAACTGTATTACCAACAAGGATGTTTGAGATAATTTTATTGATCGGTAGACTGATGGGATAGTTCCAGGGAGTTATTACGCCACAAACACCCCAAGGTTCAAAAACAATTTTTCTTTCACCAGCATTTTCCTTAGAAATGATTTCTTCTTGGAGAATATCTGGTCCTTTCTTGGTATAATATCGAATAGTCTCTCGACAACCAGCAACTTCACCAAGAGCTTCTTTATAGGGTTTCCCCATTTCTAAGGTAATAATTTTTGCAAGTTCTTCTTTTTGTTTCTGAATTTCTTCGGCAAATTTATCGATATATTCAATTCTTTCTTCAAGAGGTGTTCGACTCCAAAGTGGGAAAATTTTCTTGGCTTTTTTGAAAGCATTTGCTACATCACTTTTAGTTGAAATTTTAACAGAGCCAACAACACTACCGTCTGCTGGATTAATCGAATTTAGTCTTCCCATATAATCAAGTTCTCTTTCAAATTATTATGTGAAGGGTTAAGCCCTTGATTTTTTAAAGTTTTAATCGTGAAATGTTAAATATTTTTCTGTTAAAAAATTAAACATGGTGGGAGTAATTAGAAGAGTATACGATTATTTAAGTGAGACAGAAGTAGAGATCAATGAACGTAATTATAGGTCGTGCTATAGCTTTCTTAGAGGAATAGGAATTCCCGATAATAACATACCGACTTATATCAATGCTCCAGAGCTATTGCTTGATCCACAGCACCATCCTTGGCCATACCATGTTGCAAATTCAAGGTATAATAACCTTCGAGAATGTCTACAGAGAGATAGAGAAAGAACAGGTGCGGGAAAAAGTAGGATAAGAAGAGTTCTGGAATATGACCTCGGCAAAGTGCTGTTTCGTAAATAATTTTTACTATTTCTTATGAGATTATTTATAATGTAAACTTTCGTTAATCCAATTCAGGCTATGTATTAAATATGTGGCTCGGCCAAGAACTCACAATATTCATCTCCTGTCGCTATACATTTTATTTCTTCACATTCAAAGTTTTTGAAGAATATTGCAGTAGCAATTCCAGCGAATATCCCAGAAAAGTTGTAGCAGACTGGCTTCCTTGCTCTTTTATAGCCAATGCAGTTGTGGCAATTTTTTACTTTTACATGAAGCTTATCTTCCTCTGTACTTACTTCAACAAACTTTCCATAGCCTCTTCCCTCTAGTTCTTCAGTCACCCACTTGATGATTTGCTTTTTTAACAACCTACCAAAATGTACCACTAAAAATTTTTTCACTCCTTTGTATTTTTCCATTATCCTAAGAACTGTAGATTTGTTCGAATTGTAAACTATTCCCTTCACAGCAGGCCCGATGAGCTTTTCAAATGCTCGATTAATCATGGGTGAAAAATCCTTTCCAAATATAACGGATGGTGTTGATTTGAAGTAAAGTACACTTCTTTTCTGTCTAAGTTTAATCGTTTTCAAGTCTCTTTCTATTTCTGTTTTTTTCTTTTCGATTTTCCTCTCTCCCATAGACCTCTTCTTAGCACCTATTTTTATTAAAAATTCACAAGAGGATTTACCCATAGTCATGCAAGAGATTTCCTCACATTCAACTTTTCTTCCCGTACAAACCTCGAACGCACCAGAAAGGATTCCAGATAAAATGTAGCAGATGGGCCTTTCAGATTTTGGGTAATCACTTGAGTTGAACGAATTTCTCACCTCTATTTTTATTTCCCTATTGATAAAAGAGATAAGCCTAAATTCCCCGTATCCAAACGTCGATAATTTTTTTAAAATTTCTTCGGCCTCTGGTTCTCCAAGTTTCTCTAGCTTTGAGATATAGAAACAAACTCCAAATTCTTTGATCATTTCTTTCGATTGAGTATAAAAAACCCGTTTAGTCGCAGGTCCTAAGATTTCCTCAAAGCCCCGTTGAAATAGTGAAGCTATGACCCTTTCCCATATAGCGGATTTAGCTCTACAAAAATAAAGCTCTCCAATTTCTGGATCATAAAGCAACTCAACATATTTTAACAACATAATTACTTTTTAGAATCAAGATAAAAATTGTTTTGCTAGGAAGTTTTGAAAATAATTTATAATTGATTCCTTCCAGATCATCGTGCAAAACTAGATTAGCTAATAGGCCACTTTAACCAACTTACTACCGCATGTTGGGCACTCTTTAACTTTGTCTCCATAGGTTGCGTTGCATTTTGGGCAATATTTGGGCATATTATTTTAAATTTTTTATTAAAGCCTATTTAAGTGTAAACAACCCCGCCCTAAAGGACGGGGCTTTCCACTCAGGTGATTAAATGTTGCGAACAAACACCTTCATCTGGACAGACGGGCTGGTTTACAGCAACCCCAGTCTGAGAAATCTGGATATTATTGACACTCCAGAAATTATCCGCTCTCAGACAGATGTTTTGAGAGGCAACTCTATCCCGATTCGCTTCAAACCCACATTTTCTGCATTTGAACAAGGTATAGTGCTTCTGATTGGATTTGTTTCTATGCCCGCACTTAGGGCAACTCTGCGAAGTATATTTTGGGTCAATAGAGATTATTGGAATACCTTCGATAGTAGCTTTATGCTCAAGTGCAAATCTAAAGAAGCCGTAGGGTATTCTATTGACTTTCTTTCTAGACTTCTTTCGCCACTGGTTCTTAGAAACTCTAAGATTCTTAATATCTTCGATAACGATGCCAGCATAGTAAGCTTTAGCCAGTTTGGTAATCTCAGAGACGAGTTGCCAAATTCGTGTTTTAACATAGTTTCTTTGTCTGCCGGAGAGTTTTTTAAGCTTTTTACCTGCTCTGCTGGGTGTAGCAGTGTCTCTATATTTCTGCAAGATAGCTCTACGCTTCTCGTATCTTACTTGTTTCAAGCCTATGTCTTTTCCAAAATAGAGTTGTTTAAGCCAACTTTTAGTTCTTGGGTTGTAGATAGACAGAGCAATTCTGCCAGAATTGATGTCCAGCCCAAGAATATTTGGCAGAGGCTTAGGCTTTGGAAACTTTTTTCTCAGAGCAACATAAAATCTAAACTTATTGGTCATAATAATACTCGTAACATTCCAACCATTG
>JASEGN010000016.1 GCA_030018055.1 Candidatus Aenigmatarchaeota archaeon | reverse complement strand
AATAAATTGAATTTATTATATTTTAAAGATTTGTGTGGTAGAGAATATGTATCGTAAACATGTGTTCACACTAACTTAGAGTTTATTTAGCTGGACATGTTTTTCTTCCTTCGTCCAAAGTCCAAAAAAATTTTCCGCAATTTTTGCACTGCTTTCTTCTAAAACCAAGTTCATCAAATAATTTTACTTTCCAAAAACGTTCAGGATTATTTCGAAGTTTCTTTATCAATTCCAATTTATTCATATTCTATTTTTTCAATTCACAATTCATATTATTTTTATGAGAGCTTTAGTTATCAACAGAACAAAATATTTTGTTTTGAGCTGGAAAGATGTGGAAAGAGATGTAGCGAAACTAGCTGAGCAAATTTTCCCAAAACCAACGGCAATAGTCGGGATTTTAAAAGGTGGTATAATTGTGGCAAGGTTACTTTCAGATTTTTTGGGTGTGGAAAAAATTAGATTCCTGGGATTGAGATACTATAAAGAAATAGAAAAAAGGAAGAAAGGAGTTGAAATTTACCAACCTTTAACAGAAAGTTTAAGGGGAGAAGATGTTCTACTGGTTGATGATGTAGCAGACACAGGTAAATCCATAGAAGTTGGAAGGCAGGCAATTATAATCCTTAAACCAAAAAGCCTTAAGATCGCTACCTTATACATAAAGCCACACTTAAAGAAAAAACCCGATTATTTTGTTAGATGTTTAGATGGTTGGATAATTTATCCTTGGGAAAAGTTTGAATCTGTTAGAGGAATTTTAGGAAAAGTATCAAATAAATATACCAAAAAAGAAATAGATAAGATAATTAAAAAATTTGAATAAGTTGATGGTAAAATTCAACTCTTAGAAGAAAAAGGAAGTTTAACAGCTCTGGAAACAGCAAATAAGTTAAACAGAGAACTAAATAGAGCCTTCTATCAACATTTAGAAAATCTTGAAAGGAATAACGTAGTTAAATCTATAAAACAAGGTAAATTAAAGATATACACAAAAAATTAAATAGAGTGCAAATATGAAATTCGCGAAAAAAATTAGAGTTTATTGTCCATACTGCAGATCACATCAAATTCATGAAGTTAGTATAATAAAGAAAAAGCCTAAAAGAGCCTTAGCTATAGGTCAACGTAGATTTTTAAGAAAGTTGCGTGGCTATACCTCCTTTCCAAAACCAAAGCCTGAGCATGAGAAACCAACAAAAAGAGTAGACTTAAGATTTAAGTGTAAAGAGTGTGGAAAAAGCCATGTTCGTGGTGCTGGTTGGAGAGCAAAAAAATTTGAGTTAATATAAAGGTAGTTATATGCCAAAGCCATATGTAAAACTCCCAACTAGTCGATTTATAAAAGTTGAATGTAGAAAATGTAAAAACATTCAAACAATTTTTAACAAAGCCTCGACGAAAGTAACATGCTTAAAATGTGGAGAGCTTCTAGCCGAGCCCACTGGAGGAATAGTTAGAGTAAAGGGAAGGATTGTAAGTATCTTAAGCTGAATTTGAAAGATTTATAATAAAGTATTAGTAATAATATTTGAGAGAATGAATTGGGAACCATTTGAAGAAATTGAAAGGATGAGAAGAAGGATGGAAAGGTTAATGAGAACATTTTGGTATGGCATGCCTATTGCCGAGGAGCTGGAGAAAGGCTTCCCAGTTGATATGGCTGAAAGTGAGGATGAATTAATACTCAGAGCAGATCTACCAGGATTCAGCAGAGATGAAATAGCTGTAAGAGCCAGCGATGATAGTGTAGAAATTGCAGCTATGCACAAAGAAAAAAAGGTTGAGCGTGAAGAAAGAATGTTTAGGATGGAAAGAAGAGTTGGCGCAGCAAGAAGATTTTTAACACTTCCTACAGAGGTTGATGTTGAAAGTGCTAAAACAAGCTTCGAAAATGGTGTACTTGAAATAAGATTTAAAAAGAAAAAGCCAGCAAAGAAACTTAAAGAAATAAAGTTAGAGTAAAATATGGAAGAAAAAGAACTTCCAAAACCCGAAGGTATGTGCAAGTATTGCCATAAGCCAATATACATAGGACTTGCTAAACATGAGCTAATTTGCAAGTTCAAGAGGAGTTAATATGTGGTGGAAAAATAAAAGGAAATGCCCTGGATGTGGGAAAAAGTTAGAAGGTGATTTCAGATTTTGTCCATATTGTGGGGAGGAATTAATAACGAGAGCAGAGGTTAGACCATTTAAAGGTATTTTTGAGGATGTAGAGAAGGAATTTGAAAGAATAGATAGAATGTTTGGTTCTGAATTTTTTAGATTTCCAAAAATTAGGTTTAGGCCATTAACAAGGGGCGGTGGCATTACTGTAACAATTCATAGTGGATTGGATAAAGAACCAAAGGTGAGCATTAAAACTTTTGGAGACTACAGAAAATTTGAGCCAGAAATAAAAAGAAAGCTTGGAGTCAAAGCACCTGTAGAAGAGGTTGAAGAAGTTGAAAAAATACCTAGAAAAGTGCCAAAGGTGACAGAAGAACCAGAGACAAAAATAGAAAAAATTAATGGAAAATCTCTGATAACAGTTAGGTTGCCAGGTGTTAAAAGTGAAGATGACGTTGAAATAAGAAAATTAGAACAAAGCATGGAAATAAGGGCTTTCACCGATGACAAAGCATACTTCACTCTAGTGCCAATTAAAACTGGTGTGGAAATTTTAAGAAAAAGTTTAGAGGATGAAGTATTGAAAATAGAGATGGGATAAAGGTATAAAATAATATTTTTAAGTAAAATAATAATTAATAAGATGAAAATGAAGGGAATATCTACCATAATAGCTGTAATATTAATGCTGATGATTACAATTGCATTGGTAACAGCTGCTAGTGGATTTATATTCGGATGGTGGAGAGGAGCAGTAGCAGTTGTACTAGAATCCTCTGGTGAGGGAGATTGTAGGAGTGGTGCTACTACCAACGCTTTAACTTACTATGTTAGAAACGTAGGAACAGATACTTCTGGTACATTAACTTGGGCAAACCATCCTGGCAATCCAAATGCTATAACAAGTTGCACTTTCTCCCCTACTACACTGACACCTGGAGCTTCATCTACAGTAACTTGTACAAGAGCATCAACAGGCACCGGTTATTGGAAAGTAAGAGTATCTGCACCTGGAGCAAGAGTAGTAGAGCTTTCAGCCTATTGCCCAGCTTAGATAACTTCACCATAGCCAATCAGCCTCCATCTACCAGCAATTTGTCTAGAAATAGTTAGTCTCTGACTCTTTTCAGCACAAACGGGAATTGAAAGAATAATTTTAATTATATTTCCTCTGATATTATCTACTTTAACCAAGCTTCTGGCAGTACCTATATTTATCATCAATTGCTCCCCAACTTTAATTTGCTCAACCTTTCCAAATTCCTTCAGTCCGACTACCCTTTCTAAAAGATTAATCTCTATCTCTAAGCTATTTCTAACCTCTGGTAACTTTCCAGGAAATCCAATAACATTACCAACTAGCCCATCAGATTTTGTTAAAAATGGATCTAAATTTGTCAACACTCCCACCAGACCACCTGGTGCAGCTTCTTTTAAATTGATTCCAGCTTTTTGCAAACCCTTAACTTTTGTGGTTAGTGGCTGATAATTTTCTTTAATTTTTACACCAGGTCTAATTTCTATCTCATCATCAAGTTTTAGTTTCCCACTAATTATTGCACCACCAAGAACACCACCAACAAGCTTTTCTGGTCTGGTACCTGGTTTATTTATGTCAAAGCTTCTTGCAACAAACATTCGCAAATCTTTCTTTTCCTCCCTCTTAGGAGTTTTTATAAATTTTTCTATAGCTTCAATTATTAGATCAATATTAACCATCTGCTCAGCTGATACTGGAATTATTGGTGCATTTTCTAAAAATGTTCCTTTAATAAAATTTTTTATTTCTTCATAGCTCTCTCTAGCCCTTTCTTCAGAAACCAAATCAATTTTATTCTGAAGTATTATCACATTTTTTATTCCCACAACTTCCAAAGCTGTTAAGTGTTCTCTAGTTTGAGGTTGTGGACATTTTTCATTGGCTGCGATAATTAGCATAGCTCCATCCATCAAGCTAGCCCCTGTTAAAACCGTTGCCATTAATGTCTCATGTCCAGGAACATCAACAAAACTAACTGTTCTTAGAGCTTGACAATCCTTGAAACAAATAGGACATTTTTTTGAAGTTGTATAGTGTCCCCTTTCACATTTATAGAAGGTTTCATCTGCGTAACCTAAACGAATTGTAATTCCTCTTTTTAGTTCTTCTGAATGCATGAGCGTTGTTTTTCCTGTAATCGCTTTTACTATGGATGTTTTACCATGACTTACATGTCCAACTAACCCAACATTCACTTCAGGTATAAGCTTAGGATTTATCATTACTTTTCTCACCCCCTTCAATAGATTTTTCTTCAGGTTTTTCTTCACTTTTAAACTCTTTAACTTCTTTCTCGGGTTTTTCTATCTTAGGTTTCTCTCCTTTTGCTTTCTCCTTAGCTTTTATTGGAATTAGCTCTTCAATTGGTTTTTGCCCTTTCTTAGTTATCTTTACATTTATCTGCACGATCGATTCGGATATAGTGTTCCCTCTCACAGTTTTCCTTCTCCTTTCTCCCTTTAACCTAGGATGAAAGCAAGGTGGACCAGTAAGCAAAATCCTTCTTCTTCCTATGCCCTCTACGCTCGGGTGCATAGGAAAACCATCCTTATCAGTACCACCGGTAATTTTTAAACTATAGCCTGGTAAACCAATAATATCCCCATTAAATTCATCTCCGATTTTTTTTCCAATTAAACCTGAAACTTTCGCTTGCTCAACTTCAATTTGATAAGATTTTCTTGTTTCCGGTTCATTCACAACAAATTTAGGCATAGCTAATATCACCACTTTTAATAATAATTTTTACTCTAAATATACTAAATTCATAATTAGAAAACTAAAATAAATGTATGAAAAAAATTATTGTAACCCCTTGGGAAGTTAAAGGCGAGCTTGAAAAATTAGATTACACTAAACTCATAAAAAAATTTGGTACCAAACCTCTTACTCAAGATCTGCTAGAAAAACTTAAAAAAATTACTGGCGAGCTGCATCTCTTCTTGAGAAGGGGTGTTTTCTTCTCCCATCGTGACTTTGACTGGATTTTGGATAAATATAATGTAGGAGAAAAATTTTGCCTTTATACGGGGCGCGGTCCTTCAGGTGTTGTTCATCTTGGTCATTTGATACCATGGATGTTTACAAAATGGCTCCAAGATAAGTTTGATGTTGAGTTGTACTTCCAGCTAACAGATGATGAAAAATTTTTAGTTAAGGATTTAAGTTTAGACCAAACTTTAAGCTTTAGTTTTAACAATGTATTGGATATAATTGCATGTGAACTCGCTCCAGAGAAAACCCATATCTTTATCGATACACAATATACAAAAACACTCTATAAGCTAGCGTTACGTATCGCAAAACACTTAACCTTCTCAACCGTCAAAGCTGTGTTTGGTTTTAAACCAAGCGATAATATAGGAATAATATTCTTTCCCGCGATGCAGATTGCTCCATGCTTTTTACCTTCTATACTAAAAGGTAAGTTAGTACCTTGTCTAATCCCAGCCTCCATAGATCAAGACCCTTATTGGAGACCAGCTAGAGATGTAGCTCCAAGACTAGGATTTTATAAGCCTGCCCAAATACATTCCAGATTTCTTCCTGGACTTGGTAGGGGAGGTAAAATGTCTGCTAGTGAACCAGAGACAGCAATTTTTGTTACCGATAGTTTAGAAGTAGTTGAGAGAAAAATCCTGAATGCATTTGATGGTGGTCAACCTACACTTAGGGAACAAAAGGAGAAAGGAGGAAATCCTGACATATGCCTGATTTATCAATACTTTTATTTCCTTTTTGAACCCAATGATAAAAAAATAGAAAATCTTAAAAGTGATTGTAAGAATGGAAAATTAGTTTGTGGTGAGTGTAAACAAAAGTTAGCAACGAAAGTTAAAGAGTTTTTAGCTGGATATCAACAAAGGAGAGAAAAAGCAAAAAATATTGTAGATAAATTTATATTAAAAGATTAACTTACATTTCTAGAAAGTTTACTTTAAAGTTAAGATAATATTTATTTCAACTTATCTCTATTTGCTCTTCTGAATATCCAAGTTTGATTAAAACATCCTTAATTTTAGCTCTATGATCACCTTGTAATTCAATATGTCCTTCTTTTATGGTGCCGCCGCACGCTAGCTTTTGTTTAAGTCTAGATGCAACCTCTTTACCACCCTCACTTATCCCCTCTATTATCGTCGCCTGCTTTCCAAACCTCCTCTTCTCAAGAAAAACTCTAATTTTTTGAACTTCTTTCTCTATAGCCTTACAAACACAAAGACTCTTTGGCAACCCACACTTAGAACAAATCTCTTCCATCTTCACCTTTTCTCTTTTTGAATTGTTAAAATTCTGGCAATGGTTCTCCTAAGCTCTCTAATTCTTCCAGGATTTTTTATAGGCCTACCCATCTTTACATTTCCTAGTTCTTTAGCGAGCTCAAGCCTAAGTTCCTGAAGCCTTTTCTTAAGTTCTTCTGGCTTCATTTTTCTTATATCTTTAGCTTTAAGAATCGCCATAATACCTAGATAAGAAAGAGTGATAATTTTTTCATCATCTTCAATTTTTTATTGTTTTTCAAGCTTAAATTCTTTTTCAATTTTAACTTCCTTGGGCATCTCCTTCATAATCTTAACTTGAATTCCGACTATCCCAGGCTTAATGCTAGCTTGTGCTTCCGCACACTCAACAACCTTTTCAGCATATTCCCCAGCATGTCTTATATAACCAGCTTTGAATTTTTGGAATCTACTTCGCTCACTCCCAGCTAACTTCCCACCTATTTTTATTTGTATTCCAATTGCTCCAGTTTCCATAACTCTTGTTAGATAATAATTTGCTACTCTTTTAAAATTTACACCTTTTTCTATGGCCCTTGCAACTCTCCTTGCTACTACATTTGCATCTAGGAAAGGATTTTCAACCTCTCTTACATCAATCATAGGATTTTCAAGACCAAATCTTTCTTCAATTTCTTTAGCAATCTCCTCAACCCTTTTTCCAGACTTTCCAACTACTAAGCCAGGTTTAAAGACCCAAATAATTATCCTCGTTCCCAAAGTTGTGCGTTGAATTTCAGCATGGCTATAATCAGCCCTTTCAAATTTTTTTCTTAAAAATTCTTCCACTTGAATGTTTTTTATTCCTCCCTTCACAAAGAGTCTTTCAACAGCCATTACCTATCACTTTAATTTCATTTTATCTCTCTTCTAATTCAATTGTTATATTGGTTGATTTGATTCTTCTACCTCTAAACCTAAATCTTGACCTTGGTCTAATGAAGCCTGCCCCTTTATCAGCCTTTATAGTTTTAACAAAAACCCTTTCCAAGTTTAGATTTTTTCCTTTAGCATTTGCTTCTACACTTTCTAGAACTTCAAGAATTTTCTTCGTTGCTCCAGTATAATATTTTCCATTTAAGCTAATTTTTCTTTCTATTAAATTGTTCAAAAAGGTCTTTGCCCATTCCAACCTTTTATTTTTTAGTTGCTTGCAGATAATAATGGAATGCTTCAATGAAATTCTTGCATCTTCTAGCCTAGCAGAAGCTATTGCCATAATATCATTAAGTCTTAGAGGCAAAAAATTTCGACCCTCTTGTAGCTCCTACCCCTGGAGCAGAATGTTTAACTTTTTTTGTAGTAATTGCAAATTCCCCTAATCTATGGCCTATCATCTCTGGCTTAATTACAACTGTAGACCACCTTTCACTTTCCTTTGCTCCTTCACCACTTTTACCACCACCTACATATACTCCAATCTTAGCTCCAACCATCTGTGGTAGTATAATCATTTCTCGGAGATGGGTTCTATGAAATTTTTCTGGTTCCCTTCGAATAGCTTCCAAAAGCTTTCTCTCTTCTTCAGTAAGACCTCTTAACAATTTTCTTCTTTCACTCGCTCTAACAAGCTTTGCAAATTCCTTTGTTGACATTCCTTTCAATTCATCTAGAGTATGACCGCATAGAGTAAATACTTTTGGCATGTTATCTACCCTTTCTTCTCCCCATCCTTCTTGGTGAAATTGTACCAACCTTTGCTCCAGCTGGTGCACGTCTTGATACAGCTGGTCTTCTACTCTTAGCCCTTCCTCCATGAGGATGGTCAACAGCACCCATCGCAACTCCAACTGTCCTTGGATATAACTTACCCCTTGCCATCATAGCACGAACCTTCTTTCCAGCTTTTACCCATGGCTTTTCCACTCTCCCTGCTCCAGCTGGAATCCCTATAGTTGCCCTGCATTTAGGGTCTAAATCTTTTATAGCTCCAGAGGTAAATTGTAAAGTAACTGTTTTTCCAGTCCTTCCTATAACTGTCGCAAAGCTACCGGCTGCTCTACATAACTTCGGACCTGAGCCTGGAAAAGTTTCTATTCCAAATATCTTTGTTCCAATTGGTATCTTCTCAAGTTGGGTAACATTCCCAATTTCAATTTCTTTGTTATAAACTATCGTTCTATCAACCCCTAAACCTTCTGAAGCAATGTGAAGCAAAATTTTTCCATCCTCAAACCTTATTATTGCCACTGGAGCACTTCTAGCAGGATCGTGAACTATGTTAACAACTCTACCAGTTATATTCGGAAAAGGATGATACTCAACTCTACCTAAATATCTAAAACTTGGAGCCCTGTATCTAGGTCCTCCCTTTCCTCTTGCTCTTGCAATTATTCTTTTACCCATTTTCTCAACCTTTAAATAATATCTTTTAATTTATACATTTAAACAATATATTATTTTTGGTTTTCAAGATACTAGTTACTTCATAAAAATTTCTGGAAGAACTAATAAGCCCGCTGAGCTTAAAGATAAAATTATCAACCAATCCACCAACCCTAATGGAACTGTTTTAAATGCTATTTGAAGGGGTGGTAGATAAATTACTAGAAGCTGAAACAAAATTGATACAAAGACAGCTAAAAGCAACTTTCTATTACCACCTACACCAATCTTGAAAACAGAATGTCGTTCTGACCTACAATTAAAAACAAAAAATAGCTCAAAAAATACGGCAAGAGTGAACACCATTGTTCTCGTTTTATTTATACCAAATTCACCCGTACCAAATTTTTCTAAACCAAAAAGAAAGATAGTCAAACATGTGATGAAGTTAATAAGTCCAGCTATCAGAATAAAAAGTAACATTTTATGAAATATACCTTCTTTTCTACTTCTTGGCTTTCTTTCCATTACCCTTGGATCATAGGGATCTGCGGAGAGGGCTAAAGCTGGTAGACCATCAGTTAACAAATTAATCCAAAGGATTTGAAGCGGAAGTAAGGGTAATATTATTCCCCCTTCAATTATACCTACTGTACCTAATACTATGGCCGATAAGATCAGAAATATCTCATCGAAATTTACAGCGAGAAGAAAACGAACAAATTTTCTGATGTTATCATAAATTCCTCTTCCCTCTTCCACGGCATTAACTATTGTTGCAAAATTATCATCGGCTAAAACCATATGGCTAGCTTCTCTAGTTACATCACTTCCTTTTATTCCCATTGCTATTCCTATGTCAGCTCTTTTAACTGCTGGAGCATCATTTACACCATCACCAGTCATAGCAATCACATGCCCTCTCTTTCTTAAAGCTTCTAAAATCCTTTCTTTATGCTCTGCTGAGGTTCTTGCATATATCGTTGCTTTTTCCACAACTTTCTCTAACTCTTTATCACTTAACTCATTAAGTTCAGCACCTGTAATAGAGTATTTACTTTCCATTCCAATTTCTTTACCTATTGCTCTGGCTGTCAACTCATGATCGCCTGTAATCATTATAACTTTTATTCCAGCCTGTTTGCATTTTTCTACAGCCTCTTTAACTTCTAGTCTGGGTGGATCTATCATTCCAACGAACCCAACAAAAACAAAATCCTTCTCTACAGTCTTGCTAATATCTTTAGCCTGAGTTACTTCCTTATAACCAAATGCTAGCACACGTAATGCTTGGGAAGCAAATTGACTTACAATCTTAAGCATTTTTTCTTTCTCTTTTTCAGAAAACTTATTTACTTTTGAATTTTCTGCTATGAACTTTGAATTACGAATTATAACTTCGGGTGCACCCTTGCTATATGAATAAAATTTTCCTCTAATTTTATGAGTCGTTGTCATCATTTTCCTTTCAGAACTAAAAGGAATTTCTGCAATAACAGGATAGTCCTTCTCTAGCTTTTCTTTCCAAATTCCAAATTTTGCAGCAGCAACAAGCAAAGAGCCCTCTGTAGGATCTCCAACCACGTACCATTCTTTATCTTTTTTCAAGCTAGCGTGATTGCAAAGGCATGCTATTTCAAATAAAAGTGAGAGCTCCTTAGATTTTTTAACCTCCTTTTTATTTTCGAGAATTTTTCCCACAGGCTCATAACCACTTCCAGTAACCTCTAGAACCTTATCATTAACAAAAATTTTTTTAACAGTCATCTCATTTTTTGTTAAAGTTCCTGTTTTATCTGTGGCTATTAAAGTAGCACATCCTAAAGTTTCAACACTTGCAAGCTTTCTCACTATAGCATTTCTGTTTGCCATTTTCTTCACACCCAAAGCTAAGCAGATCGTAACAATTGCTGGTAATCCCTCGGGAACTGCAGAAACAGCTAGTGCAATGGCAATCATAAAACTTTCATAAATTTCTTTGGTCACAATTGCTCCAACAGAAAAAATTACTGCAGAAAATGATAGAACAAGTACTCCAAGCCATATTCCTAAGGATCTAAGCCTAATTGAAAGTGGTGTTGGTTTTTCTTCTATTTTTTGAATGCTTTGAGCTATCTTTCCAAATTCTGTTTGCATTCCAGTAGCTACAACTATGCCTCTTCCTCTTCCATAAGTTACAACCGTTGCTGAATAACCCATGTTTTCTCTATCAGCAAGAGTAGTTCTTTCAGGTAGCTTTTGAGTAATTTTCAAGGAAGGTATACTTTCACCTGTTAGTACAGCTTCATCTATTTTTAAATCCATTGCTTCAAAGATCCTAATGTCAGCTGGAAGAATGTCCCCTTCCTCAAAGGTTATTATATCACCCGGCACAAGTTTTTCTGCATCTAAAACCTGCAATTTTCCATCCCTCAAAACTTTGGCTTTTGGTGCTGCAAGTTTTTTTAGTGCCTCCAAAGCCTTTTCAGCTCTATACTCCTGAAAAAATCCTAGCGCCGCATTAAGAACTACTATAGCAGAAATTACCATCGCATCCAACTCCGCCCCAATTAAAAAAGATATAAATGCAGCAAAAACCAAGAGCAAAACTAAAAAACTTGTGAATTGTCTTGCAAGTATTTTAAATGGGTCAAGTCTTCTTTTTTTAGCTATTAGGTTAGGTCCATATTTTTTTAATCTTTTTTCAGCCTCATCCTCTGTTAATCCATTTTTTGAAGTATTCAGTAGTTTTAAAATATCATCTACGGTTTTAGTATGCCACTCCATATAATCTTTTTAGAATGAAAATAGATTTTAGTATCGTGAAAGAATTATTTGTATTTTTCTTACATTATCCCAAGCTTAACTGCAACATCAATGGCTTTATATTTAGGACGAAGCTTGATGAAGGCTTTCTTTCGACCTTTAAAATCGATGATGGTATTGACTCTTTCAACCTCAACTTCAAAAACTTTTTCAAAAGCCTCTTTTATTTGCTTTTTATTTGCTTTTCTATTTACAACAAAAACTATTTTATTCTCCTTCTCAACTAGGCCAATCGATTTTTCAGTTATAAAAGGAAACTTTAATATCTTCCAAGGATCCATATCACTCACTTAATTAAGATTAATTGTCACTTTAAAATTTGTATGCGCCGAGGGGGACTTTCGGTTTAACTTTCGAACCCCCGTTCTGAGCTTGGAAGGCTCATGTCTTAGACCTTCAGCCTCTCGTAGACTGGACCATCGGCGCAATATAATTATAATTACCTCATCAAATTTATATCATGAATTTCAACAAATTTTATACATTTATTTTTGATTTAGATGGAACTATTTGGTCTTGGAACAACTTACATCCTGGAGCAAAAGAAATAATAGAAAAGCTACAAAAACTTAGAAAGCAAATTATTTTCATAACAAACAATACTCTTTTATCTAGAACAAAACTATTAGAAAAGATAAAAAATTTTGGAATAGAAGTTGAGAAACACCAACTAATTACATCAGGCTTCGTTGCAGCACAATACCTTTTTAGAAGGGGGGCTAAGGTTTTAGCATTTGGAGATGGTGTTAAGGAAGATTTGAGAGAAGGTGGTATAGAATTAACCGAAAGTAGTGATTGTCAATTTTTAGTTATAGGATACGATAAGGAATTTAACCTAAATAGCCTTTCTCTGGCCAAAGAAGCTTTAGAAAAAGGAGCACGGTTTCTTGCAACAAGTAAAGATAAGTTGTGGCTTTGCGATAATGAAATTTTACCTGGAACTGGAACAATTGTAAGCCTTGTTGAGAGATTTTGTAGAAAAAAAGCAAAAATCTTAGGCAAGCCTTCGGATATATTTGGAAAGGTACTATGGTCTTTTGTTACAGCATCTACAGATAAAGTAGTTTTAATTGGTGATAACTCTAGGACTGACATTCCGTTAGGGAAGGTGTTTGGATTCCATACAATTTTAGTTTTAACTGGAATCGATAAAAAGCCTGGGAAAATAAAACCAGATTTGGTAATAAATTCCATTGCTGAGATACAAATATAAAGTTTTTCTCTAAATACATTAAAGTCTATTCTATGGTGATAAAGATGGTTAAAAAAAGAATCTTAGTAACAGCCGCACTTCCTTATACTAACAATGTAGCCCATATTGGAACCATAGTAGGTAGCCATTACCCTGCAGATATATTTGCACGCTACTGTAGGCTAAGAGGTTATGACATAATTTTCATCGGTGGTACCGACGAGAATGGAGCACCAAGCGAGGTTGCTGCCCTTGAGCTTGGAATTACTCCAAAAGAGCTTTGCGATAGGTTGTATGAAGTACATAAAAAAATTTATGATTGGTTTTTGATTTCTTATGATAACTTTTCAAGAACATCTTTACCAATCCATCATCAAACTACACAAGAATTTTTTAAAAAAATTTATGAGCTAGGATTTGTCAGCGAAGATGTAATGAAATGTCCTTATTGTACTAATTGTAAAATTTTCTTACCAGATAGATATGTTGAGGGTACTTGTCCTTATTGCAACTACCAACAGGCAAGAGGAGATCAATGTGAAAATTGTACAAAACTTTTAGATCCTCATGAGCTAATCAATCCTCGATGTAAAATCTGTGGAGGTAAACCAGAAATAAGAGAAACTAAACATTTGTTTCTTGAACTAGGAAAGCTACAGCATAAACTAGAGAGATGGATAAAGTCAAATTGGCATTGGAGGGAATTTGTGAGAAGCTGGTCTTTAGGTTGGATTAAGGAAGGATTAAAAAAGAGATGTATAACAAGGGATTTGAAATGGGGGGTAAAGGTCCCCTTGAAGGACTATGAAAACAAGATTTTCTATTGCTGGTTCGATGCACCCCTTGGGTATATATCTTCAACAAAAGAATTGGCAGAAAAAATTAAGAAACCCAAAGCTTGGAAGAATTATTGGCAAAAAGATTGCTTTATTTATAATTTTATTGGTAAGGACAATATCATTTTCCATACCATTTTCTTCCCTGCAATGTTGATTGCACATGGTGAATTTAAGCTTCCTTATAATGTTGTTGGTCTGCACTTTTGCAACTATGAAGGAGAAAAAATCTCAAAAAGCAAAAGCTGGGGAATATTCTGTGAAAAGATTATCGAAAGCAACGTTAAGCCAGATGTATGGAGATATTATTTCACCTACTTAATTCCTGAAACAAAGGATACAGAATTTAAATGGAAGGAATTTGAGGAAAGAATTAATGGAGAGCTAGTTGCAAATATAGGTAACTTCATTTACAGAACTCTTAGCTTTGTTTGGAAGTATTTCGATGGAGCTGTTAAAAAAAGAGAACTTAAAAGAACTGATAAACAGCTTTTGAGAAGAATTGATGGAAGTATTAAGAGACTAGAAAAATTAATGGAGGAAGTTAGACTAAGAGAAGCTCTGTTTGAAATTTTAAAGATTTCTTCTGAAGGTAACAAATATTTTCAGAAAAATTCTCCCTGGGAGCTTGTAAAAAGGAATAAAGAACGTTGCCAAACTGTGCTCTGGGTTTGCTTGAATTTATGCAAGAGGTTAGCGATACTATTGCATCCATATTTACCAGAATCTTCACAAAAAATTTTCAAACAGCTTAATTTGCAAGAAGACTTCAAGTGGAAGAACTTAAAAGTTGAAATAAAGAGTGGTCATAAAATAAACGAGCCAAAAATTTTATTTGAAAAATTAACTCCTGAAAAAATTGAAGAGTTAAAGGCAATTGTAACCAGAGTTACTCCACTTAAAGAATTTTTTAATCTGAAGCAAAAGAATAATATGGAAGTTTCATTCAAAGATTTTCAAAAACTTGATTTAAAAGTTGGAAAGGTAATTAGCGCCGAGCCTATAGAAGGTTCAGAGAACTTGATTAAACTCATGGTGGATTTTGGCACTGAAAAAAGACAAAGTATCGCAGGGTTAGCTAAGTGGTACAAGCCAGAAGATTTGATTGGGAAAAAATATGTATTCATTCTAAATCTAGAGAGAAAGAAATTTTTTGGTCTAGAGTCAGAGTGCATGATATTTGCCGCTGAAGATAAGAAAGGCAATATCGTTTTAATAGCTCCAGAAAGAAATATAGAAATTGGAAGTAAAGTTCATTAATTAGCATTTTTGTATTTGAGGATATTTATGGACTTGATAACCGTGGTTGGTTTAATTGCTGCAATCTGTACTACAACTTCTTTTCTACCACAAGTTATTCAAAGTTGGAGAACTCGAAGTACCAAAGACATTTCCCTTCCAATGTATGCTGTCTTAGTTGTGGGAGTTTTTCTTTGGTTAGTTTATGGAGTTTTAATTAATAAACTACCAATCATCCTCGCGAATGGAATCACTCTTGCTCTAGCTTTATCCATTTTATTCATTAAAATAAAATGCGGATAAATTGTTTCATTATTTTAAAACTTTATCTAGAGTTTTCGGTATCACGCCCGGGACGGGATTTGAACCCGTACTCCCCGAAGGGAACTAGCTATCTTCAAATCTTAGCAGGCTTACGCTTCTTTAGCGCCTTACCAGATTGCCGATTCTGCTTCGGCCACCCGGGCACAAAGTGAACTACTCCCAGCTATGCAAGGAGCTTCCTGATTCAACGACTGAACTTGCCCTAATGGGTAGAGGTCTCGTCTCCACAGGCGTAAATTCGGCCTGTCCCATGCCTAATTTCTCTAAACCTCTCTTCAATATGTTCAGGGAGGCATTATAATCTTTATCTAACTTTCCAAACTTATATTCTTGACTTGTTCCTCTTGGATCTACTTTTACTACTACCTTACCAGCATTCTCAGCTTTGTAAGATAGCATGCCAACAAAGCGTCTCCAAGAGACATCGCTTATGTGCTTTGATAAGTAATGATTCCTGACCATATTTTTTATGTTTAGGTCTTCAACTGCTATGAAGTCATAATTATCAACATAATACCTTGATAACTTATGAAGAAAATCTTCTCTTTGGTTTACAATCTTTTCGTGAAGCTTTGCTACTCTTATCCTTTGTTTTTCCCTTTTCCTAGAATCTTTCTCCTTTCTCGATAATTTCTTCTGCTCTCTTCCTACTCTTTTGTAGAACTTATCCAAGTTGAGATTTTCTATTTGCAATCCGTCGCTATCTGTCAAGAAGTGTTTTATGC
>JASEGN010000015.1 GCA_030018055.1 Candidatus Aenigmatarchaeota archaeon | reverse complement strand
TTTTGCTTTAACTTCTATTTCAGGAATTTGAAGGGCAATTCGCTTAGCTCTCATTGGAGATAGGACATAGGTTTTATCCTCTTTCCTTAGCTCTCTCAGGACCATCCAAGCAAGCTCCTCTTGAGACTCTACCATAAGTCTAGATTTTAGCATACTTCGAATAATTTCCATAACCTTTTTATCTGATGGTATTTTTCTATCTTCCATATTCCATTTTAATTGAGAAGATTAAAAATGATTTGTGAAGCTAAGGATCAAGCCAGAATTTGAGAAGAAATATAAGAAAATTTTGGGTGATGAGTATGAAAAATTTGAAAAAGTTTTGGTTAGTAGGATATGTAAATCGTTTAGGGTTAACACTTTAAAAATAGATGAAAAAAATTTTACCAAGATTGATTGAAAAGGGCTGGAAATTGGAGAGAATTCCTTGGTGGAAAACTGGATATCGAGTAGACGCTAAAACAGAGGTCTTAACAAAAACTCTCGAATATTACTTAGGCTATTACTACATTCAGGAAGCTGCAAGCATGATACCTCCATTAGTTTTAGATCCAAAGCAGAATGAGATAATTCTTGATATGTGTGCAGCACCAGGATCTAAAACAACTCAAATAGCGGAAATGATGGGAAATCGTGGAGTTATAGTTGCTAATGACAATAACTTGAAAAGACTAAAGGCATTGAGAGCAAATCTACAAAAACTTGGTGTTATGAATTGTGTTGTAACCTATACCGATGCAAGAGATTTTTGGAAAAGTGGGCTGAAGTTTGATAAAATTCTACTTGATGTTCCTTGTTCTGGTAGTGGTTCAATCGTAACCAGTTGGAGAATAATGAATGAATGGAGTGTTAGAATTATAAAAAGGATGAGCAGATTTCAAAAGTCGTTGTTAGTGGCCGCAACAAGATGCCTTAGCAAGGATGGTATCTTGGTATATTCTACTTGCTCAATGGAACCAGAAGAAAATGAAGAGAATGTTGATTTTGCTGTTAGAAAACTTGGTTTAGAAGTTGAAAAATTTAAAATAAAAAATCTAAAGTGTAGGGAAGGTATGCTTGAGTGGGATAAAAAATATGATAAAAGTGTTACAAATGCTGTAAGAATCTTCCCTCACGATAACCTTACTGAAGGTTTTTTCGTATGCAAGCTAAGAAAATAAAATTTTTGTTAAAAAGAGAAATTGAAATGATAGAGAAAGTAATTGAAAGAAATTATGGTGCAAAAATAGACTTGAGTAGAGTGGCGGTAGCTAAAACAAGTGTAGATAAATTATGGCTTCTATCAAAACAAATCAAAAGCTTTGATCTATTAAAGTTGAAAATAAATGTACTAGGCCTTTACTTTGGTAGATTAAAACTAGAAAAAATTCGGCTATCTATAGAGGGTTGCCAATTGGTTGGGAAATATGCTAGAAGGAATTTTGTAATTCTAAGTAAAGATGAAGCTGAAGGGTTTGCTAAAGGCTATGATGTTGGGGTTGAAAAAGCTGTTGATTGTGAAGAAGGCAATTTTGTTTTGGTTAAGTGTGGAAATAATTTGCTGGGTACAGGCAAATTCTATAAAAACAGAGTGAAAAATCTAACTCCAAGAAGTAGGAGAATTACACCTTTTTAATTTTTAAAGTTAATTAATGAATGTTGCCGAGATGCCGGAATCAGGTTAACGGGCCAGACTAATGGGCTAATCTGGAGAACTGGTGTCCTTCGGGACGTCTGGGTTCAAATCCCAGTCTCGGCGTGTTTTAACTATTTCTCTGTGTTAATTTCCTCGAAAAGAAATTTGAGATGACCTGTAAATACTTGCATTCTTTTATTATCTTTTTTGAAATAGAAATAATATGATTTTATGGAAGAGAAAAAGATAAAAATTGAATTAAAGGCAATATCAAATCCGTTGTTTGCGGATGAAGTAATTGTTGGAACAGTAGTTAAAGCAGCAAAAACAAAAGAGGGAGAGATAAAAAAAGATGGATACATAAGATTCGGCTTTATAGACATGGCAAAAAGACAAATATTTGCTGAAGTAGTTCTAAGCCCTATAACGGCGAAAGCTTTGCTAAAAATTTTGGATGACAATTTGAAAAAATTGGATGAAGAGCTAGAAAGCAAAGAACTGCCAAAAAAGCCAATGGAAATAGCAAAAACAGAAGAGTTAACCTACATAGGGTAGCTAAAGCAATTCAACCTCAGAACCCAAGCCAACCTCCTTGGCTTTTCTATAGACTAAAGTTGCAGCAGCTAAATCTTGTATTGCTAAGCCAGTAGAATCAAAAATTATTATTTCTTCATCGTTTACCCTCCCATTCTTTTTACCTGCTATAACTTCTCCAAGTTCTGCGTATATCTCCTCAGGCTTGAAAATCCCCTTTGAGATTGGAACGTTTATTTCTCCTGAGTGTATAGCTTGCTCGCGATCATCAACAACAACTTTTGCTCTCTTCAAAATTTCTGGTTCTAATTCTTCCTTACCTACTGCATCAGCTCCGATAGCATTAATATGCATACCTTCACTAATCCACCCATTCTTCACTATAGGCTGGGTTACAGGCGTAGTTGTAACCAGGATATCACAGCCTTTCACAACATCTTCAATTCGCTCTTTAATTACTATATTTAAGCCAAGAAATTTCATATCTTCTTCAAACTTTTTGCAACTTTCTAAAGTTCTATCACGAATCCTAACTTCCTCAATATCAAAAACCTCGTTTAAAGCTAAAAGCTGGGTTCTCGCTTGAGCACCAACACCAACCATCCCAATTATTTTTGAATTTTTTCTAGCGAGATATTTTGCAGCTATACCACCTACAGCACCAGTCCTCATATTAGTAATCCAAGTACCATCCATTATTGCTAGTGGTTTTCCAGTTTCAGGTTCTATGAGAACTATTATTGCCATTACAGTAGGTAATTTGTATTTTTCCGGATTTTCTGGATGAACATTGACAATTTTAACTCCCCCAAATCCAAGCTCGGGTATGTAACAAGGCATCGTTCTAAAATCACCATTTGGAAATGTTACATAGAGTTTTGGAGGCATTTGAACTTTTTCCAGTCCTTTAGCTCTAAAAGCATTTTCTACAACTTCCATAACTTCTTTCATCGAAACGATTCCTTCAACTTCCTTTCGAGAAATTAACAAAACTTTCATTTTAATTTATTTCCATAACATAGTATTAAAAGTACCATCAGACATTCGGAAATTTAGACATTGGAAATGTAAAAATATATAATTTGAACGACTCTCACTTTTTATAGGCTAAAGAATCATCGCTACAATGTTATTTACTTTCAGATATTAGTCTTCCTATTAAATAATTACTTCTTGCTTCAATTATTTCCACATTTACAAATTTGCCCAGTAAGTTGCGAGTACTATAAACAACAACAGGTTTATATGTAAAGTTTCTACCCATCCAAGTATCTTTCTTTGTACCTCTTTCATCAATTAAACATTCTCCCTGCCAACCAAGCCATCTTTGATTTTTTTCTAGAGAAACTCTCCTAGTTAGTTCGAACAATTCTTTGGATCTTTTATTTACAATATTTGGAGAGTGTTGTTTAAGTTTTTTAGCCTCAGTACCTGGGCGTGCTCTAAATCTTGATATATTTATTACATCTGGCTTGATTTGTTCTACAAATTTAATAGTTTCTTCAAAATCAGAATCATCTTCGGTTGGGAATCCAACTATGATATCGGTCGAAAGGGTTAAATCTGGAAATGCTTTGTAAAATTTATTAATTATATCTAGAGCTACATTTGGTTGGTACCCTCTTTTCATAAGGCTGAGTATTCTTGGGCTGAATGATTGAATTGGCAAATGAAGGAACTTAAAAATTTTCTCATTCTTATAGCATTCTATTAGTTCATCAAGGATATCTTTTGTATATAGCGGATTCAGCATCCCAACTCTTATAAAAAACCTCTCCTCAATCTTGCAGATTTCATTTAAAAGCTGAGGTAATTTAGTTCCATTGAAATTATAGGAAGAATTGTCCTGTGATGTTATATGAATTTCTTTGCATCCTTTATTTGTAAAACGTTTTACACATTCAACAACTTCTTTCATAGGAAAACATTTCAATCTTCCCCTAGCAAATCTCGTACAACAATAGCTACAGGCTAAATTACAACCCTCAGAAATCTGGGTTATACCTACGACTGAGTTAAACAAGTTTTTTGGTAGAGATGGTTTTATTGGTGGTGTATCAGAAAATTCAATTACTTTTTCACAACCATTTTCCAATTTTCTAATTACTTCAACTATTTTATCAATGGATTGGGGGTCGAGCATTGCGGCAAAATTTAGAATTTCTTTTTTTATTCTTTGAAAATTAATTTTTGGCAAGCAACCAGCTATGATTAATTTTTTATTTAACTTAGAGAGAGATTTTAAGAAATTTATCACCCTCTCCTCCGTCACCGATTTGACACCACATGTGTTGACGATTACACATTCCGCATCTTTTAGGTTGCTAAGTTTATATCCTTCCCTTTTAAGTAATCCTGCCATTATTTCTGAATCTGATTTATTAGCAGTGCACCCGAATGTATGAATGTAAAAATTTTTGCTCAATTTATCACCATCATGAATAAGAAGAAAAATTAAAATTTTAAACTTTTTTTATTTTAACACCAACAACTTTTAAATTTGGTGTTAGGGTTTCCTCATCAAATTTCGTTGGGAAAAGCTTATTTACGAGAACCTTTTCTGAATGGAAGTGCATTCCAACAGTTCCCTCTGGCATAGTATTATCTATTTTCACTTTTGCTACTACACTACCACTGCTACTTGAAACTCTCACCTTGTCTCCATCCTTTAGCTTTAACTTTCGTGCATCGTCTGTACTGATGTAACAAAAATCAATCTTAAACTTTCTTAAAGTTTTAGACTTAGAAGTAGCTTCACCTGTGAGGAAATGATACTGTGATCTAAAAGTGATTAAAAGAAAAGGATACTTTTTGCTTCTTACGTCCTCCACACCCTCAAATCTTTCTGGAATGAATTTTTTAAATTTAATCTCCTTATCAGCCCAGCCGTCATTACCTTCATAAACAAAATCAACGTCAATCATCGAGTATGCTGGAATAACCTCAACAATTTCCCTAAAAATTTCTCTCTCATTTTTATAGTTGAAATGCTTAGCCAATCCAAAATATTGGCTAAGTTCCTTAAAAATAATCCACTCAGGCTTTGCATTTTTTTGATCTACTACCTTTCTCACAAGCCTAACTCTTCTTTCACCATTTGTAATTGTTCCAAACCTTTCTATTAACAATGGTGTCGGCAAGATAACCTTTGCAAAGCTTGATGTTAAATTAAAGTAACAATCCATCTGAACCAAAAACATTTTCTTCAAATTCTTATGTACCTCATTTAAGTTTGGTAGTGATTGTGCAGGATTAAAACTAGAGATGAATGCTGCTTTTACAGGAGAAATCAGGAATGCTTCAAGAAGACTTTTACCCTTCTTTATCGTCACTTTTCTCTCCCACAATTTTTCTAACCTTGTAAAATTAACCATCCCATCAACCGGTAGCATTACTGGTGAGCACGCCATATCATCAACACCTTGAACATTCACTTCACCACGACAAGACAAAAGCTTCCCACCTTTAAGCAAAAGCAAGTTTAAAAGGGAATGGATATTTTCGATAGCATTAACATGCTGTGTTAAGCCCATGCCATGAATTATCCCAAGGGATTTTGAATTTGCTACAACTTCAGCAAATTTTATAAATTGCTCTTGTTTGATCTTACAGATATCACAAACCTTTTCGATTGAATATTCTTTAACAAGATTTGAAAGTTCTTTAAATCCATCGATATTTTCAACACCCTTTTCATATGCTTTTTGCTCGACTAGAAAGTTCATTATTCCATTTAGCAAAACAACCTCTGTTCCAGGATATACAAGTAAGTTTTCATCAGCATATTTAGATGTCAAATTAATTATTGGTTGCACCGAAAGAATTTTCATACCCTTTTCTTTCATTAGCAAAATTTTATTAAAAAGCACTGGATAGTTGGATGCTGGATTAGATCCTATGATGAGCATACAATCTCTATCATAAATTTCATCGAATCTCCAAGGATTGGCCGGATTACCAAAAATATTTCGAAGCCCTTGAACAGTGGCTTGATGACAAATCCTACTACAACAACTATCTATATTATTGGTGCCAAAAACAATTCTTGCGAACTTTTGCATAATAAAGTTATCTTCATTTGTTATTTTTCCAGAAGGTGAGAAGAAAATTTCATCAGGTTCTAGGTCTTTGGTATTCTTATATATATACTTATAGGCTTCCTCCCAACTCACCTTTTTCAGTTTTTTACTTTTCCTTATCATCGGTGAGATAATCCTCCCTTTACCCACAACCTCATTTATAGTCAAACCCTTCATACACGATTTACCTTCACTTACAGGATCAGCTTTATCTGGCAAAATTTTTTCTATTTTCCCATTTTTAAGGTAGAAATTGAGATTACATCCGCATCCACAGTAGATACAAATACTTTTGATATTTTGCATAAAAATAATTTATTTTCTATCTATATTCGGTAATCATTCAGAAACTTTTTCAGGTTCTTTCTTCCCTTCAGGCAATTTAATCTGCCCAATTTTATGCTGAATTATCTTATAAGCTTCTCCTGGGTTGTTTATTCCAGCCATTTTTATTTTTTCTTTATCACTTTCAATTAAAACATCACCACACTCAATAAATTTATCCAGGAGATTTTGTTCAATGTTCAGATTTTTAATTTCTATGTAGGGAATTTCAATAGATTTCTTCTTAAATAGTTCCTCGTAGCAAATTACACTCTCTTGAGTTAAAACATATTCTTTTCTCGCTATTTTAACCTCAGGCTCAACAACTAGAAAAATTATACCACCTAACAAAATAAAGAATATTATTTTAGAAGAAATAACACGAAGATTTAGAAAAGGTAGTAATGAGAACAAAATGATTAAAAATAAACCAGCTAAAAAATAGTTTAAAATAAAAGAAAATCTCGTTGGCCTATATCTTAATACCCATTTTTCTTCTCCCATACGTAAAGTTTGTTGGGTTAAATTTAAAAATGCTAAAACTTTTATATGTTAAAGAAGATGTTACCTCTCCACGAGCTCCTCATAAACCTTTAATGTATTCTTTGTTGCAATATCCCAGGTGAAGAACTCCAAAACTCTTTTCCTCCCATTTTCCCCCCATCTTTTAGCTTCCTTAGGATTTTTCAGTACCTCCTTTATTCCCCATGCAATATCATCTGGTTTTCTACCATCAACATGCAAACCTGTTCTATTTTCACCCACAGCTATTACTTGCTCTTTTAGACCACTAATACCAGAAGCACCAACAACTACAGGCTTCTCCATCGACATCGCTTCTAATGATACTATACCAAATGGCTCACTCAAGCTTGGAAAAACACAAACATCAGCTAACGCATAATGAGCAATCCTCTCTTCCTCCGGGACCCACTCCGACTTTATAATCACTTCATCGAAAACATCGAGCTTCTGACTCATTGTAATCAATTCACCATATTCCTCACCTTTTCCCAGGATTACTAACTTTACATCCGGAAATTCCTTGAGAACAAGTGGAAGAGATTGAAGCAATTGCTGCACGCCCTTTATATAAGTCAACCTACCAACAAAAAGTATTACTTTCTTCCCTTCAGCACCGTATTTTCTTCTTAAATTTTCAACCAGTTCTTCATTAACATTTTTCGGATTATACTTTTCTGGGTCGCAACCATTCCAACAAACAGTAATTTTTTCACTCGGGTACCCTAAACTAATCAAATATTCCTTCAACGAATGAGAAACTGTAATTATCTTATCTGCCTTTTGGCTGGCAGTTCTTTCCACCTCTTTAATAACTTCAGAACCTCCACCCAATGCTCTTTGCTCCTCAACTGAGTGAATATGAAAAACAGTCGGTACGTCAGGGCGATTATCTTCGGTAATTATTCCTGCAAATGCTGAAAGCCAATCATGAAACGCAACTAGATCAAACTTCCTTTTTTCCTTTCTAATGAGTAAATTTAAAAATTTTGTTACCGACAGGTAATTATAACAAAATACATCGGAAAAAAACTTTAACCCAGTGCCCCATTTCTTTAAGTCCTCCCTTATGAATAGAGGGAAAGTACGAGTTATATCTACGATTAAAGGTCTATGAACTTCAATTCCATTCCATTTCTCTAGGGTTTTGAGTGTACCATCATTCAGAGTAAAAACTACAATCTCGTGACCCAGTTCTTCAATTTTTTTTGTAATTTCTATAGCATAAGTTCCGAGTCCACCAACTAATCTGGGATAATATTCCCAACAAAAAACAGCGATCCTCATAAATTTATTTTCTTTTAGCTTTTAATAAATTTTTTCACAAAATCTTCAGGCTCTATGCTTGGAACAGTTTCACCTAAATTCTCCAAATATCCTTCCCAAGATTTCATCCCTTCTTTGCTAGGTGCTCTTGGAAAAATCCTGAATTGATTGCAAAAATCATCCTCGGGTGAAGCAGATAAATTAATGACGTTAAATTGGTCACTTAATTTCATTATGATTTCAACTCCCATTTTCAAAAATTTTGCCGTAGCCATGATCTCTTCCTTACTCAAACTTAAAAAAGATGGTTTATCCAAGTTTATTATTACCAGTTCAACCTTTCCAAATGTAGGTGACCATTCAACATAGAATACCGTGTTACTTTCATCAGAATCTATTAACAAACCAGCATTTTTCATAGATTCTATCCATGCATACCAATAATTCTTACTACCTCCTTCCCATTCCCCAGTATTTTTCATGGCATGTTTCACCTTTTCTAATGGCTCATTCTCACATAAAAACTGACCATGAAAATGTTCTAGAGAAGTACCAGCCTTTTCCCCACAATTTACATGTGTTGAAACATATGGTTTTTTCGATTCCTTTCCTATACTTTGCACAAGAGTAAGTCCATCAACCCATTCATTTAAAACAATTACCCTTGGATCTAACACATGGGACTTATAGTTATAGACAATTACTCCATGAATTTTTCCAAAAGGAAATAAGTTGGAAAATGCAAAGGAGTTATTTAGAAAATACTGTTTTTTAAGATTAGATTCTGGTGAGAATTTTGCACATTTTTCAGGATTACAAAAATAACATTCCTTTTTTCCTCCATACCTTCTAATTTTTTTTATTTCCTTAAGTCTAAACTCCCTTTTTGGGGCTATTCTTGCTCTACTTCCAAAAGCAGGATTTTTTCTTATCTTTACCTCATATTCCAATTTTTTATTTTCTGGAGAAATGACTGGTATTTTAATTTTCTCTTCCAATTCTTGCAGATCTGTTTTTTGCATTTAAACCACAAAAACCGTAATTAAATTTAGCCGATAAATAAATTACAGTTTTAGATTTATCAAAGTTTCTATGATTATTTCATTTGAAAGTGTTTAGCACATGTTTTGCTATGGCATCCCAACTGAATTTTTCTTCAACAGTTTTTCTACCATTTCTACCCATCATTCTTGCTCTTTCGAAATAGGAAAACAAATATTTTACTCCCCATGCAATCGATTCTGGTGAATGAAAAACCTTTAAACCATTAATCTCATGCTCAACTATTTCTGCTGCTCCAGTACCATTTGTAACAATTATCGGCCTTTCACACGCCCATGCTTCCAGAGCAACGATACCAAATGGTTCATTTCTACTCGGAATTACAACACAATCGCTAGCTTTTAGAAATTTTTCTTTGTCTAAATCAGATACATAACCAGTAAATCGAGTTGCATGAGAAATGCCAAGCTCTGATGTAATATTTTCCAACCACGACTTCATATCACCATCTCCTACGAACATGAACTTTGCATTTGGATAATCCCTCAAAATTTCTGGAATAGCTCTTAAAAGCAGGTCTGGTCCTTTATGGTAAGTAATTCTTCCGAGGAACATCACAAGAGGGTCATAAACATCTATTCCATACCATCTTTTAACATCTTGCCAAGGGTCAACTTCCAGTTTAAAATAATTAGGGTTTATACCATTTGGTATTACCCTTATCTTCCACTCAGGTGTAGTGTAAAGCCAACCAATTTCATATTTCATCACGTTTGAACAAACTATTACCCTATCAGCAACGTAGGTTCCAAACCATTCCAAATTTCTTATATCTCTTGGTATCCCTTCGCTTAAATAATTCCCTTCTCTACCGTATTGTGTTGAATGAAGGGTAAAAACAGTTCTCATACCTCTTGCTTTTTTTATTTCATCTAAAGCATTGACAACATGCCAATCATGACCATGAATGACATCAAAATTTCCAAACTCTTTTTCAGCCTCAAAAAAATAATAAACCATAGATTTACACATGTTATCCATTTCCCAAACAAAGTTGTTTGTATCCCATGCAAATGGACAGCGATGATAATGTACACCATCTATAATTTCATAAACTTTTTGGTTATTTCCAATTCTTGTAAAAACATGTACTTCATTTCCTATTCTCTGTAGAGCTGCAGCTAGTTCCGTTACATGTACCCCTAATCCACCTACGGGTATAGAATGAAGGGATTCCCATGAAAAAATTGCTATTCTCATAATCATCTAATAGAATATTTTTGACCTTCTATATTTAATATGCACCTGAGCTAAACATTAACTTTTTATATACCAATGCTAAATTAATTAAAAGTGAAAATTATGCCACGAGTTGAGGAAGTTTTTGGTGCAAATGCTGGAAAAGTATGGAAAGCGTTAAATGGTAGCGTACCATTAACTATTAAAGAAATTACAAAAAAAACTAAGCTTTTACAGAATGAAGTGTTTGGAGCCTTAGGTTGGCTTGGAAGAGAAGGAAAGATAGAGATAGTCGAAGACCCTGTAAGAGGAACTCTATACAAGTTATTAGAGTAGATTACAAAAAACTTAATATAGTTTTTCCCTACATTTAAATAGTATGACATCTATAACATTTACTTTTAAAGTTCATCAACCAATCAGATTAAAAAAATTAAACGTGAATGAAATAAATGGTTTTGATTATTTCGATACTCAGCTTAACAAATTTTATCTTGATAAGATAGCAAAAAAATGCTACTTCCCAACAAATTTAATTCTTCTTAATCATCTAGAGCAATTTAAACATGAAAAAAAGAAATTTAAAGTGAGCTTTTCTATTTCTGGAGTTTTTCTGGAAGCTTGTGAAAAGTTCGATAAGGATTTGTTAGACAGCTTTAGACAACTTGTTGATACTGGTGAAGTTGAGCTGTTAGCAGAACCTTACTACCATTCACTCGCAAGTTTGTTCGAAAGAAAGGATGAATTCATCGAACAAATTAGGCTACATTACCAAATGATGAAAGATCTCTTTAATTTTAAGCCTAGAGTATTTATGAACACGGAGATGATTTATAACAATTTAATAGCTAAAACTCTTGAAGAAATTGGCTTCAAAGCTGTATTTACAGAAGGTATAGAAAGAATTCTGAATGGTAAGTCACCTAACTATATTTACATTAGAAGAAAATGTTTTCAGGATGATCTTGAGCATAAGGAGAGAATTAGAGTTCTTTTAAGGAATTATAGACTAAGTGATGATATAGGTTATAGATTCTCGGCTAGATGGTGGAATGAGTGGCCTTTAACTGCGGATAAATATGCTGCATGGCTTTCAGCTACACCTGGTGATTGCATAAACATAGCTTTAGATTATGAAACTTTCGGCGAGCATCACTGGGAAGATTCTGGGATATTTTGGTTTTTGAGAGCGTTGCCCTATGAGATTTTTAAACATTTAAATTTAGAAATTTTAACACCTTCAGAAGTTGTAAAAAAATTTAAACCAAAGGAAGAGATAGATGTTTTCGAATTTTCAACAGTTTCATGGGCAGACATGGAGAGGGATGTATCTGCGTGGCTTCACAATCCAATACAACAAGCCTGTTTCGGAGAAATAAAAGCAATTGAGAATAAAGTGAAAAGTACAAATAATCAAAGCTTAATTAAAATATGGAGATTACTTCAGCAGAGCGATCATCTCTATTATCTTTGTACAAAATCAATGAATGATGGAGACGTACATCGCTACTTTGCTAACAATCTTCATCCTCAGGATGGTTTTCTAAATTTTATAAAGATAATTAACGATTTTAAGTTGAAGTTAGATAAAAATACTTCAATTAATTCTGATTAGAAGAATGCGTGTTCTTTACTTACTCCTCCACTTCCAACAATTGGAATTTTTTCTTTGCAAACAGGGCATCTATTATCCTTCGTAACTTTATACGTAACAACATCAAATCCAAATCTCTCTATTAGCATTTCATTACAATTATGACAGTAGGTATTCTCATATTTATGACCAGGAACATTACCAGCATAAACATAATTCAGGCCACTTTCTTTACCAATTCGATAAGCTTTTTCTAGAGTTTCAACAGGTGTTCTTCCTGGATAGAGTCCATAATCTAAAGCTTTGTAGGCAGGATAATATTGAGTTACATGCCAAGGGATATTTTTATCAATCTTTCTAATTTTACCTGCAATCTCTTTTAAACACCCTTCATCCTCGTTTACACCAGGAATAACTAGAGTAGTTATCTCGACATGGATTCCTAGCTTCTTTGCAGTCTCGATATTTCTCCACACTTTCTTAACATCAACACCACCGCAGTACTTTTTAACAGCTTCCTCATCACCTTTAACATCGACATTCATTGCGTCCAACCCAGCTTTCTTCAATAATTTCAAAGCATCTAGAGTCATGTAACCGTTTGTTACGTAAGTATTGTAGAATCCTTCTTTTCGAGCTAATTTAAAAACATCCAAAGAGTATTCAAAAAGTAGAGTTGGCTCGTTAAAAGAAATACTCGTGCCTTGACAATTATAGAGTTTAACAAGCTCTATAAACCTTTCAGGACTTATGTAATTACTTTCTTGTGGATTTGGAGGGGTTGCACTCATGTGAAAATTTTGACACCACACACATCCAAAATTACAACTCCAAGTCCCTACTGTTAAAGCGTAGCTCCCTGGCCAGAAGTTAAAGAAGGGCTTTTTTTCTATAGGGTTGGCATCGGTAAACAATCCAACGTCACCATAAACTAAAGTATATAACTTGCCATCTTCATTTTTTCTAGTCTTACAGAATCCTGTTTTTTCTTTAGGAATTATGCATTTTCTTTCACAAGTATTACATCGGACCTTTTCCTCTTTTAATTTCTCATAAAGTAAGGATTCTTTTATTACATCCATGTTATCGATAAACTAAATTAGACTAGAAGGCCCTTCTTCCAACCATTTGTTCGCTAAAATTAGCATGCTAGCAGACCATGATTGGTGAGGAGAATATCTTGGGATTCCTTCTGAGCTAATTAAGAGCTCACCATTAGCTCTTACCCATTCTGGAAATTCCCATTCTTCCTTACTGCCAAGCTTATTTACTTCAATTAACTTCTTAAAAGCAGCGGCAGCATCTTTACCCTCTTTCACTAGAGCCATAACATAAAAACCGCCAATGAAAGGCCATATACCACCATTATGGTAATTTCCAGGCTCTTGCAACCAAGGAAAATGTATTTTTGTTTTTCTAAAATAGCGAAACCACATTGCATCATCCGGCTGAATTGAGGGATGAAGAACCCTAACAGGATAAGGCTCTGCTGCTTTTATCTCTTCAAAATGTTTTAATATTAATTTCTTTTTCTCTTCATTGGCAACATCAAATAAAATAGCTAGTACATTTGCAAACACATCGCACCTAGGGTCAAAGACACCCAAACCAGCATCAGCGTAATAATATTTCCTTGTTTCATTTTGAAGCATAATTTCAAAATCATCATACGTATCTCCATACCCAAACATTTGTCCAACAACTTGCCTATTTTTTTCCTCTGGCCAAAAAATCAAGTTTATATTTTCTTTTATCTTTTCACCGATTGTTTTGTATTTAGCTTTTCTCCTGAATACTTCTCTAATTTTGTCTAAGCTATAGAGAGCAGCGTACAATAATACATTATCATAAAGTACTCTCCCTTGTCTTAACAAACAATCCATCCAGTCTGCACCCTCGTTAATCTCTATTAAACCATCACCATTTTGATCCAAAGCTAAAACCCAGTTTACAGCTTTATCTATTCTTTTAGCATGATATCGAAGAAACTGCTCATCTTTTGTAGCTTTATAGTAATTAAGCACAGCGATTGGATACCAAAGAGAAGTATCGACACAACCTCCTCTACCAAAGCTAATTCTCTTCAAATCTAAAGATACAAAATTCGGCAACTGTCCTAATCTGTTTTGATATTTCGTTATAGTGTTTATAGTTAATTTAGCCAATGAAACAAGCTCCTCATCTCCAGAAGCTACAAGTCCCAGAGAAGTAATCAAGCCATCTCTTCCCCATACTTCACGATAATAATCTCCGGCAATTACACCTACAGAAGTTTTATTCTTTTTTAAAACTTCTTTTGATTTTTCAAAAAAATCTTCTTGCATAATTTAAGTTTATTTTATTTTAATAATATACAAATCAACTTCATAGGTTACTCTTGGTTTCTTATGAAATTTGAATATTCTCGGTAACGAGAATTTAAAACTAATTATTTTTTCAATATCTCCATTATAACTATTGATAACTCTTGTTAAAAATTCCCTCGTTTTTTTATACCCACCTCTATGTAGGGAGTAAATTTTTTTACCACATTCCAAAGCCTTTTCTAAGAATAACCTATCAGCATGCCTAGTTTTAACTCCAAACGGTGGATTTTGAATTACAGTATCGCATTTACCAAAAAAATTCTTAATATCACCACACACAAGAGCTACCCTTAACTTTTTTCTTAATATAGATGACAAATATTTTACGTTATATTTGGCGAGTTTTATCAATTCCTTATCTTTGTCTACCCCAACAACAATTTTCGCTCCAAGTAAACTTGCTCCGATAGCAAGCCTACCACTTCCACAGCCTAAGTCAAAAACAATATTACCCTTCACGTCTCCAGCTAAGTAAGCTAAATTTAAAATTTCAGCAGCAAGATTTGTTGGTACGGTATATTGTTCTAGGAGTAATTTTGGTAAGAGAGGTTCTCTAACTTGCTGAAGCAATAATTCTAACTTTTTTTTGTTCATATGCTATTTTGATTTTTTAACTTTAAAGGTATAAGCAGTCTAGCTTCTTGCGATGTAGATATTATCTTTTGTTCTTAAAATTTTTGCTCTAATTTCATCACCTATTTTTGCTCTACAATCAACTAAAGTAATACTTCTATCCTTAGCTATACCAATCATTTCATTTTTCATCCAACCTTCAGCAGCTATTCTAACTTTTATTTTTTCACCTCTTTCAAAAACTAAGGGTAAGCTTACTCTTTTTTCTATTCCAAAATCCTTTGAAGAAATCGTTAATTTTAAATTAAACTCCTTTTCCCATTCCCTTATTTTTTGATGAAATTTCCACCAGCTAATTGCTTTCACACCTCTCGGCTTTCTTCCAAACTTATGTTCTTCATACTTTTGTATTCCTAGGAATGGCCATCTTTTATTTCTATTAATTTTTTTAATAAGTTCAATTATCGTAGGTATTTCATCATCATTCAATCCAGGAATCCACACAGGAGTTACCAACAGCTCAATTTGGCTTTCTGCAATATACCTGATAATTTCTATTATCCTTTCAACCTGATAAGCTTCACATCCAGCTAATTTTTTAGCTAATTCTTCATCTAAAGCATGGATGGATATATTTAATCTTTCCAATCCAATTTCAGCTAACTCATCAACTAGATTTTCATTGAGCAAGTATCCACTAGTTTCTAGAGCTAAACTTTCAACTCTAAGCTCTTTAATAGCTTGAACAAGGTCAACGATTTTTGGGTAAGTAAGAGGATCTCCAACTGAATCAATGAAAGCATGAATTTTCCCCTTAAATTTCATCACTTCTTTTAACCAATCTAAAAAATAATCAAGTTTAACCACATACTCTGTAAAGTGATATTTGGAGTTTGGGCCAGCATCGACAGAACAAAAAATACAGGATAAAGGACAAATCGTAGTTGGTCTCAATTGTAAAAGGTTTGTTCCTCTATCTATAATTCCTATTTGAACTAACCCAATTAAGGGCAACTCTGCATCTTGAGGAATTCTTATTATCTTTTTCTCCATAATGAAATTTTGTCGAAAGGTTAAAAACTGATAAATTATTACCTAAATATGGGCCGGTGGTCTAAAGGTAGGACTTAAAGGAACTTAAACCGCCTTCGCAGCCGAGGGAAAAAGGCGGAGGCTCCGGGTTCGAGTCCCGGCCGGTCCATAACACACCTGTCGTTAAAACTTTCACCGTAAGTTAAAATTATCATTTGGCTAGTCGACTTACTTATCATAAAAATGTTCATTTTATTTCACCATTTTATTCATCTGTTGGAATATATCGTTAATTACCTCTTGTTTTTTTCATTTTTATCAAATCGTGGTTAATTTTGGAAATAATTTTACTAAGTTTTTCGCGAGTAAGTTTTTTTCTTTTACACTTCTGTTCAATTATCTTCTTTGTCACATAGTATGCGAGAGTATATGCAACCAATTT
>JASEGN010000014.1 GCA_030018055.1 Candidatus Aenigmatarchaeota archaeon | reverse complement strand
ACAGATAGCTTCCCAGCCCATGGTAGAGCTATCAGGGAAGTTTTCAAATTCAAGGTTAAGCAGGATCGCTTTCTTAGCTTCAAGCAACATAACAACAACCAGGTAGAGAACTTCTTCAGGTGTAAAAAATACTTCCCAAGGCTAAGAAAGCTTGAGGTTGCTAGGAAGCATGTAGCTTACTGGCTAAGAGAGTATGAAGAGATGAAAGGGATTTCAAAAATTTTTTATTTTATCATCAACCTTTTATGCAAAACAATCAAATGGCAGAAGTAGAAAAAATAGCAGAACTACAAGAAAAACTAAGTTTATACCATAAAAAGTTTGATCCTAACTTCTATGTATTTAATAAAAACGCGAAAGGAATTTGGGTAAAATTTGCAAAGAAACTGATACGAAATAAAAATGGTATTTTATTGGTGTGTGTGAATAAAAACAGAATAGTTGGTTATACACTAGGATTAATTAAAAATAAACCACCAGTGTATAAGATAAAAAAGTTTGGATTGATTTCTGATATTTTTGTCGAAAAAGATTATCGCAACAAGGGAATTGCCAGAAAATTTGTGACTGAGTTAATGAGATGGTTTAAATCAAAACAGTTGTCTTATACTGAGTTAACCGTAGATTCGAAAAATAGGCTTGCACTCAAAGTATATAATAAGCTTGGTTTTAAGGAATATAGAAAAATAATGAAAAAGGAAATTAACTTATAACAATAAACTATTTTTCTTCTTTGGTAACTTCCTTTTCCCTCAAAACTTTTGCTAACTCATGAATAAGTTTTCTCACATACTCACGCACTTCATAAACATCCTTTTCTGGTATTTTCTCACTCTTCTTTTCCTCAACAAGCTTTTTCATATCCTCTATTCTTTTCCAAACATCAAGATAATAGCTTCCAATTTTTTTAGTGTCTATAAACTCTTTTTTGAAAGCATCATGAATTGGCATACCAATTTTTTTAGTAACATCCTCTTCTGTAGTTTCCTCTGGAAGCTTATGCAAAGTTTTTATTGCGGTTGCAACAGCCTTTAACATTACTTCATGTGTTCTTTCAAGTATCTTTTCTCTTTTTCTGATTTCGAGAGCATTCAGCAAACTAAACATTTTATTTACAAACTTCTCAGCCTTTTCTATCCAGCTATCAACAAAAGTACCAGCAACATCCTGCAACTCCTTATGTTCTATCTTCTTTCTTGTTTCAATTATCTCCCTTAACCACTCAGCATATTCTTGCTCTAGGATACCTGGTTTAACTAAGTACTCCATTACACCCTCGTAGGCTCTGCTTGGAACAGGAGGTGGCACACCCATGAACATGAGGACAGCTTGTACTGTATTTAACATAGCATAATAGCAATCTTCAGCAAGCATCAGCAACTTGACTGTTTTAGCTCTCACAAGCTTTTTAGGGGCACCTTCCATGTAACTTTCAATCGCTTCCCTTGTAGCAGGTATACGACCCATTTCGAGCAATCTTTTAATTGGCATGAAAAACCCAGTGTCAAAAATTGGTACACCCTCTTTAATAAAATTATAAACTATTGGGTGACAAACCCTAGCATAATCCCAAAATTCAGTGAGAGTGTAACTAGGTTGAATAGAAATTCTTTTAGAAATCTCTGCACCAATCCTTTCTAGGTCATCATCTATTTTTTCATGAGCTTCGGGTGTAATTTTTTGAAGAGTGTCATCAAGAACAACAAAAACATCAACGTCGCTAGTAGGCTTAAATTCTCCGCGAACAACACTTCCCATCATAACAATACATTTAATTAGCCTTCCGTATTTCTCCAGAACTTTTTTTGAAAATTTCTTCACCTGTTCAATTATCTCATCTTTCGTCGGCTGCTTTTCTTTAGATTTTTTTCCCATCTTATTACCACTCTGAGCTTTCAGGGAACTCTTCCCTTATTTCTTTTGGCAGAAGTTTTTTAAATCTATCTATAATTTCTTTCGCTAGTTCTTGTGCTCTCTTCAAATGCTCCACCGTAGCTTCCTTTATTATTTTGTGATCAATATCTTTCCAGAGTTTGTCCAATTCCTTAAATTTAGTTATATACTTCTTTTCTAACTTTTTCTCGCTAACAAGCTTTTCCAAAAACTCTGGTATGGCCTTAGCATCTGGTTGTTGTTTGTAATAATACATAACTACAGATTGAATTATATCAGTAGCAATATACCTTAGCTCAAAGATCATAGATTTTATATCAAGCTGAATCTTTCTAAATTTAACTTCCGCACTCCTTGCCTTTAGTTTAATTGCTTCCTCGCTAGGTGGCATTAGCCCAAGTTGTAACATCCTTTGCACAGGCTTAATGAAGCCAGTATCGTAAATTGGTAGACCATATCTTAAAAAATTAATTAGTTCTGGTGAGCCAATCTTGAACCACTCCCAGAATTCTGTTAAAGCTGTTGTTTGGATGTGTAGTTCTTTTAATTCCTCTGCTAGAAGATGTAAGCTTGTAGTTACATTTTTTAGATCTTCAGAAGATTTCGTTGCTGTATCATCCAAAATTACCCAAACATCAATATCACTACCAGGCTTAATAGCTCCTCTTACAGCAGAGCCAAATATCACCACAGATTTTATTAAATCTCCATACCTCCTCTTAGCTTCTTGGACAAATCTGATAACTTTCTCATAAGTTTCTCTAGGTGGTTCTTCCTTTTCTTCATATTTTCTTTCTTTTGCCAATTTTATATCTTCCAACTCAGCTTCAAGCTTTTCAATGACCATATCTATCGCTTATTTTAGATTACCTAACTAAATTAACTTTCTATTAATTCATTCTTCAATTTTTATTAATAATCACTTAAAAGTAGTGATTTATTGTTTATAAAGCTTTAGGTTACTTGTATTTTTCCTTCTTCCACTCCTCTGCTTTTCCCTTTTCAACAGCAGCCCTACCTAGAAAAGTATGTTCTGCCTCTGGTACAGTTATTAGCCCCTTTAATGGCTCATAAGCATATTCTCTTATGGAAACTAACTGCCTTTCTACAGCAGCAACCTCCTTAGGAGCTATACCATAAAATTCTAATGGCAAATCCTCTGGCTTAGTACCCTTTTCTAAGAATTTAACAATTTTCCTGAGTGAATCTATAGATTCTATAAAAGTCTCTGGTGCGCCTCTTTCAAAAACAATGTAATGGTCGATACTAGGGTCTAGCCCAAACCCTTTCTCCCTTAGCAGATAGTACATCTTATAAAGGTAAACTTGTTGTTCTGAGCCTAGTAATATTGGAAGATGAGCTGGTGCAATTGTTGCAGGCCAACCAGCATGAATAACTTTGATATATTTCCCAGCATCTTCTGGCAGATGTTTTATAACAAGCTCAGGTGCTAACCTTATGCTTAACATATGCTCTAGGTCTAAAGCTATTTGTAAGTACTCTGGTCCAACTTCTTTCATTAGGTAATAAAATTGGACTGGGTTCGGTAACCGAAGCCATTCTTCTACGCCAGGATGAGCCATGGGAGTTTCTAGAAGTAGTGGCAGATTATATTTTTTAAGTATAGGTTTGAAATCGGGATATAGTTTTTCTGGATTTTTGTCTTGCATTAAATGTCCCCAAATATACTTTGCTGATACAGACGGGACCCACAAGTAGCTTAATTTTCTAAAATTTTCATCATCTATTGTAAGCTCTTTTATCCTTTGTTCGCTCAGCCATTCCTCTCTTTTTTTACCATCTCTTTCAGCAAAGAAATTTATTGTTGCGTCAATCATCTTAGTCCAGAGAGGATCTTTATTTTTTTCCATCCATTTTGCCACATGATAGTAAGCAAATCTTTCTGGTCCATAATGGAGTGAACGAGAAACAACAAAATCTAAAAAATGTCTTCTTAGTCTCATCCTCACCCTCTCCTCAGCAATTTTTCCCATCTCTTCCCTGTATCTATTGATTTCTTCTTCTGTAGGTTCCCTTGCTCTTATTGTTATATATTCCCTTCTCCACCTCTCTAACTCAATTGCTACAAACTCTTCTACTTCTCTTTTTAGATATTCATCTAAAGTGATCCCTATTATCTCTACCCACATGAACTTTCCTTTTTCAAACATCCAATCCAGAAGCCATCCATTTTCTTCTAAGAATTTCGTGAATGGTCTACCCCAAAAATCAACTAAAGCGCAAGGTTGCAAATGTCTTTCTAAAAAGAGAAAGGGTTCGGATTCTGAAGAGTGAATCAAAACATACTTGGAACCCAAATCCCCAGATTTTTCCAATATGCTTCCTAATCTTTCATGCCCGAATTTATAATCTGTTTCTATAGCTGAATCTAGTTCTGCAACTTCAATTCCAAAAGCTCTTGTCTCACTATGGATACCATAACTAACTCCCAGCTTTTCTTTTATATCCCTTTCCAGCTTTTCTTTAAGATTAGGCTCTTCAAATTCGGAAATAGACTCTAAATCTAATTGAATAAACTGCACACCCTTGTATATTGAACTCTGAGCTTTTTTAAAAAGTCCAATTAGCTCTGGTTTTTCTCTTGCTTCAGCAACACGAAATGCTCCACTTGAAACTCCAACTACGTATACCATCTAAATCGGCATGACTGCACCAGGTACTTTAAACCTGTACTTAAATATATTTTTTATATCTTCGTGTGCAGCAGCTACTTGAGGTTGGTAGAACTTCGTTATTCTATGGGCTAAACTAAACTCATACTTTCCTATGGCTAACATTGGAATTTCGATTCCAAACCACCAGAAAAAATCATGAAATGGTTTTATTATCCTCTCAAGCAGAGTGTATCTTGGCTTTTTAACATTTACCTCTTTCTTTGGCTTAATTTCCTCAACTCTAAATACAAGCTTTTTTTTAAGATCTTCTATACTTTCGCCGGTAACTCCTAGCTCACCTAACATCTGTCTTAAAAAATTTTCAACCTGCTTTTCTCTAGCTATTAATTCAAGATAATGAAGAATTATCATGTTTTGAGTTTGGGTAGCAGCTGTAAATCTATCAACATACAAGCTCTCCATCCCAGTCTCAATTGGTGCTGCTGGTAATATAGAATGGAATCTATCAACAGGTATTTCGAAAAAAATAAAATACGGTGAAAAATACCAAAGCTGAGGACCATGCCCCTTTATAGCCTCTTTAAATTTATCAACAAGTTTTTGTCTAGCGTTAAATAAATCCATGGGAGTAATCTTAACACCATAAAATTTTTCTATATCTTCAATGTACCTTCTAACTACAGGGTCTATAGATGGTTCAGCTGGTAGTGCATCCATAAGATTATCTCTTAACAACAGTTCCTCAGCATAACTTAAGCTTCTTTTTTCTCTGAGTTCTCTTTTAATTTCCTCTATTTCTTCAGGCCAAAAGCCAGTTCCGATATCAATTGGTGGAGCTACTCCACATGGTCTGATGGCTCGAAGACTTTCAACAGTAACCCTATACTTTTCAGTCGGAGCAAATGGTTTCCAAGCCCAAATTCTTACACTATCCAAAGAAACTCTCTGTGCATCTGGTCTCCAGGTCCACCTTTCTATTAATTTTCCTGGTGGTTTTTCTAGAGCATCTGTTAACATTTTATATCTTCTCACTAATGGTCTAACCATATCTTTATATTCTTCGATCGATTTCTTTCTCATTTCCACCAATTCAACTAATCTTCCAAATCTCTCTTCAACAGTTACCTTAAATAATCTATCCCTCCACTCCAGGTATATTTTGTTTTTTGTTGCAAGTATAATAGCTTCAGCCTCAGGAACCTTATACTTCTCCTTTATTTTTTCCGGTAGAACATCTTCATCCTCTAACCTCATGAAATCTGCTATAATTGTTGGCCATCTTGGGGCAATTAACTTTATAGCTATGCCTTCGCCTGTATGAACATCCACAAGGTCAATAAAAACTGCTTTTAGGGATTGTTGACCTTTTAATATCAATTCTTTCCCTTCCTCTACCTTACCTTTTTTAATCAGTTTTTCTCCTTCATCTATCATCGCATAATAATCCATGAATTCCCTATATCTTCTCAAATCATGCTTTACCAGCTCAAGGTCAGAAATCGCGGTAGCTATACTTGCTAAGTGCGTTTTTAATTCTGCTTCCATATGATCCTTCTGCCTTACAGTTAGCTCATAATACTCTCGAAAAACAGGAGAAACTGCAATGCTTTCCTCTATCTTGATAGCTTCAAATCCAAGCCTTCCAAACATGGCAATTGTTTTGTAGTATCCTAAAGTAGCGGTACCAGTTCTAGCATCAAAACCGCAGTAGATATCTGCTTCAGGTGGTGGGCAATTTAATCCTTCCCCAAAATGTAGTACTAATCTTTTCGGTATAAACATTTCCAGTATAGTTGGTGATAATGGATAGGTAATTGGCATATTATAAATTTTGTAAATCAAATTAATATCTTTGCTTCCCAATAAATAAATATGCCGATTGCAGCAAGAAGAAAGCTTGTAGTTGAAGAGCCGTGTTTAAGGGTACCATCATTAATTTTCACATACAAAGGACCAAACCCTCAAAATATCTACAAAGAAGTAAAAAAACTCATACCAACAGTTTTTAAAGTGGATGAAGGCGATATCGAGGAGAGAGAATTTAGCTGGGATAGAAGTACTGCTGAGGAAAAATTTAAAATGACTTTAAACTTTGTAAAAGACTTTGATCCAAACTGCTACATGGAGGGTGTAATTAATATAAATGGTCTAACAAAACCAAGCAAAGAATTTGGAAAGGAAGGTGAAGCTACAGTAGAGGTTGAAGCAAAATTTAGGATTGAATATCCGCAGGAAACCCTTTGGGAAAGAAGCGTATTTTACAATATTTATAGGAGAGTATTTCATAGAGTTCATCAGAAAGAAAGAGCAGGCTATAAACGAATGTGCTTAGAGCTTGTGAATACCTTTTGTGATGAGTTAAGAAGTTATTTAAATATTTTAGCAGCAGGATGATTTAAATTGACATGGGCAACCTGGAGAATAGATGATGATTGCCTGAGAGGAGCCCCAAGAATAAGGATAGAACGTAGAGGACCTGATCCTTTTGGATTTATCCCAAAAGTTCTAGATGTTGTGCAAAGGGTTTTAGGGATTAAAAAGACGGATATGTGGGAAAGTGATTTTAGATGGGATATTTGGACTGCTCCAGTGAGATTTATGGTGAGGAACTATGCAATAAAAACTTTTGACCCTAAGACAACCATGCAGGTTGAAATTACCTTCAATGGAGAACAACCAGAAGATCCGAAGGAAAGCCACAGGTTACTAATAGACATTGCTGCGAGGCTTAGAACGCGATATGGATTGAAAGGAGTTTTTCAACAGAGTTGGTTTTATAGACTCTTACTTAGAGCTCACCACTTTTCAACTTATGCTCGTGAAAGAGAAAGGTATTTAACTGCTTGCACAGAATTGGTAGAAAGGTTAGCGGCTGAAATAAGAAAACTGATTTAAATATAATCTAAATTTAATTGTAGATTGAATGGCAAAAAAGAAGGAGGAGGAAAAAAGGGAATATGCACCGACTGGGGAGGAAAGAAGTTATTTTGAAAGGTTGAGAAAGCAGCAGAGAGAGCTTGTTGAAAAAGAGCTTTTGAAGGAAAGGCTTGAAGTTGAGCGTAGGATTGCTGAAGAAGAAAAAAAGGCAGAGGAAGCAAAAGCAGCTCTAATATCGATGAGAAAAAAGAGGATATGGAAAAGAATTCTCCTTATAATTTTGATTGTAGTAATTCTTGTATTTCTTTACTTTGGTTGGCATTGCCGTTGGGAAATAGAGTGTATAAAAAAGCTTTTAGGTCTAGCTTAGTTTTTGTTAGTTAGTTCCATGTATGGAAAGTACGGCTAAAATGATATGTGTATCGCTTTTTCAATAACTTCTAATTAATATTTATGTGAGCTAGCATATTTCGAGACTCGCATCAATAGAAGCTAAAAAACATAGGGTTACAAAAATTTTAAATGTTATAAAAAAATCTAAATTATTATAAAATTATTAATAAAAAAGCTTATAAATATATTCTTATTTTTTTGTGAAATTTCATGTAGCTATTAATTTCTTTTTAAAAATCCTTTATATTTCTTCAATTGAACCTTTCTTAAGACTCATTGAAAATAAATGGAGAGATAATGGAAGACAAAGAAAGTTTAAATATATGCCCAATTCTTGGGCGATATATAAGTAGTAAATATCCATGTGATTTTGATGGATGTAGATTTAAGAAAAATTGTCCTTTTGTAAATAGCTCTGGAGAACAATTTGTATAAATCAAACCTGGTGTAAATTAAGAAAGAATGTTCCTTTCATAGTTTCTTAACACATTTTTCTAATTGTTTCTGTTTTCTCTCACTGCAGAATTAAATAAAATATCTAGATCTTACAAATAACTCAAAGGCAGCGCTAATGCTTCTATTATGAATGTTCAACTAATTATAAATCAAAAGAAATAATCCCCGCCGAGAGACTTGAACTCCCAACCCATTCACCAGATTTTAATCTTCCGGTGTTGACCGAGCAAGGGCTACCAGCAAGCACCAATGTACTCGCCTACAGCTTCAACCTATAAAGTCGGTTGCTCTACCATTACTCCAGATTAAGTCCGATTGAGCTAGGCGGGGCAATAATAAATTATTTCCTTCAAATTTAAAAATATTTATGCAGTTTAGTTTTGGTAAACTTTTATGTAAACTAGGCTTTCACGAATGGAGCAAACAACGCATGTATTTTCATTTCGAATCCAATGTTAAGGATTACGAGCAGTATTGTCTTAGATGTGGAAAAATAAAGAGATGGACTGTACCCTATTAAGCACCGATTACAATTGGTTTAGAAACTAAGATTTTCTTTTCCCTTCCTTTTGAAATAAACCTTACCCATGCCTTAGGAAGTTTCAAAGTTCCCATGATGTCAACTATTGGCTTTATCCTATAGGCTAATATAACCTCCTCACCAGGCTTTAAAGAACTTATCCTCCAGTTCAGCTCAGTGCCTTCTTTGATCTTTCTTTTAACTGGCTTAAGTGTTTCAAATCTTTCAACCACTGAAACTATAGGTGGAACCAAATCTCTTACTAAAATATCTCTCAACTCACTTGGAGAATTGTTCAAAATAGAAATAGAGATTGGTATTTCTCTACCAACATTTAAAACACCTACGGGCTTGGTTCTTTTAATTACCCTTATGGTATAAAAATGTAAATAGGCAAAAAGTATTAGTACTATTGCTATAGCTACGCCAACCCAAACTGGCCAAAATCTAAACTCATATTTAATTTCATATTCCCCCAAAGGCTCTAAGCTTGGAACTTCCCAAGTGTATGTGACTTGATTATCTGTCATGCTCTCTTCCAGAGGCTTTGTTGGTGAGTAAAAGAAAACTTTCATAAACCATGGGGTAACTAAATTCTGAGTAGTTGGTTGGGATAAACTATTCCCAAGGTTTTTTATCTTTATGCTCCCTGTTTGTAGAATAACAAGATTTTTTGTTGAGTGAGAATAATCAAGATTTTCAATTGCTCTGACTTCAAACTTCGTTGCTCTTGAACTTATAACTTTCTCATCCTTTTTTAACAGGGCATTAACATCATAACTCCCCGCTAAAGCATGTTCATCAAGTACATAGTTATATTCAAGTTTTTTTGTATCCCTACTTCCTAGCTTAATTTCATCTAGAAAACTTTTTTCAATTTTCCCATCTTTCTTTACCATAACCTCTAGGACAAATTCTCCACCTTCAGCAAAATTGCTTACAGATACTTCAATTTTTACTTTTTCTCCAGGGTTAAATATCCTATTTGTTTCAATGCTTGTAATACAAGTCAATCCCTCACCTTTCACCCTTAGAATAAGAGTTTTTGTGTCGTTTATGGCCACGTTGGTTAATGATATTGCTGTAATCTTAAACTCCAAATTCCCCTCAATCGTACATTCTGGAACAATAAATGTTACAGGAGTTTCTACCTTAGAATTAGGTTCTAACTCTATCCTTGGTTGAATATCTGTATAAATTCCAAACCTTGGTACTAGGGGTGGCCAGACTAAAAGTGAGAAAATATCTTTTTTATCTTGGAAGTTTTTAACAGTAACATTTATACTTTTTGTTTCACCTATATTGATAGTGAGTTCACTTACCTGTAATTGCACCTCTACTTCTTGTGCTTCTGAGATTGTTACCAATATCAAAACAATTAAAAGAATTGTTAAAAATAATCCTTTCATTCTACACCTATTAGTATTTGTTTTTTTAATTTAAATTTATGAGCTAGAATTCTTCTTCAAGCTTAGGTAAAACTTCCTCCTTCTTTTCTTTTTTCTTAAACATCTTCTCAAGAGAAGCTATAACATCTTCTACCTTTCCTTCAAACCTTTTACCATATCTATCTACCCATGTAATGTTTTCGAATGGAATACTTTTTACAGGCTCTGGGCTTTCAGCAGGGTAGCCAATAGTAATCAAAGCTAATGGCCTCATGTGGTCAGGCATCTCTAAAATCCTTCTAACTTTCTCCTCGTCAAAAGCCCTGATTAAATAACTTCCTAGACCTAAAGCATGTGCGGTCAAAATAATTAGCATGCATGCATGTCCACCATCTTGAATTGCATAGAGTCTTTCTCCACGCTCAAAATACTTAAGAGTTACTTTTTCAATATCAACAGCTACGGTAATAACGACCGGAGCAAGAGAGATAAATTTTTGCATTAGGGCTGCTTCAACAAGCTTATCCTTAGTTTCTTTATCCTTTATTACAAAAAAATGCCACTCTTTTATCTCCCCAGCTGATGGTGCATGGGTTGCAGCATGTAATATAATTCCTATTGTTCTATCATCTACTTCTTTTGACAAAAATTTTGTTGTTTTTCCCAGGTTTAAAACACACTCGAAAAAATCCATATAAAACATTATTTGAATAGAAGTAAAAAAACTTTATAAACTTTTACAGTTTCCACAGATAGGGCAGAGGAGCATTTCTTTTTTCCAATATCCATTCTCATCCGTAGAAACCACAGTCCTTTTAACCATCTTTACTTTTTGGTGCGCATTTCTTAAGCAAACATCGCAGACCCAAATATGCTCTCTCAAAATACTAGAAATTCTACTATCTTTTTCCATATTGAAGATTGTGCTATGGTTACTTAAAGTTTATGTTTTTGGAGTTTTCATTTTTTTCCTGTATTCGGCTGCTAGTTGTGCTACAGTATCCTTTAACCCTAAGCCAATTGCTATTCCTACGCCAATTCCAAATGCACCAAATATTATTAGAAGCATGTTGTTCACCAAGGTTGGATCTATTCCTATTAATGGTAAAGCTATCGCTACTGCAACATAAATTGTTAGCCAGAACAAAATATTTCCTACTATGCTAGAGTACATCAATTTACTTATCTCTACCTGTTTCCTTATATATTCAGCCACAAGATAGCCTGCTACTATTACAATTACCGCTTTAATTAAACCTGGGAGAAAATTCATCACAATAGCTTGCATGATTTCTGTTAAAGCTGGGATTTTTAAAGTCCCGACAGCTGCCCATATGAATAGAAAGTATATACTCCACTTGAATATGATTGAAAATACATCACTCAACCTGAAAAGAGGTTTTTTCTCTCTCAGCACATATTGGTCAACTTTACATCTTATCATTACTTCTTTAGTTATTCTGCTAATAATTCTGCCAATTATCAATCCAACTATGAGCAAAACTATCGCAGCTACTAGACCTGGTAGAAACCCTACGAAAGAGCTGTAAAAGCCTGCTAATACATCTGTTAATGGTTCCATTACTACCATGTTATATTAAGTTTATTTTTCTACTCTTATATATTTATTTAAAGGTTTCGATAAGAATCTTGTTACCTCCCTTTCTTAACTTTGCACCAAACCAAATTCTTTCTTTTTCTTTGCTATAAGTAGCTGGCTCTTCATTAAAGAATACACCAGTAATACCTTTAAGTGTAGCACTAAACTTCATCTCCATTTCTTCTCCAGAATTATTTATGAGAATCTTTATCTCTCTTTCCCCTTTCTCCATCGTGAAATTTAAAATATTTGAGCCTATTCTAAGATTTTCAAGCTTACAAAATCTCCATGGGAATTTTATGAATGGTGATAAAAATAGTTCCCGCCCGTCTTTTGCATTAATTCCGAACAAACCTCTAACTACAGCCTCTAGAAAACATTAGCAGACCATAGTTGAACTACTGATGACTCATACCTTCTAGGAGTTAAATATGTGAGAATGTAGGAATACCATGATTGAGTTAAAGGTTCAGATTGTCTTATCGGTTTTTCTCCATGATAAACCTCTGCCAGATAACCAAAACTATTTTTTCTTAAAAATTTACACTTCTCAAGTATTTTAAATCCAATTTCATCACCACGATTCATCAATGCTCTTGCTAAGCTATAAGAGATGAACGGCCATACTGCTCCAGAGTGATACATGTTGGGATTGTAGTTTCGTTCACCCTTTGCTAAGGTTCTTACCCCATACATTTCCTCTGGAAGAAATTCCTTACTGATTAAAAGTTTTTTTACATCTTCAGCATGTTCATAGTCATCAAATTCTAGAATGGACACTAAATTACATGTCCGTACATTTCATATATTTTTATGGTTCTATTATTATATCTTAAATTAATATTAAAATGTGAAAATTGTTGTGATTGGTGACCCTAAAAGAAAAGAAAAAGATTTACCATTAATAAGAGAGTCAGAAAAATTTTTTGATGTTTGTCTTTATGCACCAATAAATGAAATTAGAGTAGAGATAGAAAAGGGACTTACAGTTAAATTCTACGATAAAAACTTAGCAGATTTTGACCACGTGTTACCTGTACCAACGTTAACCTATACTGAATTATTTTATATAACAATGCGAGTCCTTTCAGAATTTGCTTATCTACCTTTCGAACCACAAAAATATCTCCTTGCCTCAAATGAACCTCTACTTTTTCACTATCTGAGAGAAAATGGAATAAAAACAAAAAATTTTTTTCTTCTCACATCAAAAACACCTATAAAAAATATTAAAAAAGAGATTGTTTTTCCGTGTGTAATTAAGCAACTGGACAAAGAAGTTGTTGTAACAAATTTCCATACGTTTCATGATGTAATTTCTCTTCAAAAAGCAGGTTCACCACTTTTGGTCTGGAATGTGATTAAGTCAGAAAGGAATATATGGGCTTTTATCACGGATAATTTTATAACATCCTATGAAAAAACTAATAGCTCTTCAAAACCTATAGAACTTTCTAATGAGTTAAAGGATATGGCGTTTAAGATAAAGAAGTTAATGGAGTGTGATTATTGTGTTTTAAATTTTTTAAAATTTAAAGATGATTTCATCCTTAATAAATTTACCTTTTCTCCAAATTTTTCAAATTTTGAAAAAATCACAAAAGAAAACATAGCAAAAATTTTAATGGATGTGTTACATGAAAAAATTAAAAAGAAAAAAAGATGGTGGCACCGGATTTTTGAGGTTGTTAAGAAATGAAAGGTTGTATTTTAGGACCACTGAAAAAAGATGAATGTGGGCTAGATATTTTAAGGGAAGGTAAGAAAATTTTTGATGAATTTTTCTATGTTCCCATACCAGAAGTCCGAATGAATTTTAAAGATGGTGCAAAGGTTTTTTACAAGAATAGAAATTTAGCGAAGCTAGATTTCATCATACCAAGAATACCAAGAACTTATGTAAATCTTGGTTTTATAATTTTAAATATACTAAAGGATAAATTATATCTACCAATAACCCCTGAATCTATCCTTATTTCTCATAATAAATTTTTAACTCTTTTAAGATTGAAGGAAGCAGGACTTCCTGTGCCAAAAACTTATCTAGCTACTTCGCGACAAAGCCTAGAGGATTTGTTGGATAAGATGAGATTTCCAGTTGTAATGAAATTATTATATGGTAGCTTAGGTAAAGGGGTTATGTTTGCTGACTCAAAGGGGTCTGCAATTAGTTTAATGGACGCTTTGGAAAGAGTCAAAGAGCCTATACTTCTCGAAGAATACATTCCAAATCCTGGTGAGGATATAAGAGCTTTTGTATTAGGTGGCGATGTACTAACTGCGATGAAAAGAAAAGCTACTAAAAGAGGTGAAAGAAGGGCCAATATTGCTGTTGGTGGTATAGGCAAACCGATCAAAATTGGTTTAGAGCAAAGAGATTTAGCTATAAAAGCAGCGAAAGCCTTAGGAATGGAAATTTGTGGTATAGATTTATTAGAAGGTAGAAAAGGGCCTGTGATAATAGAAGCTAATGTCAATGTTCATTTTGAGGGTTTAAAAAGGGCAACAGGAATAGAGGTTGCAAAGGAAATAGTTGAATACGTAAGGAATGAAGTTGAAGAAATTGGCAAAACTATGATTGAAAGAGTTCTGAGAAGGGTAGGATTTAAATGAGTTTTTTTACTTTTGGATCTCTCGATGAGTTGAGATCTTTTTTAGGAAGGAAAATTCATCCTCAAGTTGTTGAAGAAGTTGAATATTTTGTAATGGAAAGATTTCCAATCAAAAAAGTACTGTTTACGGCTGAGCATGCTGTGAGTAAAGAAATTCCAATGAAAGAATACGGGAAAAATGCGTACATAGTGATTGGAGATAAAAATACGGATACACTTGCTAAGCTAGCAGCATACTATATTAAGTCAGCTTATGTTGCGACATTATTCTCGAGAATTGATGCAGACGCTGCAAGAGATACAATGGAGCTAGGAAAGGGACTAAGGCTATTTGTACGAGTTTTTAATTCTGAAAAACAACCAAGCATCTACGTTCCAATTCATTCAAATAAATCCTATCTTTCAAATTTAAGGAGGTACCATCGGGTAATAGAAGAATTAAACCCAAAGACAATTATCTCAATTCATGGTATGCATGTTGGAAGAAAGTTTGATATGCTTTTTGGATTTGATAAAAATTATGGAGGTATAGGGGGAAAAGAGAATGCCTTTAGATTTAAAAGGGAGTTTATAAGTTTTTTGGATGGAGTTTTTTCTGAACTTGGAATTAGAAATAATTTAGAAATAGCTGTTTCTACTTGGCTCTTTACTGGTTCAAGAAATTATGTTTTAACTAAGCATGTAATTGAACATAATAAAAAAAGTAAGGAGAAAAGAATTGGTATGCAAGTTGAATTTAATTGGAAAGGGAGGGTTGGTGAAATAGCTATTCCAACCATACCATATCAAGTAGCTGTTCAAGCCTTAGCTGATTTTATAACAAAGTGGAAAATGTAATTTTTTAGTTTGTTAGAAACTACATATAAATAAAATTAAAAATAGCTGGTAGATTATATGCTATACAGTGAAATAGCTAGCTTGTACGAAAAGTTAGAAGCAGAACCCTCTAAACTTGGAAAGACCGCAATATTGGCAGATTTTCTAAAAAAAGTTCCAACTAATCTATTGCCGAAGATTGTGCTTTTTTCTCAAGGTTTAGTGTTTCCAAAATATCTTATGCTTGAGTTAGGAATTGCCGAACAACTAATGATTAGGATAATTTCTAGAGTTACAGGTATTTCTCCAAGTGAAGTTGAGAATATGTTTAAGAAGACTGGAGGGCTTGGTACGGCTGCCGAAGAGTTGATAAAATCTAAAAAGCAACTAACTTTAGTTAGAAAAAAATTAACTGTAGATTTCGTTTTTGAGAGCTTACAAAAACTTCCATACATTACCGGCAAAGGTTCACAAGAAAGAAAATTGAGTTTGATTGCTGAACTTCTAGCTTCAGCTGATCCAAAGGAGGCAACTTATATAATTCGAACAATTTTAGGTGAACTTAGAATAGGTGTCGCTGAAGGGATTATCCGCGATGCGATAGTTGATGCGTTTCTTTTCAAGGAAGGGATGAGTAAGGAAGAAAAGACTAAACTAACCGAAGCTGTAGATTATGCTTGGAACATTCTTTCTGATTTTTCTGAAGTAGCAAGAATTGCAAAGGAAGAAGATGTTGTAGGGTTAAGAAAAGTTAAAATTAAGCTAGGAAGACCTATGCAAGTTATGCTTGGTTTATCAGCTGAAAGTATAGAAAGTGTTGTTAAAGAATTTGGAAAAGTTGTAGCTGAATATAAATATGATGGGGCTAGGGTAATTGTAGAGAAAGAAGGTGATAAAATTTGGATATATACAAGAAGGCAAGAAGATGTAACACAACAATTTCCAGATATTGTTGAGTTTGCATTACAGGGGTTAAAAGCTAAGGAATGTGTAGTTGAGGGTGAAGCTTTAGGAATTGATCCAAAAACAAACAAACCAGTTGCATTTCAACAACTCTCGCAAAGGATTCATAGAAAATATGAAATAAAGGAGATGATTAAAAAAATTCCAGTTCAAGTTAACCTTTTTGATATACTTTATTTGGATGGAAAATCACTTTTAGATAAACCCTTAAAGGAAAGGATAAAAATCTTGGGAAAGGTTGTTAAACCCATTCCAGGAAAATTCCAAATAGCAAAAAGGATAATTACGGACGATGTAAAGACTTTAGAAAAGTTTTATCATGAAGCTTTAAACGAGGGTCAAGAAGGACTTATGCTGAAAGTTATGGATGCTCCTTACACTTTCGGTAGACATGTTGGTGCAATGTATAAGATTAAGCCTATAATGGAGACTTTAGACCTAACTATAATTGGAGCAGAATGGGGAACTGGAAAAAGGGCTAAGTGGATAACAAGCTATGTTTTAGGTTGTAGAGATCCTGATACTGGAAAATTCCTTTCTTGTGGAATGATGAGTACAGGATTAACAGAAGAACAATATCAACAAATGACAGAAGCAATTAAACCACTTACCATAGAAGAAAAAGGAAGAAC
>JASEGN010000013.1 GCA_030018055.1 Candidatus Aenigmatarchaeota archaeon | reverse complement strand
CAAGAAAGAATGTACTTTAGTGGTTGTAAATTACCAGCTGATGCAGAAAGCCTAGCTGAATCAATTAGATCTTGTAGTGTGTCAACATTTATTTTAGTGTCTTGATAAAATCGACGACAGCTTCTATTTTCTCGAACCAAATCTTTCAACATAATTATTGATCTTTTTAAATGTTTTTTAAAATTATTTCTGTGTCATTCTACCCATTGTTTTAAGTATTTTATTACTTAAAAGGATGTTAGATATTTGTGTATGAAGTATTAGTAACAGGTGCAACTGGATTTATAGGTAGCAATCTTACTAAAGAGCTGGTAAAGAATCAAACTTTCGTAGAAAGACTACTCAATGGATCTGATTTTCCATTCCCAGTAGCTTCTCCATACTTTTTCCTAAAAATACCAATAAAAAGACGGTGGGAATTAAATAAGATAAAAAATCCTTTAACTAAAGATTATGAGATCAAAAAGGCGTTGGGTGTTCCAGATAGCGTTTTTAATAGAGGATATGAATTAATCAACAAATAAAAAATTTATTATGATGAGCAAAGTAATTAGTTGGAAAAATGGAGTTCTTAGGTTGATAGACCAAACAAAACTACCACATAAGCTACACTATGTGCATTGTAAGTCCGCTGATAATGTTGCAGAATGTATCAAATCCATGAAGGTGAGGGGTGCACCAGCAATTGGAGTTGCAGCTGGATTTGGAATGGCTTTAACTGCATTTTATAGTAAAGCTTTTTCTACAAAAGAACTGTTTGTAGAATTAGAAAAAACATCCAAGAAATTGATAGGAACTAGACCTACTGCCAGCAATCTATTCTGGGCCGTTGATAGGATAATGAAATATGCAAAGGTTAATGCAAACTCTGTTAAAGAAATGAGAGAAGGTGTGATAAAAGAGGCACTAGAAATTGAGAAGGAGAATGAAATGGTATGTAAAATGATTGGAGAAAATGGAGTAAAACTCATCAAGGATGGTTGTAGAATACTCACACATTGCAACGCAGGTAGATTAGCTACAGGTGGAAGCTATGGTACTGCCTTGGCGCCAATCTATGTGGCTAAAAGGCAAGGTAAAAGTCTTTTTGTTTTTGTAGATGAAACGAGGCCAAGATGTCAAGGAGCAAAGTTAACAGCCTGGGAGCTACAACAAGAAAATATACCTTATGCTATAATCGCAGATAATGCGGCTGGTTATTACATGCAAAAGGGTGAGATAGATATGGTTATAGTTGGTGCAGATAGAATATTATCAAACGGCTTAGTCGCGAATAAGATTGGCACATATGAAAAAGCAGTTTTGGCGAAAGAAAATGGGATTCCTTTTTATGTGGCAGCACCTACATCCACATTTGATTCAAAATCCAAGGAAATTCCGATAGAAGAGCGAGGCGAAGATGAAGTTTTGTACATGCAAGGCTTATCGAATTCTGGAAAGATAGAAAAAGTAAGAATCGCTCCTAAAGTCAGCAAGGCAAAAAATCCTGCCTTCGATATAACTCCAGCCAGATATATTACTAGGATAATAACGGAAAGAGGAATTGTAAAACCAAAAGTCAGAGAAATAAAAAGACTGTTCAAAAATAAAATACTTGATTAGAGTGTAAAAATGAAGGAAAAATACATTGGTAGGAAATTCAAAACTGTATTTCTTTCTAAGGAAACAAATATACCAGCAAATAAGAGAAAGGAGTTACTCAGGTGTGGTAGGACTTTCTCTGAAATGGGACTAGGTCCATTTTTGAGTGGCAATTGGGCAGGCAATCTGAGTTTTCGTTTGGGAAAAAAGATTGTTATAACAGCTGGAGGAGCTAACTTAGGTAAGCTGGAAAAAGATGATTTGGTGGAAGTCATTGATTGTGATGTGGATAATAAAATAGTAAAAGTTATAGGTAAAAAAGAGCCTTCATCAGAAACCATGCTTCATTGGTTTATCTACAAAAAAAGACCTGAGGTTAATGCAGTTCTCCATGGTCATGACAAGGGTGTGATGAAGAAGGCTGAAAAGCTAAATTTACCCATTACAGAAAAAGAGCAGCCTTATGGAACTCTAGAGCTTGCGATGGAAGTTTTAAAAATACTAGATGACCATGATTACATCATTCTGAAAAATGCTGGCATACTTTCGCTTGGAAAAAACGTGGAAGAGGCTCTTGACCAAGCAGTTGAACTACATCAGTTATCTAAGAAAACGCGTAGTTAAAAGATTAGAAGATAAATTTATAAATTTAGTTCTACAATATAATTTTAGTGTTGGTGATGCCCTACCAATTTCTTATTTAAAACTTGACGAAATTTTGTCTAGGTCTCTTTCTAGAAAACTTGAATTGGATAGTGATTAGATGGTTAAAGAAAGAGTTTTGATAGGTTATCAAGGTGAACCTGGGGCTTATAGTGAGGAGGCAATTTTAACTCACTACGATCCTTATGCGGAGACAGTTCCATATGAAAGTTTTCATTCACTTTTAAAAGCAGTAGAAAAAGATGAAGTTGTTTATGGTTTGCTTCCTGTGGAAAATAGTCTAACTGATACAATCTGGGAGGCATATGAACTGCTAATAGAAAGCACAGTTAAACCTTGTCGAGAAATAATTCATCGCATTCGCCATTACTTAATGTGTTCGCCTGAAGTCGATAAAATAACCAAAGTTTATTCGCATCCTGAAGCCTTAAAACAATGTAATAAATTTCTGAGTTCACAAGGCTATGTAACATTACCAGAAATTGATACTGCTGCAAGTGCAAGAAAATTAAAGGAGGGAAAATTGGAGAAAGATGCTGGAGTTATAGCTAGTGAAAGAGCAGCCAAAATATATGGACTAAAGATATTAACAAGAGGTATAGCTGATAATCCAGAAAATTATACAAGATTCTTTCTAGTTGGTAAGAAAGATGCTCCATTTATAGGGAACGATAAAACTTCGCTTGTGTTTGAACTCCCACATGTAGCTGGAAGTTTACATAGAGTTACTAGTGTGTTTGCTGAAAGAAAAATTAACATGACAAAACTCCAGTCTAGAAGGATAGTGGGAAAACCCTGGGAATATAGATTTATATTAGATTGTGAAGGACATAGAGAAGATGATGTACTCAAGTCAGCTTTGGAAGAACTGGAAAAAATTACAAGTAACCTAAAAGTTCTTGGCTCCTATCCAAAAGCAATTCTATAAACTGTGAATATAAAAAATCTTCATAAAATTTTTTGTTATTATCAACATTTTCAAAAGCTTTATATTTTTAAAATGTTTTTCTTTTATCATGCCGATCTCTGGTTACGTGGAGTATAAAAAGAGGGAATTTTGTAACCAGGTGAAATGTCCAGTACAGTTAGCTTTGAATGCTCAGTCACAAGGTTCTGCTGAATATGAAAAAATAAGACAAACTTGCAAAACTGATTGTAAATTTACTGCATGGCAATTTCATCATTGGTTGATAAATGAAGGTTATTTGATTATTAAACCTAAAAAATAAATTAAAAGGAGGTATTAATATGAGTTGGGGAATTAAAAATCGTTTGGCACGGTTGATACAACCTGATGGCCATTGTTTATTCTTACCCATAGACCATGGATATTTTCAAGGACCTACCACGAAGTTAGAAAAACCAGGTGAAACTGTCAAGCCACTGCTTCCTTACTGCGATGCAATTTTTGTTACAAAGGGCGTGTTACGTTCATGTATAGACCCTAACAACAAAACACCAATCATATTGAGAGTCTCTGGTGGTACTAGCATGGTCGGAGAAGATCTAGCCAATGAAGGAATTACCACATCGATGAGTGAAGCAGTACGTCTTAATGCATCTGCAGTTGGTCTTTCTATCTTTGTTGGCACCAAGTATGAACATCAAACATTGTTAAATCTTACAAAACTTGTTGATGAGGCTGAAGAATATGGTATCCCTGTAATGGCAGTCACTGCCATAGGCAGAGAAATGGAAAAAAGAGAAGCACGTTACCTTGCTCTATGTTGTCGAATTGCTGCTGAGCTCGGTGCTCGAATAGTAAAAACTTACTGGTGTGAAGGATTTGAAAAAGTCGTAGGGGGTTGCCCTGTCCCAGTTGTTATGGCTGGTGGGCCTAAAGTAGATACAGCTCTTGAAGTTTTCGAATTTGTCTACGATGGTATGCAGAAAGGCGCCATAGGCATTAATCTAGGTCGAAACATATGGCAATCTGATTACCCAGTAGCAATGATCAGGGCTTTAAGAGCAATCGTTCATGAAAATGCCAATGTAAAAGAAGCAAATGAGTTATTTGAAAGTCTTAAGAAACAAGAGCAAAAGTAGTTTCTGAAAGTTCTTTAGTGATGTTATGCGGGTAGCAATGTATTACAATAACCAGGATGTGAGATTAGAGGAAATGCCTATTCCTAAGATTGGCCCTGGTGAGCTGTTGGTAAAGGTAATGGCCTCTGGCATTTGTGGCAGTGATACGATGGAATGGTATCGTATCAAAAAGGCACCAAGAGTGCTAGGCCATGAGATAACAGGAGAGATTGTTGAGGTTGGGGATGGTGTTGAGTCTTACAAGAAAGGTGATAGAGTCTTTGTTTCTCATCATGTTCCTTGTAATAAATGCCACTACTGCATAGCTGGTAACCATACTGTTTGCAAAACTTTACACTCAACGAATTTTGATCCTGGTGGCTTTGCCGAATACATTCGTGTACCACGAATAAATATCGCTCATGGAGTGTATCTACTACCTGATGAGATTTCTTTTGAAGATGGTACATTCATCGAACCTTTAGGTTGTGTTGTTCGTGGGCAAAGAATTGCGAGAGTTGAAAGGGGTAACACGGTAGTTGTTATAGGCAGTGGCATTTGTGGATTACTTCACATTCAGTTGGCTCGTGTGCAAGGGGCAGAGAGGATAATTTCAACTGATATAAACGAATATCGTCTCAAGGCAGCAAGGAAATTTGGTGCGGATTACACAATAAATGCAAAAGAGGACGTACCAGCAAGAATTTTTGAGTTTAACGAAGAAAGACTTGCCGATCGTGTGATAGTTTGCACAGGAGCCCCAGAAGCAATGATACAAGCATTACAATCTGTAGACCGTGGTGGAACCATTTTATTCTTTGCGCCGACAGAGCCAAGGATTAACACTCCAATCCAGTTGGCTGATCTTTGGACTAGGGGAATAACGTTAACGACATCTTACGCAGCCGTAGACGAGGATCTTAAAAAGTCGATAGAATTAATTCGCACTCGTAAAGTAAATGTACACGAGATGATAACACACAGATTAAGCTTGGCAGAAGCAGGCATTGGTTTCAAGCTCGTAGCTGACGCTAAGGAATCTATCAAAGTGATAATTGAGCCACATCGGTCTTAAAGCGATAAAGTTATTGATTATAATTTATATTTTTCTCTCAATTTTGATGAAAGCTCTCTGGTAAGTTCAAATGTTTTAACAGTTATAGCTTCACTTCTCGTTCCTAAACCACACGAGGGGGTTATCAAAGAATTTTCTAATAAATAATCATAGCTAACTCCCTTTTCAGCTAGATAATTAAAATTAGATTCTAATTTTTTCATCAAACTGTCGGATGATTCGTTAAAAGCAGCTTCATCATTTGGAACAATCCCCCAAGCTATGATACCATCTTTCTGCAAAAAATTCCCTATTTCTTTTGGGTATGAAAGGAATTCATCTGAATAGGTGTAAGCATCAAATGAGATTATATCAACCAAATCAAGCAAAAATGGCCAATTGGTATTGCAACAACAATGTATGCCTTTTAATTCCTCAAGACCAGATAAAACAACTTCAAGATCTTGGCTTGCTCTAGTTTCATCATATCCTACAAAGGGTGTATAAAGAGTACTTAGGACAGATTCGTCAACGAAAGTCATTACATTAGGATGTAAAGTCTTCAATAACTTTTCTTGATATCTAGCTTTAAGCTGAAGATTCAACATTAAAGCATCTCTCATCTCATCGTTGTATATCATTGGTTTTTTATTTTCATCTAATACAGTTAAACCAAAACTAACTGGACCAATAATTTGACCTTTTACAGCCTTTACATTTTTTAGCTTTTCCTTAAATTCTAGAAATTTGTGAAGGCCTGGAGCATATTCTTCACTTATGGTAAATTCCTTCTCACTTCTTTGACAAAATGAATCTAGCTCTGATTCAAACCTTTCAGAGTCTATGTAAATTCTCTCGTTCTCAAGAACAAAACCAGGAAAATCTTCAAAAAATTGTGGCATGCTTTCCTTAAAACTTCTTCTGGGTAGTTGAGGCCAATAAGGTATCTCAGGAAAATAATCAAGAACTATGTTACAGGCTAGAGTAGGATCTTTGTAAGGTACACTCCCTATTCCTGTTGCTTCACATTTAGGTTTAAATTTCATGGTGGATATTTAGCCTTCACTTTATCTTTTATATTATTCTTAAGATCATACCAGACTTTTTCTATATCTTCTGGTTCATGTATACATAAATTTTTCATTTCTTCTATAATTTCATTTGTAATATCTCGTCTATGAATCCAATCACAACTTTCACATGACCACATTGCTGCTTTAACATATTTACCTAGAAAGTCGTCTTCACAAGGGTAGAATGGACAATAACAAAAAGTACAATCTTCTAGATTGGGATGACAAGGATAAGCTACACAGCTTTTATTAATTTCCAAAGGCTCATATTTTTCTAAAATCTTTTTGAAATGTTCTTTAGCAAGAGGGTGCATAATATTAAAGGTAAAAGGTTTATTTATGATAAATTTAAGTTTTTATAATTCTATTTTAAAAGAGAAAAATATGATAAAAGAGTTAAGAGAAATCAAAAAATATGGCTTAGGAATATTAGGTCGCTATCTGGAGAAATCCTATCTACGTAAATCTCCTAAGGAAGCTAGAGAAGATATAGGAAAAATTACTACTATTCTCTACGAGACGCCAATGATAGAAATTCTTAAGTCACCTAAAAAAATTGCAGACAAACAACTTGAAAAAATCGGAGATTATCTTGAAACAAAATACAAAAGTTTAATAAAAGAAAGCGAATAATTTTAAATCAAATAACAATCACTAAGCATGTCTCATGAAAGTGATCTTTCTTTTTTAAACGAGCCAAGATTGCAATTTGTGTTTATTCCTCGAAAGGATGTAAATAAAACTACTGATTATTTCATCGAGGTTGAGAAAGGAATTAAAATTGGATGCCGTTTTTATGTCAAGAGTAAAAATAACCCTTCCTTTCTCTACTTTCATGGTAATGGTGAGATTGTAAGTGATTATGATGAGATTGCACCACTTTACAATGAGAGAGGAATTAACCTTTTTGTTGCTGATTATAGAGGATACGGTTTCAGCGATGGTGAGCCTACCATTATTAACATGATACGGGATTCTCATATAATTTTTAAGGGATTTAAAGAGATAATCGAAAGAGAAGGCTACAAAAAATATATTTTTACAATGGGACGTTCTATTGGAAATATTCCAAGCATTGAACTTGCTTATCATTATCAGGGTGAGCTTAGTGGGTTAATAGTTGAAAGTGGTTCTGCTAATACTTTTTCCCGTCTTTTTAACTATGTAGGACTTCCGCTTCCTGTTGAAAAATCTATTCTAGAGAAAATTGAAGAGACCTCTAGTAAGAAAAAAATTCAATCTATATCAATACCAACTCTTATCATCCATGGTGAATATGATGACCTTGTACCTTTAAGCGAAGGATTAGAACTTTATGAAAATTCAGGGGCAGAGTATAAAAACTCTATCATCATTCCCAATGCAGATCATAATAGTTTAATATTTTTAGGGAAGGATTTATATTTCAGTGCAGTTGAAGAATTTGTCAAAACTGTTGAAGAGAGAAAATGGAAAACCTTATAATTTATGAAAAACCAAAGCTCAACAACCCCTCCCTGGTTGGAGGGTTTGCTGGCTGGCCAAATGCTGGCGAAATCTCCACAGGAAGTATAACTTATTTAAAGAATAAATTAGAAGCAAAAAAATTTGCAGAGCTAAAGGGGGAGGAATTCTACATTTTCCAGCTTCCTGGAGCAGAGAGTCTACGGCCTTATGGTGTAATAGAAGGTGGTATTGTAAAAGACATCAAACCACACTTAAACGAATTTTACTATTGGAAAAATGAAAAAGGTGGAGATCTTGTATTTTTCCGAGGTGATGAACCTCAACTAAACCCAGAGAAATATATTGATTCTTTTCTTAAACTTGCTGAGCAGGTTGGGGTAAAAAGGATTTATACTGTTGGTGGCGTTCATGAAAAAATTCCCCATACGAGAAAACCAAGAATATCAGCAACTGTTAGTGATCCTAAACTGAAAGAAGAGCTGAGCGAATATGACATAGAATTCATAGATTATAAAGGTCCTGTTAGCATACATACCATGCTACCAAGTGCTTGTATAAGGAAGGGCATGGAATCTATTGCTCTGTGGGGAAGTTCAACCTATTACCCTGAACATAATATTATCGTTTCACGTAATCCAAAAAGTTGGTATGCCATGGTTGAAATGCTGACTAAAATGCTGCAGGTAGACATTGATTTAGAAGATCTTAGAAAGTTAGGTGAAGAGGTAGATACACGAATGGATCAGCTTTTTAACCAAGTGCCAGGGCTTTCTGAATATGTGGAAAAGCTGGAAGAAGAGTATGATAGAGAAAGAAAACCTATGCCAGTAGACCTGGAGAGCAAGGAAATTATAAGAGAGATAGAGGAGCAGCTTAGGCAACAAAGAAAAGCTGAATAAGATGAAAGCATAGAAAGTTAGTATTTTTTAAATCACATGAATTTTATCGTAGAGATTTTTAGAAATCTCTTCAAAATTATCTTCGTAGTATTTTACTGCACGAGGAAGGTAATCTAATATATCTTTGGCAGTCATCCCACGAGGCCCTTTCTCTTTTGCTACCAAATCTCCAGTTAGTCCATGAATAAAAACTCCAGTTGGAACTGCATCTTCAAGGGTTAGTCCTTGAACGTACATAGCAGCAATGGTTCCATTTAATACATCCCCACTTCCCGCAGTAGCCATTCCAGCTTTACCACCAGTATCTCCGCTTAAACTAATGTAAACCTTTTGGTCCGGATAACCAATTAAAGTATGAGGTCCTTTCAAAACAATAATGGCATTTAATTCTTGAGTAGCTTTTTGCAGATAATCTATTCTATTTTTCTCTATCTCAATCCTGTCTATTTTGGTTATACGTCCCATCTCTCCAGTATGGGGAGTGAGAATGGTTGGAGCTTTCCTCTCTTCAATAATTTTTGTGTCTTGAGCTATAGCTGTGATTCCGTCTCCATCAATTAATAGTGGTACATCAATTTCTCTAGCTAATTCTCTTACTAACTGTTGAGTTCCTTCGTGTGTGGAAAGACCAGGTCCCATTACTACCATTCTTGCCCTTCTTTCTTTATAAATCCGCAAGAGGTCATCCTTATTTTCCAAAGTTAAAAATCCTGGAATTACCTCTTTCTGAGGAAGAAATACAACTTCTCTTCCCGCTTCAGCTAGAGACGGAGCTAAAGATTCAGGACAGGCTAAATAGGAATAACCACCTCCAGCTTTCAAGCAAGAAGAAGCTGAAGCAATTGGAGCCCAATAGTAACTTGAAGATCCAGCAATAAATAAAACTGGCCCATAATCCCACTTTGTAGTATCTGCCCTTCTTTCCGGAAGAGGGACTGGTTTAAAGACTTCTACTTTAATTGAATCTGAATTTTGAAGTTCAGGAGGATAAGAGATATGAGAAACATACAATTTTCCACATCTTCCATACCCAGGATAAAGCAGCTCCCCTCTTTTTGGCAAGCCATAAGTTATGGTATAATTTGCTTTAACTGAAATTCCCATCTCTTGGCCAGTATCGCTATTTATTCCTGAAGGAATATCGATAGCAAATACTTTCTTTTTACTTTCATTTATTAGCTCGATTACCTCTTTATATATTCCTTCAACATTCCTAGTCAAACCAGTACCAAAGATAGCATCAACAACAGCATCTGCCTTAGAGAGAGTATCTTTTAAACCCAGAAAGGCCTGATGTATTGATTTTAAATTCTCATACGAATCAACATAATGAATCCTCATCGACTTAGGAAGAATTTCTAGGTTTTTCCTTGCTGATCCGCGATATTTCTCCCTTTCGGCTAAAAGGAAAACATCAACATCTCCACCAGTAGAGTAAAGTTTCCTTGCTACAACAAATCCATCTCCACCATTATTGCCACCACCACAAATAACTACAAATTTCTTATCTTTTACACCAAATTCTTTGAGGATAACATAGTAAGCTGCTTCCCCAGCATTCTCCATCAAAATTTCTTCAGGAATTCCATGTTCTTCCATTGCTAGCTTGTCCAGTTCTCCTATTTCCTTTCTGCTACATACCTTCATTTTCATCTTTTTTTATATTATGCTTAAATTTTAAAAAGATTACATCCTAATTTAATGAAGATTTTTATTCATTGAAGTCATAATAGCATTGATTAATTAAGGTAGGATCATGGTGAGATCAGAATAAGTTATATTCCAGATCAAATACGCTACATGTCCTCTTGTGCTAAACGCGATAAAGATTTTTATTTGCTAATATCAATGAATAATTGAAATAAAAATGGAAAAACTGAAATCAAAATTTATTGGTAGTTTAGTTGGTTTGGCCCTAGGAGATTTTTTAGGAGCAGGAGGAAGAAGATATACCGATGACACGGCAATGATGATAGGAGTAGCAGAATCTCTAATTGAAAGCAAAGGTTTCAATGGAGAAAATATGGCTCACATCTTTGTTAAAAATTATGAGAATGAGCCCTTCCGTGGTTACGGACCTGGTCCACCAAGAATTTTCAGAATGATAAAGTTCGGTCGAAAATGGAATGAAAGTTTAGATAAGGAATTTTATCCTCCAGACGGTTCTTTTGGAAACGGAGCAGCAATGAGAATAGCTCCAGTTGGTCTTCTTTACTATGATGATCTAGTTAAATTAAGAGAGGTCGCCCATCGATCAAGTAGAATTACTCATAGTCATCCTTTAGGAATAGAAGGAGCAGCTTTAGAAGCTTATGCAGTGGCTTTGGCGGTGAAGAACGAACCTAAAGAATTAGATAGATATGAATTTCTGAAAAAATTGGGTGATTTTGTAGAGGTTGATTTATATAGAGAGAAATTGGAAGTTATGAAAAAACTATTAAAGGAAGGTGCTGGTAAGGCAAAAGTAGTTAGAGAATTAGGAAATGGGGTAGAAGCCTTTAATTCAGTACCAATCGCTATCTATTCATTTTTGGCCAACTCCAGCTTTGAAACTACTTTAGATTACGCCCTAAATGTAAGTTATGGTGGGGATCGAGATACAATTTCAGCTATGACTAGTGCAATAGCTGGTGCTTGTTATGGTATTGAAGATATCCCCAGAGAATGGAGTGATAAGCTTGAAAATAAAGATTATATCGTGGTACTGGCTGAAAAATTATGGGAGACCTACTTGGAAGTGGGTAGCTGCCATGGAGGTAAAGCCAAATGAAAGCCCAAGTTTTGAAAAAAATCACTTCACTTGACGAAAATCCAGAACCTTTAGAATTAGTAGATTTACCAGTTCCTAAACCAAAACAAAAGGAAATTTTAATTAAAGTCTCCACTTGTGGAGTTTGTCGTACAGAACTCGATGAGATTGAAGGAAGAGTTCAACCAAAATTGCCTATAATTTTAGGTCATGAAGTGGTTGGAAGAGTAAAAAAATTAGGTCCAGGAGCAACTAAATTTAAGGAAGGAGATAGGGTAGGAATCGCTTGGATAAATTCAGCTTGTGAAGAATGTTATCAATGTCGAAGAGGGAATGAAAATTTATGCAAGCAGTTTCAAGGCACAGGATGCCATGCTAATGGTGGCTATGCTGAATATACTGTTGTGAAAGAAGATTTTGCCTATTTAATTCCTGAAAGATTCTCTGATTTAGAAGCAGCTCCTCTTTTATGTGCTGGAGCAATTGGGTATCGAGCCTTAAAACTAACTGGAATGGAAGATGGTGAAACTCTTGCACTCTATGGATTTGGAGCTTCCAATCACCTAGTCTTCCAGGTAGCTAGATATTTGTATCGAAACTCGAAAATTTTTGTTTTTACTCGAGTGAGAGGTGACGTTCATAGCAAGCTAGCTGAAAAAATGGGTGCCGATTGGGTAGGAGAAACAGGAGATAAACCTCCGGAAAAATACAATCGTGCGATCGATACAACTCCGGTAGGAGGGGTAATAAGGGCAGCCTTAGAGAATTTAGAAGATGGTGGAAGGTTAATTATAAATAATATTCGAAAGGAAACACTTATTCCAGAGTTGGATTATACTAAACATCTTTGGTATGAAAAAGAAGTAAAAAGTGTAACCAATATCACTAGAAAAGATGTCCAAGAATTTCTTCCTTTAGCCGCTGAAATTCCAATTACACCAGAAATTACCGAATTTAAACTGGAAGAAGCGAATAAAGCTCTAATTTCATTAAAGCAAGGAAAATACAGGGGAGCAGGAGTTTTAAGTATAGCTGATTCTTCACAATACCAATCAATCAATTATAGGTGAAAAAATTAATTTCTATTTTTTACTTAGTATTGCTAGTGGCAAAGCTTGGACAGAGCTTTCTGAGAAAAATTTGAAAAAAAGCAAATGAATTTGAATAAGAACTTAGATTATTATTTAGGAATTCTTTATTTAAAGAGAATTAAGTGTTTAGGATGATTACAACCATAATGATAGATTACGATAATACACTTCATGATTCTGATTATAAATTTATCACTAAATTTAGTGAAATTTTTGATGATGTAAGTGGAGAGCAATTGTGGGAAGTCTATCTCTTTAAAGTGCATAGAGGAATAGTTCATGTGCGATATCCGGAAAGACATGAGGATGGCGAATTTCATACTAAGTTAATTTTTGAACATCTAAACAAACCCTACGAGACTTCTAAAGCAAAACAAATGATCGAAGCCTATAATTCAGCTTTAAAGGAATGCTGGGAAAACCCAAGCTTCTTTCCTGATACATTTGAATTTTTAGATAAAGTTGCTGGGAAATACAAGGTTTGCCTGGCAACCCAGGAGTTTGCGAAGGAGAAGGCAGTTTGCTTAGAAAAAATTGGAGGTAAAAAATATTTCGATTATGTTCTTGGAGATCATAACATTCGATTCCATAAAACTACTTCAGAATTTTACAAGCAAGCCTTAGAGCTTTCAAAATCAGTTGCAGAAGAAACCGTAAATGTAGGGGATGCCCTCACTCATGATATTCTACCAGCAAAGCTAGCAGGAATCAAAACCATTTGGGTTAATAGAAAGAATGAAGTAGTTCTTGAAAAAATTAAGCCAGATTATGAAGTTAAAAATCTTCTTGAAGTTTTAAACTTTTTGTAAAGGTACTTTTTTTAATTTTATCTTCAACTCTCTCTCCCCACCCATCTCATATTCTTTTATTTCATATTCTTTGAATTTAGTTTTGTTTAAAATTTTCTTTAATTCTTCTGTAGTATAAATTATTGGTGGTATTCTTTTAGCATATTCTTTAAATAAAACTAACTCTTCTCCATCTAATCTTTCATACCAAAATCTAATTTTTTTCCTTGGAACAATCAAAGTAGGATCATATACCCATGCTTCTCTTCCTGGTTTCAAAACTCTGTACCATTCATCTAGTGCTTTAACAGGATTGGCTAAGTCATGTATTACCCCTGTGCTAATAACCATATCAAAACTATCATCTTCAAACCTTAGGTGGTAAGCACTTCCAACTTCAAAGTTTATGTTTACTCTTGCTATTTTAACATTTTCTCTTGCAATTTCTATTAGCTCTGGAGTTAGATCAACAGCATATATTTCTAGGTCTGGCTTAAGTTTCACAAGCTCTATAGGTAAGTAACCAGGACCAGTGCCAACATCTAGTAATTTTCCATAGCTTAGCACTTCAGCAATTTCTTTTGCTATTGGTGTATAGTAAGTATCAATAGCATCTCTAGCAAGTTTATCGTAAAGCCTAGCAGCATATCCAGGAATATTTTCTTGATCTTCTTCTATTCTAACCACAAAATTATTATAAAATTTAAAGTTTAAACTAATCTTGATAAAATTTATAAAGTTTAGCTGGTTTTAATGTACATGGATAGTTTGCTCCCATATTGCTTTAACGAGGTGAAACAGGCAAATTTAACTTATTTACTTGGGGCTAATAGTGCTGGAAAAACGACTCTTGTTAAAAAACTTGCAAATCGATTAATTTTGGAGGAAAAAAGTGTTGCAATAATTGATGCGGATATTGGTCAATCTAGCATACTTCCTTTAACTATAAATTTATTGTACATCAACAAGCCATTTGAAAGTTTAGCCGAATTAGAGCGAATAGAGTGGGAATTTATTCCTGAGTATGAGATGAATCGTTATGTTATCGACAAACTGCTGAAAGCTGAAAGAAAATTTGTTGGGAAAGCAAGGAAGGAGAAAGATTATTGTCTTGTAGATTCGATGGGATTTGTTGAAAAAGGAGCTGGGATAGCCTTTAAAAAAGAAGAAGTTGAAACTATAGATCCAGATTTAATAATCGCTTTAGAAAGAGCAGGAGAGCTTGGGCCAATTTTGGAATTGGTTAAACCAAGATATCATGCATTAAAGTTTGAAGTACCCATAGAAGTGAAAAAGTTAAAAAGGAGAGAAAGGAAAGAGCTAAGAAACGGTAAATTCAAGCTTTACTTTGAAGATAGTCGATTGTATGAAATTGAAACCAAAACCTCTTCCACTTGGAAATATAGAGTAGTTGGGCTATATTCTAAGGACGATGAATTTTTAGGATTAGGTAGTATCGTTGATAAAAAAGATGATAAATTAAGCATATTGACGCCTGTTCGAGATGAAATTAGCAAGATAGAATTTAGTTATGTTATGGTAGACCCTGAGAAAGGTGAAATAGCTAAGCTTTAAGTTAAATCAAATACATACTAAATTAGTAGTTGGGATGGTGGGTGAACTCAGTTTTATTAAAGAGTATAAAGTGAATAAACAACCTACCATAAATGAGTTTACTTCTTTTATTCAGGAAGAGGCAAAGAAAATGGGTTTAGAAACAGAACATGAAGGTCTTTGTTCTCTAACAATATACAAACCTAGATTTAGTAAATTTAAATTAATACAAAGATTTAAGATAGGAATAAGAGGTTATTTAAGTCATGAGGGGGTTGTGGACAAAGTTTTAATCTCTTCTTATAATGAAGGAAATAGCTACGCAGAGATACTTTATAATGCTCTAGCCAGTAAATTTTGATAAATAACAAAAATTTTAAGTTTTGATTCTTATACAATTATCATTTATGCCTAAAATATTGATAGTATACCACTCGAGAACTGGAAATACAGAAAAACTCGCTAAAGCTATAGCTGAAGGAGCTAAGCAGGGTGGAGTAGAGGTTAGCCTAAAACGATATAACGAAGCAACTAATGAGGATCTTTTAAAGGCCGACGCAATCTTATTTGGTTCTCCAACATATTTTAGCTTACCCAGCGCAGAGCTAAAAAGTTTTATCGATAAAAGTGTTGACATCTATGACAAGCTTGAAGGAAAAAAGGGAGCATACTTTACCTCTGCTGGTTGCATGGAAAATGCTGAACAAACTTTACAGGCTTTTGAATGGGTGTACTCTCATTATGGTATAGATGTTGTGGGTAAACTAGCTTGTGTGGAAAAACCCGGTAAAGAAAAAATTGCAGAAGCAAGAGAATTAGGTAGGCGAGTTGCAAAAGCATTGCTTGAGTAAGATGTAAAATTACCGTATTTACTTAGCGATTATGATCTATACTTTCTTAAGACTATTTTGTCACCATCTTTAACATCTTTAAACATCTCTAGATTCTCTGTAACCTTGCCTACGTGGTTAACATCTGAATAGGGTTGAGATTCACCATAGAATATGCAGAAAGCTTTACCAGGTGGCCAGTAGGATACATCTCCTCTTTCAGCTCTAGGAGATTTATTCTCATAATTCATCTCGATAGGTATTTCAAAGTAGACTTCTTCTTTCCAAATTTTTGCCATTCCTTCTATTGGCAAATTCTCATAGATTTTACTAGCAGTTTTTTGGTTTCTTTCGTCTAACTCTGCAATAGCCTTACCTTTTCTTTCAACATCTATTTCGATTTTTACCATATCTACATTTTAATAAATTATTAACAATTATTTTAATTAAAATAAAAGTAGTGTTGGAAATGAACGAAAAGAAAATAATAGCAACAAAGATGGGTGATTATGCTTTGATTGAAGTAATGCACTATGATAATTTTGATATTAAAGAATGGTACAATGATTTTGATAGTTTATTTAATTACGTGAAAGAACATAAGAATGAGAACATAGAATTTTCTAATAATCTTTCAGAAAATGAAAAAAGAGTGTTAAGGTATGCGCAAACCGGAAGTTATACAATTTCTAGCGAGCTATACGATGTATCATGGAATGATAAAAATAAAGAGTGGAAAATGGCTGCAAGCACAAAGGGTATGAGAAGCTGTGCGGAGCTGGATAAAGTAGAGAGAGAGCTTGATGAGTTTGGTTATGAAATAGTTTTAAAAGAATTTAATTTACCAAGGAAATATAAATTGAAAGATATTAACCATGCAAATCCACTAGCACTTGAAAAGTTGAGAGAGGTATGAACCAAAAAGACTACTATAAAATTTTGGGAGTTCCCAGGAATGCTTCAGATGAAGAAATTAAAAAAGCTTATCGAAAACTGGCAATGCAATATCACCCTGATCGAAATCCTGGAAAAGAAAAATGGGCTAATGAGGAATTTAAAAAGATAAATGAAGCTTTTTCAGTTTTAGGTGATCCAGAAAAGAGAAGAAGATACGACCAGTTTGGAACGGTTGAAGGAATTAACATTGGCGATATTTTCAGTAGTCCCTTTACCCGGACCACTTTTGAAGATGTAATGAAAGATTTTGGTGGATCTGGATTAAAATTCGATTTCTTGGATGACATCTTCGGTGATTTCTTCAAAGGCTTTGGATTTTCTTTCAAAAATTTCTCATCAGGACCAGGAGGTAGGATAAGATACGAGAGAGGTGGGCCAGGAGGATTTAGATTTGAAACTGAACCAGGAGGAAGAATCAATTTCGATGAGATTTTTGGTCGGGCCCAAAGAACTCGTGAATATCAACAAACCTACCAGCAACCTAAGCCTAAGTTTTCCTACAAACCAAAACCAGAAAATTTTAGACAAGAAGGACTTGACTTACATTGGTATAATTTTCCAGTTACAGCTGATATGCTAGGCACTGAGGGAAAAATCAGATATCCTAGAGGTAGGGAAGAAAAGGAGCTTTTGATAAAAATACCTACAGACTTAAGAAATGTGAATAAATTAAGATACAGAGGAATGGGTTTAAAAACCGATCGTGAAGCTGGAGACCTTTATTTACATC
>JASEGN010000012.1 GCA_030018055.1 Candidatus Aenigmatarchaeota archaeon | reverse complement strand
ACGCCCTTTGAAGGATAATATAATATTAGCTTAAAAAAGAATTAAGCGATGGGCTATTTCATTTATTAAAAACAATAAAAATAATTTAAATTAAAAAAACAAATTACTAAAAGATTGAAATAATGTTAGGTTATCACAGAAAAGATGAATGTAAAACATTTGGCAGCAAGATTAGAAGGTTGTAAGCGAGATTTGATTAATGATGAAAGGTTAAGTTTTGGGTCGCATCTAACTCTGTGGGCCTCACTTCAAGGATGTGATTCTTCTAAACTTCAAGATGAAGAATTATTAACACTCACACTACTTTCTTCTGTGTTTGAAGGTCACATGAAACTCTATAAGTTTTTTATACATAAATTTGGGAAGGGTGGTGCTGGTATTACTGTTGGAGGAATAATAGGGAGCTCGCATATTATCACATCTACTTACCCAGAATTGGGCTCTTTAACAATTAATATAAGTTCTTGTAAGGGAAATGTTCTCAATTCGCTATACATGTTTATTCAAACTTTTAAACCCAGGAAATATGAGCTGACAGTTTTACCACCCTTCCTGACAATTGCTTCCATCAACTCTAAAACAATTTTAAGAGAAGAGGATATAGCTGATCCTAAGTTGGTAAGATGGTGTAAAGAAAGAAAAATATTACCCCTACTTACTACCTCCGAAAAATTTTTATCGCTACTCAACATTTTGGGCTTTATTTTTGGCGATGGCCATCTTAAAAAGAATCTCAATACCATTCAAATCTATCAAAAGGATAGAAACGTGTTAGAAACCATAGGAAGGAGGCTCACTGACTTGAATATAAAATTTAGGATCACATCCAGAGAAAGTCAATCTGATCATGAAGTTTTTGAGTTGATGACTTGTGATTCAAACTTTTGTAAGCTACTTTGTTTGTTAGGTGCACCAAATGGTTCGAAAACTCAACAAAAACTTGAAATTCCTAATTGGCTAAAAAGTTTGGACCCATCTTTAAAAGCCATGTTTCTCTCATCTTTATTCTTATCAGAATTTTATAAGCCTAAAATTTATGCTGGAAAACCAGCCTATTGTAAATTTGAAATGGTAACATCAGTTCCTTACCAGCAAGCTTTTATTAGTTTTTTAAATGACATAAGAAGTATGACTAAAGAGCTATATATGAAATCAAATGGCATTAGTCTAGCAGAGACATATGAAAGTAAAGGAAAGAAGATGATTAAGTATGCTATTAATTTTTCTGCTACAAAGGATAATTTTCTAAGAATACAGGGTTTAATTTCTCTTTCTAAAATATATCCGTTAAGTCTCTTTAATTTTGATTTTAAATTAAATAAACAAAAACCACTTCATCAGAGAAATTCTCGTTATCAGGATATCATAAAATACTTGATGAAACATAAAAACGTGAGTACCGCGAACATAACTTCTGGCGTAGGATTATCGAAACAAAATACTTCTAAATGGTTAAAACGATTGGAGGAAAGAGGTATAGTCATAAACAATCACGAAGCCCACAAGAGGAGGGGTCCAAATAAATGGGAACTTAACATCTGAAGTTCTCTCTAATTAAAGAAACCATTCGAACCTAAAAAAAGTTAAGAAGCGATTCCGGGAATATAATTTAAAATGATTTATTTGACAATTTTAACATTACTTGGAGTAATTACTAAGTAATCCTCATCCACTCCTACCAAATCTCCACCAACAGCAGTACAAGTTCTCTTAATTCTATCAACAGCACGTTTTAGCTCGTTAATGTCCTTCTTCCTCAATTCTTTTATTCTGGTAAAGACGATGTTACCATTTCTAATAAGTTGCTGAAGTCTGCTCACATCTTTTAGCTCATTCAGAACATCGACTTTCACGCTAATTCTAACTCTCTCTGGTAAACTCTCTATTTCTACATATTCAGGCTTTTCTACCTTTTTCTTAAAAATCTTAAAGACCATTATTTATTTTTATTTTTCAAGCTTAAAAATTTATCCGAGCTCCTTCCTCTTTTCCTCTAGAATGCTAACTATGTTCCATATATGAGTTCTTGTATACATTGGCATGTTCGGATCATTTATTACTTCATCTAGTATTTGGATAGCAGTACTTATTTTAACAGTGGGTTCATCTGAACTTTCTAAAACATTTTTTGAATTCTCAACAGCAATCCTAATATTTTTTGGCACTGTTCTATCCTTTAGTATCCTTTCCATTATTTCAAAAACATTCTGAAATTCGACCAAATTAACCACCAAACTCATTTTATTACATCTTTCAATTTTTCTTGAAGTTCTTTTAATCTATCGGTTATTTTTTTCTCCATCTTTTCAAGACTATTAACTCTAACTTTAATATCCTCCTTTGTTCGGTTCAGCTCTTTTTTTAATTCATCAACAGATTTCAAAATCATTATCTGACCAGCAATTTTATATGCATTTTCTTGGTTTGTTTTTTCTAATTCTTCTAAAGCCCTTTCTACCTCAAAACTTTGAAGTCTTAGGCTTTCTCTTTGAATTAAGATAGATTGTAGCTGTTGCTGATAGGTTTGGAATTTTACAACATTCTCCTTTACATCTTCACTAATTTCTTCCACGTTTTCACCTATATTCTAATAATTTTAACAAATATATTTTCCTTGCCTTTCCAAGAGGCCTTTATCTATGTAAATTGGAGCACCTACTCTTAAAGCAATTGCTATTCCATCACTAGGTCTGACATCAAAATTTAAAAAAGTATTTTTTTGTCTGAGAAGAATTTTTGCGAAATATGCACTATCTCTGAGTTCTGTAATTTTTACCATCAACATCTTTATATCCAAAGTATTGAAAACATCTCTCGCTAGGTCATGTGCGTTTGGTCTTTCAGTGGTTATATTTTGCAAGGCATTCTGAATAGAAATAGCTTGAGTAGGTTCTATAATACCTGTAAGCTCATAACAACTTGCGCTTAGAATTACCAATCCTTCATTCCCAATAATCCTCACATCTACATTGTTAACCCTTTCAAACCCAAGTGTTGATAACCCAGGAAATGCCAATAGAGGTAATTCTTCTGGGAAAAATTTTGGAAGTATAATAAAAAGACTAAGTAAAGCAACAATTACCATTAAAATGCCCGATAGAAATTTATATTTTTTCTCTGGTTTTTTTCTTGGCATGAAATTAATTTAATTTTCATATTAATAAAAGCTAATATTTTTTTATGAGGGTATCTCAACAAATATTTCCACGTGCTGTTGCATTAATAGTAACAATAAGTAAAGACGGTGAACCAAATGTAATGACTGCAAGCTTTTTGATGCCAATCAGCTTTGAGCCAAAATACCTCGCATTCTCCATAACTCCAACTAGACATACTTTTAAAAATTTGAAAGAAGTTAAGGAATTTACTTTTAACATTTGCGATGAAAGTATGCTTGAAGAGGCTAAAATATGTGGGAGCTATTCAGGCAGAGATACTGATAAATTTAAGCTAGCTAAGCTGGAAAAAGAAAGTTCATCTCAGGTTAAACCACCTTTACTTAAAAAATCTCCAGTAAGCTTTGAATGTAGAGTTGAAGGGATGAAAGAATTTGGTGACCATTGGCTAGTTGTTGGAAGGGTATTAAAAGAGCATGTAAGGGAAGAGGAATTTATTCCCCTACTTCATAAAAGTGGAGACATCTTTCCAAGATTAAAATAAAAACTAAACCTCAAAAGCAGCATTAAAAACCTTTTCATTTACTTCATAGTATTTGGGTTTAATAACTCCCTTTATATTTTTAAATACAAGATCCTTTCTTAAAGGCAGAAGCCTTTTTGAGACAGCGGCCCCAACCATGTAAATGTTGGCAGCAATAACATTTCCAGCTAACTCCTTAGCTTTTTTTGATGCGTTCACAAAAATAACTTTTTTAGAAAATGGTTTTAAATCCTCACCTATTTCCTCTAATTTCGGATATTTTTTGTTAAAGAGGTATACGCTTACTGGGATTATGGGATAATTGTCTAGCAGGAAAACTGTTTTTTTTGAGCCATAGTAGGCATTTCTCAACCCTTCCAAGGGCTCAAGACCAATTACTAGATCAGCCTTACCACACATAACTAGCGGGGAGAAGATTTTTTTCCCAAACCTAATATGACATACTATAGCGCCATACCTTTGCGAGAGACCATGCACCTCAGCCATCCTTACATCAAACCCCTGGTCCATTGCAGTTTTAGATATTATATAACCAAGGGTAAGGATTCCTTGACCACCAACACCAGCTATGACAATATTAAAATCTTTCATTTTTTCACCATCAAAATTTTTTCAATGTCGTAAATCTTAGGGACCCATAAGTCCGATTTTTCTTTTTTTCCACCTACTAATATAATTCTTAATCCTCGTTCCCTAGCAACAAGTGCATGTTCTTTTCTATCATCAATCCAAACATGAGATTGTGGTGGTAATCCTGTATATTGTAGGAGTTTTTCAATCGATTCTGGATGTGGTTTAGGATTTTTTACATCATCTGCAGTTATCATGTATTCAAAAACATCGTTCAATCCAATACGATTTAATTTTTCTGTGGCAAGTTCTCTTGAACTACCAGTAACTAATATATGCCTAAGATAATTTAGATTGTTGAACATTTTCACCAATTTTTCATCATGTTCTAAAAGGTCCAATATATCAGCTTCTTCTAAACACCGTTGCATCGTTTCCTTTTCTAACCCTAAATCCATTAGTGATGCCGTAGCACCATGTAACCTTTGGTATCTAGAGTGAAATTCTTCTCTACTTCTTTCTACTGACCAGTTTTTAGTTTCTGATATTTTTTGATAGATTTTTTCATTAACTCTTCGTTGAATTTCTGGTGTAATTGAATAGAGTGTTCCGTCTAAATCCCATGCTGCTATTTTCAAGTAGTTCATTTTTTCACTTCAATTGCTTTTGAAGGACAAATTTGAGAACAAACACCACATCCATTACAAAGCTCTTCATTTATGTAAAAGCCCTTTTCATCCTTGTAAATAGCTGGACAACCAAACCTCTCTAAACAGATTCCACATTTGTTACACCTTTTAGGGTTTATTTGAAATTTATTGAGTTTTATATCAGCTTTCTTCGCTTTTCTTAAAAAAAGTAATCTGCATTCACGCCTCGCAACTATAACTGAAGTTTCTTTACTTTTTAAACTTTCTTTAACAGCAGAAATCATTTCTTGGATATTGTAAGGATCAACAACTTTAACATTAGCTCCACATGCTTTAACCATGTCTTCTATTACAATTGTTCTCGTTTTCTCACCTATCCCAGTAATTCCAGTGCCAGGATGTGGTTGATGACCAGTCATAGCTGTGGTGAGATTATCGAGTATAATAACAAGGGGATTAGATTTGTTAAACACCATGTTCATTAGAGCTGGTATTCCTGCATGAAAGAAGGTTGAGTCACCTATAAAAGCTATAGTTTTTTGATCACTTGCTTTGTTAATTCCATGGATTACTCCTTCACCAGCACCCATGTTTAATATAAAGTCTGCAGCATTAGCTGGTGGAAATATACCCAACATATAACAACCTATATCACCACCAAGAACAACCTCTTCACCAGCAGCCTCTTTTACAGCATAAAAAGCAGGTCTATAAGGACACCCGGGACACATCACAGGAAATCTTCTAGATACATCTACTCTTTTGAATTTTTTTAAATGTAAATCAAAATTGAAGCTTGGTTTTTTGTTTAAAAATTTACTTATTGCCAGCAAAACCTTCTCTGGAGTAAGCTCACCAGCTCTCGGCACCAAATTTTTTCCACGAATTTCAATTTTTAATTTTTCTTCTTGAGCAATTACTTTTATATCCTTTTCTAGCACTGGCTCTAGCTCTTCGACAATTAGAACACTCTTTAAAAGTTTCAGAAAATCTATAATTTTTTTTCTTGGTAGTGGATGAGTTGTAGTAAGTTTTAACACAGGAATTTTAATTCCAAGCTCATCCAAAGCATCTACAACATAATTAAAAGAAACACCAGATGTTATTATACCAAATTTACTTTTTTTCTTGTTAACAATGAAGTTTAGCTCACTTTGCTCAAAAAAATCTCTTATTTTCTCATTCTTTTCAACTATTTTTTCATGTAAGGCTATGACATTCGGAGGTAGGGTATTATATCTTTCTAAATCTTTTATAAACCTTCCTTTGCCATCAATTTTGGTAATTTGGCCAAATGTTACAGGACTACGTGTATGAGCTACTCTTGTTGTTGTTCTAATTATTACAGGTATTTCAAACTGCTTCGAGAGCTCAAAAGCAAACTTCGTTACTTCCTTACATTCTTGAGGATTGGAAGGCTCAAGGAGTGGTATGTGACCCATCCTGGGATAATATCTTGAATCTTGTTCTGATTGAGCAGAGCTCCAACCACTAGGGTCATCCGCAACAATAACTACCATACCGCCTCTAGTTCCAACGTAGGCAATTGGCAGCAAAGAATCGGAAGCTACATTAATGCCGAAATGTTTCATTGCTACCAGAGATTTTAATCCAGCAAAGGAAGCACCAGCAGCAGCTTCCATAGCAACTTTCTCATTTGTGCTATATTCAAAATAAATTCCTGCTTCCTTAGCTATTACTGCAAATCTATCTCCAATCTCACTAGCAGGTGTTCCTGGATAAGTGGAAACAAATCTTACTCCAGCTTCAAGAGAACCCCTAACTATTGCCTCATTTCCAAGTAAAATCAATTTTTTTCCCACTTCTGGTGAGAGTAGTTCACGAACCATGTTACTTTTGGTTAAATTATTTTATTTTAATAAATTTGTATAACATAATTAAACAACAATTTAGACTTCTAATATACAATCTTCAAGATTTTTATCTTCTCTTAATCTTACAAACGATGGAGCACGCATTTTTAAGTCTTGCGAAAGATTCATAAATTTTACTTCAGCTATTAGCTCTGGCTTAACCCATCTTACTTTTTCAAGAATTGCTGGCTCTTCTTCAAAAATATCAAAAGGATTTTTATCAGTCTCAATTTTTTTTAGTTTCTCGGTAAGATCAGCATAACCTCTTTCATCAAGACCTGTGCCACAACGACCAATGTACCTTAATTTTCCTTGATGGTAGCAACCAAGAACAAGGGCACCGAAATATTTTTCACGCCAACCGGTTCCTAAAGTATACGCACAAATAATACAATCTAGAGTTTTTAAATATTTTATCTTCAGCCAATCCTTGCTACGTTTGTTTATTTGATAAGTTGATTGCAATCTCTTCCCAATAACACCTTCTAGCCCCCTCTTTTCAGCTTCTAAAAAGAATTTTTTACCCTCACCAATAACATAAGTTGATAATAAAATTTTATCGGATTCTCTGACAATCTTTTCTAGAATTTTTTTCCTTTCGATCAGAGATTTATCTATTAGGTCTTGACCATCCAAATGTAAAATATCAAAAACCACATAGGTAGCTGGGTTAATTTTTGAAAGCAATTCAATTCTTGTTCGATCTTGTGTATGTTCTCTCTCGGCTAGTAAGTAGAAATCCGGCCTTCCCCTCTTAAAAATAACTAATTCTCCATCTAAGATAACTTTTTTAGCATTTACATCTTTCCAAAGTTCTCGTAATTCGGGATAATTTTCCTGAAAAAGCTTTAATCTCCTATTAAGAAATTTTATCGACTTTTTATCAACATCAATATATGCGATACACCTGGTTCCGGGAAGTTCTTACTTCATTCCGTCAAATTTTATTTCAAACAGAAAGTTTTCATCGTCGAAGGGCTCACCAAGAAACGCTAACATTGGTTTGATTTTCTTTTCAAATAATGTCATTTCCTGGACCACCTCCTAATTTTTGAATATAAGGTAAAATAAAAATGATATAAAAAGAGATGGGACACTTATTTTTCTTTTCTTTCCTTTTTTCCAACTGCTTCCACACTTAACTTTAGACTTTCCATCAAACTTTTAGCTTCCTCAACACGTTCCTCAGCTCTAACTTCATAAACTTTTCCTTCAGCTTTAGCCATTATCAACTCCTTTAAACTTTCAGTATATCTATCTTTAAACTTAGAAAGGTCAAATTCTTCTGCGGTAAGTTTTTCAATGAGCAATTTAGCGAGTTCCAGTTCTTCCTTGCTAACAACAACTAATCTTTCCAGCTCCTTTAATTTCTCTATATCCCTTATCTCTCCAACATAAAACAAAACATGCATCGCTAAACCTTTCCTGAATGGTCTTATTGCAACAATATATTCTTTATTTCTAATTACAACCCGACCTACGGCGGCTTTATTAGCCAATCTTAAGGCCTCAACAAACAATGAATAGGCCTTTAATCCAGCTTCTTCAGGCACAACATAATAGCTCTTCTCAAAGAATATGGGGTCAATTTGAGCAACATCAACAAATTGAACAATTTCAATAGATTTTGTGCTCGGTAACTTTATTTTTTCTATTTCTCCCTTTTCAAGAACTATCCATCTCTCCTTAGAGATTTTAAATCCTTTTTTTATGTCTGCCCAAGAAACCTCTTTTTCACAGGTAGGGCACCACCGCTTGTACCTAAGTGGTGTTAGGCATTCATTACATACATTATGAAATTCTATCTCCTTGGTTTCGGTCGCTGAGTAAACTTTTATTGGAAATGTTACAAGACCGAACGATATAGTACCAGTAAAGATCGCATGCATATCATCACATAGATAATTTATTTTAGAGTAATTTATGCTTTATGAGCGATCAAATTTTTCTTATAACTTCACCGTTAGGCTCCTTTTCTGAAAAAACAAGAGCTGAAAATCTATGAACCTTTGTTTCTAAATCTTTCCATGCAGCAGAGGGTAACCCAGCTTTTAAACAAGTGTGAGAAAGAAACTCTTCCTTTTCCATGTTCCAGTCCAATGCCACCTGCGGTAACAACAAACCAGAAAACCATCCCCTCTCAACAACTAGACCATGCTTACCAATCTCAATCTTATCTAAATACTCCTTTGAGTCATTTACTTTAAGAAGTTCAAATTCTCCAAGGATACTCACTTCCATCGATATGTCTTTCAGTTCACTCTCTTGTAGAGGAGGAAATCTTCCATCGGCAAAAGCTGAATCTAGTGCAGAATCTATTACCCCTTCTATCAATGATTTTGTAGGAAATGGAAAGCCTATACAACCTCGTAGTTCGCGATTCTTTTCTAGAGTAACAAAAACGCCAAACTTCTCATAAAATTTTTTTGGTAGATTTTTTGGTGGAGAAATTTTCATTCTACTTTCAAAATAATTTCTTATAGCTTTTCTAGCAAGGTCGATTAGAATTTTTCCATCTTCAACTGAGAATTTCATCTTTTATATTTTTAATTCCCACCTCTTATTTCTTCTACTTCTTTAATAAACCTCATAAGTTCTACAATTTTTACCGTGAACAGGTGTCACGCTGCTTATGTTAAGATTTCTAGGCACAAATTATTTTCTTTTCCTAAATCAAAATAACAACATGGTTGTTATTAAAAGAAAGTTTTTTCACATGAGACAAAGCTTGAAGAGGTTCAGAGCTAATTGGTTTAGAAAGGCCTATGATAAATTTTGGCTTAGATGGAAAAGAGAGAAAAGAATAAAATAACTAAGAGTATAGAAGACTAAAAGTCTACACTTTTAAACCAAAAATAAATACTTTTAAACCAAAAATAATCCATGGGAAATTTAGCAGACTATTTTGAAGACCCTGTACATGTAAAAATAATGGATTGTTTACTTAATGCAACAACAGATTTATCAAAAAAACAAATAGCTAAAACCTGTGGGATATCAAAAGCAACGCTTTTTAACCATTGGACAAACTTGGAAAAGCTTGGTCTGGTAAGGGTTACTAGAAAATTTGGAAAGACAAAACTCTACCAAATAGATAGGGAGAACCCAATAGTAAACAAACTATCAGAACTAAGAGCTGTTTTACCAGAAGTTAAAGTCCAAGCTCCGCAAAAAGAGGAGAAGATAGTTACCGCTCCATTACCGCCAAAAGCAGCTGAAGTACCAGAAGCTACGGTCTCACAACCCCCGAAAGCAACTGAAATATTACAAGCTGCAGCTGAAATATTACAGACATCGTCTACAAAACCACCACCTTCAAGGGCATCATTTTTAACACATTTTAGGCGATTTAAGTTACCCCCTATAAAGAGAGCCAAAAAACAACCTAAAAAAACTAAGTAATTACAAATTGGCTAAAATTTCAACTATTTTTTCTCCAAATTCTTTTGCCACTTCAGGACCTTCTGCGCTAATTATCTTCCCATCAACAACAAGTGAGGCTTTCTGATATAAAGCACCAGCTCTTCTTAACTCAGCTAGCGCAAAGTCAGCTGGATATACAGTAACTTTAATCCCATTTAGAATTCCAGCTTTTGCTAAAATGTAGCTTGCAAGACATATCGTTGCTATAGGCTTATCTTTTTCTCTAAATCTCTTCACCACATCTAAAACTTCTGGATAATCAGCAAGTTTTGGACTTCCTGACCCACCTGCAATTACCAACATATCATAATCGTTTGGATTAGCATGCCTTATTGCAAGATCTGGTATCACCTTCATGCCAAACATACCTCTAGCTTCATTTCTTTCAATACTAGCAACAACAACTTTTACGCCTTCTTTTTTTAGAATTTCTTTTGGAATTTTAAGCTCTTCGTCTCTAAAATTCTGTTGAGCTATAATATACAAAACTTTTTTCCCTTTTAATACCAATACATCACCTTGTCAATATATTAAACCGAGAGTAAATATTTTTATGATAGTTGAGTTTACTGCTTTGGTAAAGTATTTATTGATGAATTTTAGTTACCTAGCTGTATTTTTTATTGGAATGGTCTCAACATCAACCATATTTTTACCCTTACCCCTTGATATTGCAATTCTCCTCACTGTCGGTCTAGGGTTAAATCCATATTTGGTTGGAATTCTAGCGGGTGTAGGAGCAGGTATTGGAGAAATTACAGGATATTTGATTGGTGCAGGTGGAAGAGCGATAATTAAGGAGAAAAAACGCAGACCACACGGACTGCTTGGAGTATTACATAAAACCATATTAAAAACAACTTCTAAAATGTTTAAAAAATACTGTTTTTACATTATAATTGTCGCAAGCTTTATACCTTTTACATTTGACTTCGTTGGCATCTTAAGCGGAGCAGTAAGATATGATGTGAAAAAATTTCTGGTAGCAGCGATTATAGGAAAAGTTTCTAAATATCTTCTTATAACATTTGTTGGTAGTTGGATCATAGGCTGGATTGGTATTTAATGTATAAGCAAACGATAATTTTAAGAAAGGACATTAAGATGGAACGAGGTAAAGTAATCGCTCAAGCTTTACATGCTTCCATAGGAGCACTTCAACTAGCAAATAACCAAACAGTAGAAAGATGGCAAAAAGAAGGTGGGAAGAAAATAGTTTTAAAGGTAGGTAGTTTGAAGGAATTAAAAGAACTTTACCCAAAAGCCAAAGCTTTAAAGCTTCCATGTTTTCTTGTTAAGAATGCAGGTCTAACTCAATTAAAACCAGGAACAGTAACAGCCTTAGCAATAGGTCCTGCAAAAGAAGACTATATAGATAAAATTACTGGAAAACTAAAATTATATTAAATGCATGTTTCTATCATCCTTCCAACTTATAATGAAAAAGAAAACATTCAAATAATTACAACGGAAATATTCCGGGTTTTTAAGAAAAATAAAATAAAAGGTGAAGTGATTGTTGTTGATGATAATTCTCCTGATGGAACAGGAGCTATAGCCGAAAGTCTGAGAAAAAGATATAAAAACTTGCTGGTATTTCATAGAAAGAAGAAAGCTGGGCTTTCCAGTGCAGTTTTAACTGGAATTAAAATTTCCAATAGTGATATAATAGGTGTAATGGATGCAGACTTTAGCCATCCTCCCCCTAAAATACCATCCCTTCTTAAGAAGATTAAAACTTGTGAACTAGTAATTGGTACAAGATACGCTAAAGGGGGAAAGATTAAAAGCTGGAGCATGTTAAGAAAGATTGTTTCTTTAGCTGCAAACTTATTGGCAAAACCAATAGTTAAAACAAGAGATCCAACTTCAGGATTTTTCTTCTTTAAGAAGGAGATAATTCAGAATAAAAAGTTATCACCACGAGGATTTAAAATTGGGCTGGAGATAATGGTAAAATGTGAGCCAAAAATAGTTGAAGTTCCATACACATTTACCTCAAGAAGAATGGGTAAGAGTAAATTCACGTTTAAAGAAATTTTTAATTTCTTACTGCAATTATTTTCTCTTTATCTTTTCAAGATTGGATTTTAGAATGGGAAAAAGTCTGTTTATCAAACAGTTAAAAAATAATAAAACGTACCTTATTTTCTTTATTTTTCTCCTTCTATTTACAAAAGCTCATGTAGGAAGCTGGAATGATGCTTCTAGGATGGCAACCATAGAATCATTGGTTGAAAGAGGAAACTTTATAATAGACAACTCAACCTACAATTGGACAGGAGATAAAGTTTATATTAACGGACATTTCTATTCGGATAAGTTGCCCGTACTTTCGTTTTTAGCTTCAGGACCATACTTCCTGTTGAAAAAAAATGGCCTAAGTTTTAAAGATAATGAGAATGTTGTTTATCGTACACTAACTCTTTTGTTCAGTGGGATACCAGCATTAATTGCTCTTCTGTTTTTTGAAAAAAGTTTAAAATTAATTGAAGTAAGGAAGAAGGTTAGAAACAAGCTATTATTAGGGCTGGGGTTTGCTACTCTCCTGCTACCATGGAGCATAGTTTTTAACAATCACGTTATTACTGGTGCATTCCTATTCATAGCATTTTATCTTCTCTTAAAAAGCAGGATTTGTAGACTTTCTTTCGCGAATATATTCGTTGCTGGGTTATTAGCATCTTTAGCTATAGCTATCGATATGATTGTAGGGATTGTATTCTTCTTTTGTTTTTTACTATACATCAATTTAAGTTTTCAAAGAAAATACATGCTTTTCTATCTACTCGCTACTATACCATTTTTGTTTCTTCATTCAATTCTAAATTATCAGGTAAGTAGGACACCAATACCAGTCACATTTTATCCAGAGTACTTCTTTTATGAAGGTTCTGAATGGAAATTGAAGCAGCTCTCTGGATTCGCAGAACATTCCTTTAGCTCATTGGTGACCTACGCTTTTCATTCACTGATAGGATTTCATGGACTATTTTCTTTCAGTCCAATTCTCTTAATTTTTCCTTTTGCACTTTTAAGATACAAAAAAATAAAAATTTTAAAAAAAGAGGTTATTTTGTTATCAGTTGCAATAATCGTTACACTTAGCTTTTTCATCCTTAGAACAAATAACTATGGAGGTTTTAGCTATGGAATAAGGTGGTTTGTGCCTTTAATTCCATTCATGTTCTTTGTAGGTTCCCTACATTTGAGAGACGATTTTCCATACTTTCTACCACTTTTTATAATTTCTTCGATAATCTCCATAATAGGTGTAATTAATCCTTGGACTGATATGACAGCTGGACCAATTCCGATAATAAACAATTTGCTTGAAGTAGTAAAGGTGATAAAATAGTTTTTTTAAAAAGTCAACACTTATTGTATTTTTTTCTTATAACATTTTTCTTCTTACTCCTCTTTTTGAATTCCTATACTAAACACTTAATTTGGGATGAAGTAGCTTTTTTAAGCAATGCAAAAATTTTGATAGGAGAAACTAATTATAGGGAGGATTGGTTTAGACCACCCATGTTATCTTTTTTAATCGGTTCCTCATGGTTCATTACCGGGAAAAACATAGTTGTCGCGAAAACTATTGTTATCTTATTAACGACATTTTGTCTATGGATTTTCTATAAGCTTACCTCTACTTACTTTTCTAACAAATCTGCTTCAGTTTTAACTGGCTTGTTTGCCATTTCATATTTGATGTTGTATTGGGGCTTTAGAATTTACTCAGATATACCATCATTGTCTTTTCTTATTCTCACATTTTACTGGCTGAAAAAAGAAAAACCAGTTAATGCTGGACTTGCGATGGCGATATCATTCCTTTTTAGATTTCTTAGTAGTATCTTCCTTCTTGCAATCGGTATAAGTTTAGTATTTGCGAAAATTAGTAAAAAAAAGAAATTTAGAATGATACAAAAATTTGCACTCGGTTTCTTAATTCCAACAAGCATATGGGCTGCATTTAATTTAGCGTACTATGGAGATCCAATATTCCAATTTAAACAAAACATAATTACTGCCGCTCGATGGACTGCACCATTTACTGAGCCCACTTGGTTACAATTGATAAATCTTGGATTGGTTTTGAACTTCCTATTTCCATTTATGATGATAGGGTTTGTATTATTTTTAAAACAAAAAAAAGAATGGTATGATAACATACCCTATCTTTACTTGATAATTTTCATCGTTGTTCATTTTTTTCTAATTAATCTTAAAGATATGCGGTACTGGTTAGGTATACTACCATGGCTTTATTTTTGGGTATGGAATGGTTTCCAAGTAGCTTGGAAATGGAAAAAAGTGTGGCTTTATAAGTTAAGCATCCTACTAATTATCTGTTCATCAATAATTTTTCCTCTGTGGAAACTTTCAGAAGCATTTGAGGTAGAAAGTATATGCTGGTCTGTACTAGACCAAAGTATTAATTATATTCAACCACGTGTCAATTCTAATGATAGGATAATATCTGATTTTTGGCCATACTTTGGCTTCTTTACAAACGCTAGCATTTCTTTGCCTGAAAAAAGTATTTATTCTGCTGAAGAGTTAGAGCGAATAATGGAAGAGCAAAAACCTAAATATGTAGTTATCAGAGGTGGTATCAGAGGTTTTGAAGAAATAGTAGAAATTGAACAAAAACCAATACTTGAATTGGAAAAGGCATTCTCAAATGAGTGTGCTACTATCAAAGTTTATAGATACATATCAATATCATAGAAATTTATAGTATCTGGAAAATAAGTTATACTTATGCAGGTAGCGGACATAGTTGTAGTGGCAGTTTATGTTTTCATGATCTACTGCTCTATTCTATGGCTTACACTTTTCTTTAAAAATAGAAAGAGAATTTTTTCTGAACCAAGACCAAAAAAACTACATTCCATAACATTTTTACTTCCTGCCTATAATGAAGAAAAGAAAATAAGTGAATGTCTGGAGAAAATACTTTCTTTAAATTATCCGAAAGAAAAACTGAAAGTTATAGTGATAGATGATGGCTCAACCGACAATACAGTAAAAATGGCGAGAAAATATAAAGATGTTAAAGTTTTGAAGCAAAAACACGCCGGAAAGGCAGCAGCATTAAATCATGGATTAAAACATGTAACCACAGAACTAGTAGCATGCATGGATGCCGATTCTTTCCCTGACGCAAACTATCTTTACAAATTAGTAGGACTATTTCAAAAAAGGGAAGTAGCTGCTGCAACACCAGCAATAAAGGTTGTAAACGTGGATTCTTGGATAAGAAAAATTCAGTGGATGGAGTACCTATTCCAAATTTTTCTAAGAAAACTTTTCAGCATTTTTGAATGTGAATATGTAGTTCCTGGACCTGGTGGCATTTATAGGACTTCAGTAGTAAGGGAAATAGGAGGTTGGGATGGAAGTAGCCTTACCGAAGATATGGAAATAACATTTAGGCTGAGGGATCGCGGCTATAGACTTGCAAATTCAATCGATGCCTATACTTATACAAATGCGCCAAAAAGTTTTATGGGCCTATGGAATCAAAGGATAAGATGGTATCGGGGGTACTTGGAAAATGTTAGGAGATATTCTCACATGATTGGAAATTTAAAATATGGTAATTTTGGATTTTTCATCCTTCCAGCAAATTTCTTTTGGATTTTCTGTTTGGGATTTCTTCTCTTCTCTTCTCTTTACAATTCCATAAGAGATATTGTTAATTATTTCATAGCTTGGAACTATATGAATTATTTAATTATACCACCTGAAATTGAGGTTAGTGTATTATGGCTGAGCTCATTTTCTTTTTTTCATGTATTCTTTCTTTTTCTTGGTTTATTCTCCATATGTCTAAGCATTAGTCTTTCTAAAGAAAGGATAGGACTAATGAAAAAATTTGATAGATATCTACTTTTTCTTTTCATCTATCCAATTCTAATCTCACTCTGGTGGGTTGTTGCCGCATTTTGTGAAGTTCTGAGAGTGAGTAAAAAATGGTAAAGAGAAAAATTAGCTTGGAAATTTACATAATTGCGGGTATAATCACCATTTCAGTGCTAATAGCAGGCGTCTATTTTGGTCTATTTCTTTCTGGAGAGAAAGTAAAATTCTTGGAAAGTGAGTTAGCAAGGGTAAGAATTTCTGGGGATGATGCAACACTTCAATTTGTTTTACTGAATTTTTTCCCGAATGAATCCTGCTCTATACTAGAAGAACGCTTTTATGAGATTCAGATGAAGACAGCTAAGCTTGGAAGTAAAGTAGAGGAATATGAAAGAACGGAGAAGATTAAAGCTCCTGAATTCTATGAGTTAAAGAAAGCGTATACTATAATTTTGTTGAATTATTGGTATTATGCAAAAAAACTAAAGGAAGAATGCAACCAAACTTTTTTAACAATCCTTTACTTTTATTCGAATGTCTATTGTCCTGATTGCCCAAAACAAGGAGCAGCTTTGGGCTATATTAAAGAAAAATATAGGGAAAAAGCAATGATTTTTTCTCTGGATTTTGATCTTGGTAAAGAGTTGGGAAGTGTAAAATTGTTAAGACTTGGTTACAACGTAACCATTGTTCCAACTTTAGTTGTAGACGATGAAAGGTATGAGGGTTTAGTTACGGCCGATGAACTAGAGAAGATCTTTTATTCAAAGCTAGCAATTGGTTAAACTTTTATATCAAAGGCTGCGAGTAGAAATCTTATGGTTGCTAATTCAAAATCTTCTCTATTCTTCCCCATGATAAAAATAACATAATCTTCAACTTTCACCAAAGTTTCGTTTGTTAAAATAGGTGGCACTAAGGCTATGAGTAGACTTTCTTCTTCTCCAACTAATCCATCATAGGAAGCAATCTCTCTTGGAAAAATTGTAAGAAATCCTTGTTCCCTAGCCTCAAACATTTGAGTTAAATTTGTGACAGATTTCACTTTATAACCATGAGTAGTTAAAGCTAATTTAAGCTTAACACCAATTTCCACCCCACTTAAAGCAACAAGTGCATTATCAGGAGAATCCTTAAAAACTATGAAAATGTTTTTTATTTTTGGGCTAAAAACGAGCGAGCTAATAGCCTCATCATTGGGGTATACTGGAACTTTCATGACCTTTCTTAAGTCAACATCTGGTTTAAATTCCTTAAAACTGAAAATTACACCCCTATATTCAATCGTTGTAATTGGTTGAAAGCTCTTGTAGATAAACCAAGAAATGATAAGACCAATAACTATAACACTAATTACCACAACGCTTTTTCCTGTTATTTTTATCTCATACCCTCTTGGTTTAAACTTATATTTCATCCTCATCATTATCTGAATTCCATCCTTAAGCAATTCATCTTAAACACCTCAAGGAGACTCCATCCGAAAGGGTGGGGAGGAATTGAGGTAAATATAAATAGTTTAACCATTAAATAAATAAATATGAAATCGGTTGTTACGGTCAAGGTCAAACTTCTT
>JASEGN010000125.1 GCA_030018055.1 Candidatus Aenigmatarchaeota archaeon | reverse complement strand
ATAAAGGATATGAGATTTTGAATAAAAGAAAAGTTTTGCCCTACAGCCCAAGAAAATGGAAAGTTTGTATAGATTTTAAAGTTAAGCAGGGGTAGCCAAGTCTGGTCAAAGAGTTAAAACTTGGAAGCGCGAGGTTCAGGGCCTCGTCCCTTAGTGGGTTCATGGGTTCAAATCCCATCCCCTGCACAAAAGAAGAGATGTTCGAACATCATGTAAAGCGGTTAGATGGAGGCAAGTAAGGAGAACATGCATCCACGTATTTTCATAATTAACGTTGGCGTAAATGCAAGTCACGGAAAGCTCAAAAGCCCTATCTTTGAAGATGGATCCTTTGTTTTTGTGCCTATTCCGGAGCGAAGAAATCCCACTTGCACCCTTCTCCCAACCTATCGAAGTTTATTTGCTAACGCATTGGAATACATTCCTGAATCATACTATGATGTGAGGGTGCATAGTGATCCTGAATTTGAAACTTTTACATATGGTGATTATCCGACAAAAAAGCCTAGAGCAGCATTATTGAAGTGCATTGAGAAAGGAGATTTTCTGTTTTTTCTGGCTCGTTTGGTT
>JASEGN010000124.1 GCA_030018055.1 Candidatus Aenigmatarchaeota archaeon | reverse complement strand
CAAAAATCGTTGGTATCCAGGCAGCCATGATTTAAAACAATTTAAAATTCTAAAGCAAATTCAAAAAAAGCAGAAAATTCCAGTGGAATATTGGATAAAAACCAAAAGAGAATGGCAAGTTTTCAATCTAAAGGAAGTTAGAACTTTTTTTGACTAAATAATGAGAAGGGTGAGTCCAATATTAAAAAGTATAAAATTGAGATACAATTGATAGAATTATCCACCTATTGAGTTTGCCCAAAAACACCTAAAACTATTACCGATGTCCTCATATTGTACACTAAATTCACATATGGAGAATTGACAGGAACGATTTCAACAAATAACCTTCCATTAAAAATTGGTGATTTAATTGCCTTCAACGGCATAATCGACGAAGTCCGCATCTCAAATATGGCAAGGAGTGATAAGTGTATAAGCACAACTTATAATAACCAAAATTCTCCTTCTACCTTCTATAGTGTGGGGAATGAGGAATATTGCTTGACTGTTGGGACTAGCGGGACTCAGACCGCGAGCATGAATATTCCCAGCACTGATCAGTATGTTGGGGGAGCTTTCACTTTTGTGGCTACTGG
>JASEGN010000123.1 GCA_030018055.1 Candidatus Aenigmatarchaeota archaeon | reverse complement strand
CAAGTGGTTGGCAATATGATTGGAACCCTAATGGTTTTGATTGGTTTGTTAAAAACTCTGGTCTAAATGCTGTTGAATTAAATGCATCCTTCTACAGGTTTCCATTCCCTTCTATGGTGATCTCTTGGATAAGGAAAACAAAACAATTTAACCCTAAGTTGAGATGGGCGATTAAAGTGAATAGATTAATAACACATGTTTTTAAGTTTAGCGACAGAGCTTTCTCTACTTGGAAAAAATTTGAAAACTTGTTTAAACCTCTTGCTGAAAACATAGATTTTTATCTTTTTCAACTACCGCCGAACACAAAATCAAACTTCGCTCCAAAATTAGAAAAATTCATTAAACAAACCGAGCTGGAGGAAAAATTTGCCTTAGAGGTTAGAAACTTAGATTGGTTCGACCAAAAGTGGATCGAGTGGGCTAAGGATTTAAAAATTACGTGGGTTAGTGTAGATGCCCCAGATTTTACAAATTTTCCAAGAGAAATTTACAAAACTTCTACTTCAGTTTATCTGAGAATGCATGGGAGAACAGATTGGTATTCACATAATTATTCAGAAGAGGAACTAGAGGAAGTTGCTGAAAAAATCTTCCAGATTAAACCTCAAAAAATTTATGTATTTTTCAATAATGATCACAACATG
>JASEGN010000122.1 GCA_030018055.1 Candidatus Aenigmatarchaeota archaeon | reverse complement strand
ATAAATTCATCTATTTATAATTAAGTTTTCAGATAGACCATTGGGATTACTTTTTTATGGATGGATGAGATATCGATAAAAAGTTAGTCTTTTCCTTTCAATAATTCTGCTATTTTTACCCATTATTTTTGCTCAAGAATACTTGATCGTAAAACCAGAGGAAAAAAATCTTTCTTCACCGATAGAGGATAAATTTTATTTTAATTTCTAATTAGTAAATATGAAACTCAGGATCCACGCATTTATTTCTGAATGGTTAAGGAGTCTTCTTCAGGTCCGAACAATAAGAGTAGTAAAATTCTCGAGATGTTCGAACATCTCTTTTTTTGTGCAGGGGATGGGATTTGAACCCATGAAGGCACTATTGTGGTTATTATAGCCACAGAGTCCTAAGCTTCGCATCACAATCCTGCGCCTTTGACCAGACTTGGCTACCCCTGCTTATAATTTAATTAAATTTAAAACTTTTTATTTGAAGTATTATGGCAGTAAGGAAATCAAGCCTAGACAAGATCGATGTCGTGATTCTGACAAAAGATAGCGAATGGATGCTAGAGAAATGCCTAGATTCAATTTATCAAAACGTTCCTGTTAATAGATTGATTGCTGTTGATGGACTTTCAACCGACAACACCCTGAGCATTTTGCATAATTACGGCAAAAAGTACAGAAATGTCAAAATATTAGCAGACAAGGGAACAAGAGCAACTGCAAGACAGAAAGGAATTGAAAGTATTGAGACAGAATGGTTTATGTTCGTTGATAGCGATGTTGTGTTGTGCAAG
>JASEGN010000121.1 GCA_030018055.1 Candidatus Aenigmatarchaeota archaeon | reverse complement strand
CATTTTACAAGCATCGCTGGCAATTTTACAGTCTACAAGGAAGATGAAGATCCAAAAAAGAGGCTCCCTAGATATTTTGATTCTATCAAAGGTGAGTTAACCATAAGTTTTTGGATAAAGCTTGAAGAACCAAGCAACAAACCAATAATTGAAACAAATAACTTTAAGGTTGAAATTGAAAATGATGAGATAAAAGTTGGAATATGGTTAGAAACTGGTTGGAAATATTGGGACAGTGGAGGAACAAAACTTAAGAGAGATGCATGGACACATGTTGGGATAATTTATAGCAACATTACTGGTAAAGGAGAAACATTTATTAATGGAAGAATTGTAGGAAAATTAGGAGAAGATATAAAATCTACTTTTAAGCCTCAAGAAGGAGCCTTTACTGTTGGAAATTTTAAAGGATACATGGATGAGCTAAGAATTTATAATCGAGCGCTAAGTTCTGGAGAAATAGTGATGCACTTCCAAGGACTTTATTGAAGAAGACAATTGTCGCGTGCATCGTCATCATCGTCGTGTAGTTTAATAAGTTCAAAGTTGCCATCCACAACTCTGAATTGGAGAAAAACATTTTTCATTTCATTTTTAACAAGATATTTTTTACCCAAATTTACTTTAATTAGAATGTCTGATGCAGCTAGATAATCAAACTCACATGTTGTAGTACAACATCCGTTCCATTCCTCAGTTTTCTCTTTTACTATGAACCAACCTTCAGTTTTGATTATTTCCAAGCTTGTATGCTCATCTTCCAAACTTTCCAATTTCTTATTAACATTATTTATCAATGCTCCTTTACATGAACTAGAAATAAAAACTTCTTCACAAGTAGGACAGCGTCCACAAGTAGTCCATGAGCAAACTGGATTTGTTTCTTTAATTCCA
>JASEGN010000120.1 GCA_030018055.1 Candidatus Aenigmatarchaeota archaeon | reverse complement strand
AGATAGTGCTAGATATAATCTTGGAAAGTTTTGCAGATTATTAAAGAGAGCACATTCATGGACATATTATTAAAAAACATATACCAAGATTGTTTTTATGGTTGTGATTGAAAGGAAAGTTATAGTTCATAAATGTTTAATTATTCAAGTGTTTTTATGGATTTTATCAAATTCCGCAGGAAATAAAGGCCACCCAAAAATGCCGATAAACCAGCTCCTACATTGAAAAATTCAAGGTATATAATTTGGAGCAAGAACCCTGTTAAGGATATACACATGGTTATACCTACAAATATACCAGCGAGAGAGAGGACCTTGAACGCTTTTAAACTCTCTTTTAAATTAAAGATCGCAAATGCCGCATACTTTTCTTTCCTGACAATTCTTACAAGCCTATAACTATAGTAGATAAGGAAAAGATTTAGAAAGGCGAAAGACATCCAACACACCATCCAGATTAGGTAAATTTTCATTTAAACACCCTAAACCTGTTCCACCACCTGAAAAGTACGAAATTAAAAAGGAACCCAACAGCCCATAGCAGAACCCTTTCAAGGGTGAGAAATAAGGACCTCCCAGGTAAATTGTAAATCAGGCATAGATCAGCAACTGCTGTTATGACTGGAGAAAAAAATGAAAAAATCATGGTAAGAAAAATCAATTTAAATTCAAACTCAGTCTCTGCCCGACTGAAAATAAAAGTCAACAATGGTCTCTTTCCCTTTTTTCTGAGAGTTTGATAGATTCTAGTAGAAAAGTAAAAGACAAAGATGGCTATGATACTTGTGATGATTCTGTGGGCAACTACTTCAACCTCAATCATCCAATTACCTTCAGAATATCTCTGGCAGTTTTTTTCATCTGAGATAAAACTAAGCCCACATTTGCTCTTTCTTTTACAAAAGCGGCAAAAATGATTCCTTCCTTAAACTCAATTGAAATAAGCATCCCATCTTCTGATTCGATAGTTACTCTCCTCAGTTTTCCTGCGAAGAGCTCCTCTGAAGCTATCTTACCACTTTCAACCATGGCGGCAGAAATGGCAGCGATTGCTTTCTCATTTATTCTCATAGGCATAGAGGAACATATCACTAAACCATTCCTCGCCAGAATTACAG
>JASEGN010000011.1 GCA_030018055.1 Candidatus Aenigmatarchaeota archaeon | reverse complement strand
CGACAGGCTATATTTACGAGCCGACAAAAGAGCAAATAAGAAACATGCTACAAAACCTAAGAAATAACAAGCCAGTACCAACAAATGCTATCCAATTCAGCGGAGGTGAACCTACAGTTAGAGAAGATTTACCAGAACTTATTAAACTTGCTAAAAGCTTAGGATTTGATCATGTGGAAGTAAACACAAATGGAATAGCTATATTCAACAAAGGACCTCTTTACATAGAAAAACTCGTGGAAGCTGGAATGGACACTCTCTACCTTCAATTTGATGGTTTTGGTGAAGAAATTTATAAAAAAACTCGTGGGGTTGATTTAACGGAGAAGAAACTTAAAATAATAGAGTATTGTAGAAAAGTTGGATTTAAAAGTGTTGTTTTGGTTGTAACGTTGGTTAACGATGTAAATACTCATCAAGTTGGAAAAATTATCCGATATGCTGCTGAAAATAATGATGTTGTTAGATGTGTTAACTTCCAACCTGTATCGATAACAGGAAGGATGGATAGAAGAAAATTAAAGCGGGCTAGGGTTACAAATTCAGACTTAATTGAGCTTATAGAAAAACAAACTGATGGAGAAATAAAAGCGGGTGATTTTTATCCTGTTCCTTTTGTTGTTAGCTTTGCAAGAGCTATGGGTGCTATCAAGGGGAAAAATTATCCAGAATTTACTTGTCATCCTTATTGTGGTACGGCAACATTTATTTTTGTTGAAGATGGGAAAATAGTACCAATCTCTAAATATGTAAATCTAGAAAAATTTGAGGAAAGCTTAAGGGGTGTGGAGAAAACTGCGAAAGAACATAAAACCATTGCAAAGTTTAAACTGCTTTGGTCTTCAATAAGAAATGTACATCCAAAAATACTTAGCTATTTATTTCCAGTTCTTAAGGAAGGATCTTATGAAGGTCTCGGAAAGTTTATGCGCAAATTAATAATGATAGGTTCAATGCACTTTATGGACCCTTATAATTTTGATTTTGAAAGGGTTCAAAGATGTGTTATTCACTATGCTATTCCTGACGGAAGGATAATACCATTTTGCACCATGAATACATTCCACAGAGTTAGCGTAGAAAAGAAATTTTCAAAACCATTAAGGTAAAAAATGGAAGATATAGAGAAGTTATTGGTGGGGAAGGCAAAACTTATAGATGCACTTATTGAAAAATATATCCCAAGGAAATACGATAAAAAGTCTTTGATTTTTACGTGTGGGGAACCTCGGTATGAGTATAATACTCAAGCTGTACAAAAGTCAATAGCAGAGCCTATATGGGAACTTTTAGATAGGGGTGGTAAAAGATGGAGACCAGTGTTATTTCTTCTAGTTTATGAGGCTTTAGGAGGAGATCCAAAAAAGGTCATGGATTTTGCTATAATTCCAGAGGTTACACATGAGGGAACTTTAGTCATCGATGATATCGAGGATAATAGTGAATTAAGGAGGGGTAAGCCTTGTATACACAAAATATTTGGTACTGACGTAGCGATTAATGTAGGGAACACCATGTACTATTTACCCTTGTTGGTTTTGCTGAAAAACAGAGACAATTTCCAAAAAGAGATTTTACTGAAGTTATATGAGATTTATTCTCAAGAGATGATCAACTTAGGGTTTGGCCAGGGTACAGATATAGCATGGCATAGAGGATTAGCAAACGCAGATAATATAAAAGAAGGTGAATATTTGCAAATGTGTGCATATAAAACTGGTGTTTTGGCTAGGATGGCTGCTAAGATGGCCGCTGTTCTTGCTGATGCTACGGATGACCAAGTTGAAGTAATTGGAAAATTTGCTGAGGCAATAGGCATTGCATTCCAAATTCAGGATGATATTTTAAATCTAACTGCAACTAGTGACAAAGCTCAATTTGTTAAAGAATATATAGGTAGTGATATAACCGAGGGTAAAAGAACTTTGATGATTATACACACACTAATTAAAGCGAATAAAAGGAATAGAAAAAGGTTATTAGAAATTTTAAGCATGCATACAACCGACCAAAAATTAAAAGAAGAGGCGATAGGTATAATCAAAAAATATGGCTCAGTAGAATATGCAAAAGAATTTGCGAGGAAATTGGTAAAAAGCGCTTGGAATAAAGTTGATGAGTTGTTTCCTTCATCTGATGCAAAGGAGAAGTTAAGGGCTTTTGCGAATTACTTAATCGAAAGAAAAATATAATTTTAAAATTGGTTTGGATGGCGGAAATTCAAACCATAGCTGAAATAAGAAGGTGGCTTGGTAACCCAATAGCCAGAGCAATCCTGAACAAAAGTGTCAAGAGAGAAAAAGTAAGAAAATCAATGCTGGAACTTGCTCTTGAGCATCTCGTCTTTGGTACAAAATGTAGCTTAGGTTGCAAGTTTTACTCATGGTTTATTGGTATGTTAATTAAAAATTCTGCCAAAATTTTTGGGACTGATCCTGAAGAAGTTTTGAATGCCCTAAAAGAACCAGTTTTCAGGAGAGGTATAATTAATGTTCTAGAAGGTATAACTAGATTTGGCGTCCAAACCCCTCAGACAACAGCGGCACCATTTCTTATTGTGTGGCAGTTCACAAACAAATGCAACTTAAAGTGTAAACACTGCTATGCATCTGCAATGAGTAAATCGATGCCAAACGAATTAACAACCGAAGAAGCTAAAAAACTGGTAGATGAGTTAGCAGAGTGTGGAGTAGTGGCAATTGCCTTTTCTGGTGGAGAGCCATTGATTAGGGAGGATTTCTTTGAAGTAGCGAGGTATGCAAAGGAAAATGATTTCTACATTTCTGTAGCAACTAATGGAATTTTGATAACACCAAGTATTGCAAAAAAACTTAAAGATTGTGTTAATTATGTTGAGGTTTCTCTTGATGGAATGAAAGAAACGCATGAGAAATTTAGAGGAATTTCAGGGATTTTTGATAGAACAATAAGGGGAATTAAAAATTGTGTTAAGCAAGGCTTAGATGTTTGTGTAGCTCCAACGATTACAAAATATAATTTAAAGGAGATTCCAAATTTGCTTGAACTTGCAAAAGAGCTAAGGGTGAATAGATTCATTGCTTTTAACTTTATTCCAACTGGAAGAGGAAAGGATATACTTGAACAAGATATAACACCAGAGGAAAGGGAAGAAATATTAAAATTTCTCTATTCAAAATTATTGGAGAAGGATTACCCAGACGTTTTTTCAACAGCACCACAATATGCAAGGATAAGCATACAAGCAACAGAAAAGGATTCTAGTGCACCCATTCTACCAACTCATTTTGCTGGCAAAAGAGCAAGAAAAGCATTAAAAGGAAAAGCACAAGTATTAGCAGATTTTATTGGAGGTTGTGGTGCTGGAAGGGTTTATTGTTGCATTGAGCCTAATGGTGATATATGGCCCTGTGTAGATCCAGATACTTATATTCAATCCTCTAATGGTGAAATAATTAAGATTAATGATTTAAAAGTAGAAGATCCCATATCCTGTGATACTAAAAACATGAGTATAGAACCTGATATTTGTGTTGGTAAAAGAAAAGATGTAAAAAAGATATATGAGATAGTGACAAATACTGATATTATTTATGCTTCTGACAATCATCCATTTTTTGTTTTCGATGGTAATGAAATCAAAATTGTCCAGCTGAAAGACCTTAAAAAAGGAGACTATTTATTAAAAGTAAGGAAGTTGCCAATTAAGGGTGAAATACAAAAATTACCTGAGGTAGATTTTGTTCATTATAAGTTAACCAATGCTGGGATTAAATTTTTAAGGAAAAAAATAAAGAGGAAAGATGTAGGAAAATTCGCTAAACAACTAGGTGTAACAAGATACACCCTTCTAGAATTTTTGGGTTTAAGAAAAGACAGGAAAAACATAGGATTAAAAAAAGAAACTATATTAAAACTATGTAAAATTCTTGCTCTAGATTTTATAAAAAAATATTTTAAACCATCTGGATATAGCAACTTTAAAATTCCTGAGTATGCTACATACGAATTCTGTAGATTTGTAGGATATGTACTTGGAGATGCACATGTTGATAAAAATACTCTTAGTTTTAAAGATTCTAGATTAGAAGTTGCAAAATACTATGCCAATCTTTCTCACAAATTATTTGGAATTAAACCAACGATCAAAAAAAAGGGAAGAAGTTATCATGTTATTATCTCATCGAGAGCTATTTCAAAACTGTTTTTAAAAATACTTGGTACATCGACAAGTGGAAAATCTGCAACGTATTCCACTGAAAGGACAGTGCCAGAAATCATTCAAAAAAGTAATATAAAGGGTGTAGAAGCGTTCTTGGGGGGTTTCTATGATGCTGAGGGTTCGGTTGGGCCTAGATGGGTGAGCCTCGTTTCTGGGAGTAAAGATTTATTGAGACAAATAAAATTGTTGCTACTCAGGTTTGGAATTTCAACCTCTCACTTGAAAAAACACACAGGTGTTGGAAAAGGATTCAGAATAGATATTCCATTAGGTTATATGGAAGAATTTATGAAAATTATTGAATTTAAAAGCTCGGAGAAAAATATTAAATTGAAAAAGATACCCAAAAAAAGATATTGTAAATACCCAAGATATCCTCTATGTGGAGAATTCAAGAAAATATTAAGGTTATTAAGAATAAAAGTACCTCAAATTCTATCTCAACATGATGTCTCTCGAGACAATTGTATTAGTTTAGTTCAGCTATGTAAAGAGAGGATCAATAAACTAGAAAGAAATCAAGATATACTAATTACACAGAGGGAAGCTGCGGAAACCCTTTCTATGGAAAGAAGAAAATTTTCTTATTGTTTTAGCAAAAATAAACTATCTATCGAAAATTTAAACAAACTTAGATTGGTAAAAGAAAGTAGACTTGAAGAAGCAAAAAAAATATTGAATAAAATAGAAAGATTCCTAAATTCTGAAATGGAAGTTGATAAAATACTAAATATATCTTACGTAAGAGAGGGTGAAGTGTATGATATCCAGACGCTAAAAAATCATACTTTTATTGCAAATACCTTTATCGTTCATAACTGTGTGTTTATGCCTATTCGGGTTGGGAGTATAAGAGAAAAAACATTCAAGGAAATTTGGTTGAATAGTGAGGTTTTAAATAAATTAAGGGACCGTTCTAAGCTAAAAGAGTATTGTGGAGTTTGTGAATGGAGAAACGTGTGTGGGGGTTGTAGAGCTAGAGCCTATGCTTATTTTAATGATATCCAGGCACCAGATCCCGGCTGTATAAATAATAAAGTTTTTTGGGAAAAAATAAAGGCGTAGTCATGTGTTATCCAATTGTTTTGACAGCAAATAAAACTTTGATGTCAAACTATGGTGAGAATGAATTCTTGGGTTTTGCTGCTACTTCACCTGGAATAGTACCGGAATTATTTTATGAGAAAATTTTGTGTTCGCCTGGAGCTTGGCAACTAGAGGATGAGGGAATAACATCTCGGTAGGGATACTAGTCCTAATTCATTTCACTATTCTACTTCTAACTAAAGTATCATCTAAATCATAAACTGCACCAGTACATTCAATGGTTTTTCTAGAGGTGTTTTTATTTCTTGTTAAATTTATGTATACATACTTTACTAAAAAAATTTGGATTTTAAGTATCGAGAATTAAATTTTAATTATGTTTGCTTACTTGGAGATATTAAGAATAAATGTTTGTATTTTAGCTGTATTAGGATTGTTAGTAGGCAGCATTATTTCTGGAGCTCTTTATTTTCCTACATTGGTCTTATATGCTGTTATTGCAACTTTCTTTATTTGCGGCAGTGGAGATGTTATTAACGATTATTTTGATTATAAAATAGATAAAATCAATAAGCCATACAGACCTTTACCTTCAGGGAGAATCTCTAGGAAAAATGCATTAATTTACTTCATACTACTTGTTTTAGTAGGGTTAACATTTGCTTTAATGGTAAGCATACCATTTTTAATTATTGCAACTTTTAATCTTCTGGTTGTTGTAGCTTATCCTTGGAGGTTAAAGAAAATACCACTAGTAGGGAATATGGCTGTTAGCTATCTTGCAATCTCAACCTACCTTGCAGCAGGTTTAATAGTTGGAAGTTTTTCTAGTCTATTTGCTTCCCCACTTCTTATTTTGGTTTTAATATGTTTTTTTGGAGTGTTAAGTAGGGAGATCTTTAAATCTATAGAAGATACAGAAGGTGATAAAAAATTAAAATTGAAAACTTTGCCTATAGTTATTGGAAAGGGAAAGTCTACCTTATTGGCTAGGATATTTCTTTTTATAGGGATTGTTCTATTAATACTCCCTTATTACTATAAAATATTTAGTGATTGGTATCTGATCGCTGTTCTACCATCAATTTTTATCTGTATTTATGTTTTACTTCGAAGTGAGGCTAGGAAAGCACAAAAAACTCTGAAAGTTGTGATGTACCTTGTGATACTGGCATTTTTGGTGGGTGTATTAACAAAATAAAATTTAAATGTATTTGCTAAATAATTTTGGTATAAATTAAAGTAAATAAAGATATGGGTTTAAATAATTCTTATGAAAAAACTTTGTTTTTTACTCGACCCAAGCAAAAAGGAGGTTGAGCAAGTATTTGGAGCTTGTTGTCTATTAAAAGATATAGTTGGAGAAAAATTTATTGAAGATAATATAGAATTCTGGGTTGGTTGTACTACTGCCTCTGGCCATCAAATAAGAGATTGGGTATTAAAACTGAGGAAAGAAGTAATAGGTCCAAGGGTAATATTCCCAGGAAAGGTGTCTCAAGCCCTATTAGGCTACCCTCATACAGACTATTTGATGGCTATCCACCTACTGAATTGGTCAAAAAAAAGTGTTTTTATAGAAGATCTTTTAGGACTTGTCCTAACAAAATTATTTAGTAAAAGAATTGATCTTGGTTATCTTGTGCTCTCTAGTGACTCTACAATTGGAAGAAGAGTAGGAGCAAAAAATCTTAACCTCACCCAAGCTCTAACCTATCTAAAAAAATATCTTCACAAGCATCCATCAGCTCCATCAATATACCTAGAAGCTGGTTCTGGTGCAAGTAGAACAGTTAGTCTTTCTCTAGTTAAGAAGGTTCATAAGCTTCTTAAAAAGTATGAGTCGAGTTGCTTAATAGTAGCAGGAGGAATTAGAAATAAAAAAACTGCAGAAAAGTTCTTCAGAGCTGGGGCCGATAAAATACTAATCAGCACAATTCTAGAGCAGAGCACTGTTGAAAAAAGTTTGAAGGTTATGTTGGAATTCTTAAGTTTGGTGAAATAATGTATGACATCGTCGTTGCCGGCGCTGGTTCTGCTGGATGTGTAGCTGCTTATACTGCTGCAAAAAGAGGCTTCAAGGTTTGTTTAATCGATGCTAAACCAAAGGAGAAAATTGGAAATAAAATCTGTGGTAATGCTCTCGCGTATCATCATCTTGAAAAAATTAATCTTCCAATTCCTGAGAAGGTAAAAACGAATGAAATAGAAGGAATAATTATTTATTCTCCAAGTGGTCATAAATGGGAAGTTCATACAAAAAGACATAAAGGAATCATGTTGGATAGACTAGCATTCGGACAGTATCTTTTAAAAACCGCGATCGAAAATGGAGTTGAGCTAAGAGATAAATCTGTTATTAATGGACCAATAATTAAAAATGGTTTTGTTAGAGGTGTGGCAACGATTTCTGGCAAAATCTATGGTGATGTTGTTATCGACGCGACTGGACTTAAATCACCTGTCAGATCAAATTTGCCTAAAAACCTTGGAATAGAAACAGAAATAGAGGATAAGGATGTGAATTTTGCTTATAGAGAGATAAGAAAAGTTAAAAATAGGTTAGGGAATGAAAAATTCTGCGAAATTTATCTAGAGCCAAGTAAATTTCCAGGAGGTTATGTTTGGATATTTCCACAAGGCAAACGAATTGTAAATGTTGGTTTAGGTGTTCAAAAAGTTAAGGGTTATCCTCATCCAAAAGAGAGGCTTTATAGCACCATGCTAAAGATGGAATTGTTCAACGGATCTAAAGCTATAGAAAAGGGTGGAATGGATGTTTCAACCAGGAGGCCACTTCCTTCGTTAGTTGGGAACGGTATTTTAATTGTTGGTGAGGCTGGATCATTTGTAGACCCTGTTACTGGAGGTGGGAATGGTCAAGCTATGGTTACTGGAAAACTTGCTGCCAATGTTGCTTGTAATGCCCTAGAAAATGGTAAAAAAGATAGAGAAAGTTTGTGGACTTATAATCTAGCTCTTTACAAGCAGGAAGATGGATATGGGCAAAAATATACTGTTTTGGATGCTTTTCGTATTTTCCTACAAAGCATTACTCCAAAAGATATAGATTATGGCATGCAACATGAAATTATTAAGGAAAGAGATTTAATAACATTAACAACACAAGGAGAACTTAAATTGAACATACGTGAAGGGGTAGAGAGATTCTTCAGAGGTATTGGAAGGCTTTCTCTACTTAAAAACCTTGTTTACTTAAAAAGTGTTATGGAGGAAATTAGAAATCATTGCTTGAATTATCCTGAGTCTCCAGATGGTTTTGATGAGTGGAAAAAGAAGATCGATGCTATGTTTTTGGAATTGGAAAAAAGGTTTGTTCCTTATTCTAGTAAGTGAAAGCTTTTCAGAGTTTTTATACTTATGTGCGATAAAATCAACTAAAACATGTAATTAATTATTACCGAAAGAGTCTAGAATTTAACTAGATTTTTAAACTTAGTTTCTAGAAGAACTTTCAATTGTTGTAAGGCGTCTTCTTCATCTTTGTATCTAATCATATCTATTGATCCAATATGTGCAGGACCTAAAACCATGCTTGTTAAATCTACATTCCTCTGAGCCAAGCAAATTATAGGTTTATTTAGCTTTAAAGCAAATCCAATTTCGACCCCTGTTCCAGTTGAAGGATTTGTTACTTCTGCAATAATTAATTTTGCCTCAGAGATTGCTTTGTAATTTCTTTTGTAAACATCTGCGCGTACTTTCATGTCCAAGTTTGGATCATGTATACTATTTACAGTAGTGCCAACATCTTTTACAGTATCCGTATGCGGTACATGCACACTGAATCCAAGTTCTTTGCACAAATTTCCTATCTTTTCGTAAATCTTCCACCATTCTTTTGGTGTATGTCTTAAAGAGCCTGCTATGTAGATATAAGTCATAATAAACAACTATTTTTTGATTATTAATTTATACTATCTTTTAGAAGATATTCATCAAAATATAATAAGTGGAGAGATGAAGGAAGAGTTAATACTTGTTGATGAAAAGGATAATGAAATTGGATTTGAAGAAAAAATGAAATGTCATTTAGGAAATGGAATTTTACATAGAGCTTTTACAATTTTTATCTTTAATAAAAATAACCAAATGTTGATTCAACGAAGAAGCAAGAAAAAATTCTTATGGGGATTATGTTGGGCGAATGCTTGCTGTAGTCATCCTAGGAAAGGAGAGAGTCTAGAACAAGCTACACATAGGAGACTAAAGGAGGAATTGGGGTTTAATTGCAAGCTACAGTATTTGTTTAGTTTTATTTATCATGCTAATTTCGCTAACAGGGGTTCAGAATACGAATTAGATCATGTTTTTGTAGGAAGGTATGATGGTGAAGTAACTCCAAATCCCGAAGAGATTGCTGAATGGAAATGGATTGATATTGAGAAATTAAAAAAAGATATAAGGAAAAATCCAGACCAATATACACCTTGGTTTAAACTCTCAATCAATAAAGTGCTTAAGTCTTTAAAATTTTGAGTGTCCCAGATGAAAACTGAAGTATTTTTGAAAGAGGTAGAAAATGAGTTAAAGGATGTTAGCTTAAAAGAAAAGAAGAAAATTCTAAGCTTTCTTAAGCATAACATAGAGATTTCCTTGAGAAAAAATAATAGAGCTTTAGTCTTTGAAAGGTTAGGTGATCCTACCAAGTATGGTTTAAATTTAAACAACTACTACAAATCACTCAAGAAATGTGGCAAAAAAAGGAGGGTTTTAAAAGAATTGAAATTTGTAATTTCTTCAGATTTTCTATTACCTGTACCACCTTCTCACCTCTGGGTACTAGGAACAATTTTTACAATTTGTATAACCTTCCTCATCACAGCGCTAATTTATTTAGATTTACTGGTTTTTGGAATTCTATTATTTCCACTCTACATCGCTAATTCATTTGCCTTTCTTTCTTCAAAAATCAAATTTTTAAAGTTTTTAGCTGTTCCGATAGACTTGAATAAAAAATGGTTTGATAGAAGAAGAATTCTAGGCCAGAATAAAACTTTGAGGGGGTGTATATTTGGAATTTTAGGTGGGTTAACATCGATTATAATATTTGTATCATCTGAGGCAGTTAATTTTTCAATTTACAGTTCGATGGAGGAGGCAATTGAAATTGGGCTTGCACTTGGATTTGGAGCAATAATTGGTGATATGGTTAAAAGTTTTTTCAAAAGAAGAGTTGGGAAGGGGGTTGGCGAAAACTGGTTCCCATTCGACCAAGTAGACTTTCTTCTGGGTGCTTTAGCTTTCGTCTATCTTTTTAAATTCATACCTCTTTTGCTGGTAGTGATATTAATCCCTGTAACTATACTAACTCACGTTGTATTTAACATTTTAGCTTTTTACATTAGAATTAAGCGAGTGCCTTGGTGATAGAATAAAATTTGACTTACACGTTCATTCCATTTACTCTCTCTATGATGCATTTTCAACACCTGAGGATATTGTAAAGATAGCAGTAAAAAGAGGATTGGATGGTGTTGCGATCACAGATCATAATACAGTGAAGGGAGGTTTAAAGGCGATGAAATTTGCAAGGGAAAAATATCCTAATTTTAAAGTTATTCCTGGTTGTGAGATTAAATCGGAAGGGCTGCATATATTAGCTTTAGGTATTAGTAGTTGGAAGAATGTTAAAAATTTGTCTAGGATTGAAACTGTTGAAAAAATCGATGAGTTTGGTGGAGTATCTGTGATTGCACATCCATTTAGAAAATTTAGAAAATTTTGGAGAGAAGGATTCAATGAGCCAATTAGATTCAATGCAATTGAAACTTTGAACGGTGGGGACTCGAGAGTTAGTAACTTAAAAGCATGGATGTTCGCTAAGAGAATGAAATTACCTGGAATAGCTGGTAGTGATGCTCACTTAAGAGAATATGTTGGATGTGTATATACAATTTGCAATGGTGAAGTTTTAGAGGATATAAGAAAGGGAAGAGTTGATGTAGGTGGGAATATTCTTTCTTTAAGTTCTTTAACTCTTGAAAAAATTAAAAGATTTGGTATTTGTTTGCTTTCAGCTCATAAAATAATGATACCAAAATGAGTAAATGATAAGTTACACGTTTTTGGTTTATTTAGGTCTTTAAAACTTTAATCCATTCTTCATAAAATTTTATCGCCTGCTTCAATTCTTCCTTGCCCTTTTTTGTAATTTTATAATATGTTCTTTCTGGACCCTGTAATTTTTTTATTTTGCTCACTTCAATGTAACCTCCGAATTTTAATTTATTGAAGACAACATATGCTGTAACATTGCCAGGTTTGAATCCAAATCTCTCCTCTATTTTCCTTTTAATTTCATAAGGGTACATTTCTTTTTCTTTCAAGAGTGTCAATATATAAATCCATAAGTTGTCTTTTGTTACACTCTTTTTGAACCTTTCAAATGGCGCACGCATTATTACTATTTCATACCGTAAAATATATAAATACTAGTTTATAATATAGAATAGTAAAAATGAGTAAAATAAGAGTGGGTCTCATAGGTGTTGGAAATTGTGCATCTGGTCTAATTCAAGGAATTCAGTACTATAGGAACTCAAAGGAAATTCCGATTGGCCTAATGCACGAGAAAATTGGTGATTATTCCTTTGATGATGTAGAATTTGTAAGTGCCTTTGATGTGGGAAAAAACAAAGTTGGTACATCGTTGGCTGAAGCTATTTACAAACAGCCGAACATGGTGGATTGGGTTAAAAGTGTGGAAGGATGTAATTGTGTAGTTAAAGAAAGTCCAGTCTTAGATGGTGTTGGAATCTATGTGGAAAATATGATAGACCCTATCCAGCAAAGCAAAGACATTTCGGAATTAGAAGATGAAATAATAGAGGAGATAAAAGAGAGTAAAACTGAAATTCTTATTAATTATTTACCTGTAGGCAGCGAGAAGGCAACAAAATTTTGGGCAAACATTGCAATAAAAACTAATTGTGGATTTATAAATTGCATACCAGTTTTTATAGTGAGTGATAAAACATGGCAACAAAGATTTGTTGATGCTAGAATTCCAGTTGTTGGCGATGATATAAAAAGTCAGGTAGGTGCCACAATTGTTCACAGAGTTTTAACAAAGTTATGTAGCGATAGGGGTTGTACTATAGACAGAACTTATCAAATAAACGTCGGGGGAAATACAGATTTTTGTTCCATGTTAGAGAGGAAAAGATTGGAAAGTAAAAAAATTAGTAAAACTGAGGCGGTAACCAGTCAATTGAAAGAAAATCTTAATTCTAAAAATATTTACGTTGGACCAAGCGACTTCATCCCATTTTTAGGAAATAGAAAGCTCGCATTCATAAGAATTGAAGGAAGACAATTTGCAAACGTACCATTTAACATGGAGTTAAGATTAGATGTTGATGATAAGGCGAATTCAGCGGGCATAGCGATAGATGCAATCAGATGTTGTAAGTTAGCCATGGATCGTGGCATAGGTGGTCCACTTATTTCACCATCAGCTTATTTCATGAAAAGACCACCAAAACAATTTTCTGATTCTATTGCAAGAGAAATGGTAGAAGAATTTATCGGAGGGAAAAGAGAAAGGTGACTCTATATGCATATAGACAGAAATTTGAAAATCTATCCGTAAAAATTGGTAGAACATTCAGCAAACTAGAACTTTCACCAAACCAGTGGACATTACTAAGTATTTTGCCAGGTATAATTTCTTTTTATTTTCTAATTGAAGAGCAATTCTTTTTTGCTGCTATCTTCTTTTTTTGCGCAGGTTTTATTGACATAATAGATGGTGCAGTGGCAAGAGTAATGAAAAGAGTATCAAAATTCGGAGCTTACATTGATACTATAGTTGATAGGTATGTAGAGTTTCTCATAATTTTTGGTCTTCTTTTTTCCAACTTACCGGATTTTATTTTGCCAATTGAAGCTTGGCTATTTCTCCTCTTATTTGGTGGCTTTTTAACCACATATTCAAAGGCAGCTGCAATGGAGAAGAAGCTAGTTAAAATGGAGGTAAGAGGTGGAATCCTAGAAAGGGGAGAAAGACTTATCTTGATGCTTGTGATAATTTTGGTCGCTGGCTTCTCAAAAATTCATTCAGTTTATTTGATAGCATTAACTGCAGTATTAGCAAATACCTCTGCGATTCAACGGTTTAGCATTGTTTTTAAATTGAGAAAAGAATTTAAATAAAATTAAAACTTAAAGTTTACTTTTAATTAGAAATTACAGGTAATAAGATGGTCAAAAATCAATTGGAAATAACATTAAAATCTACGCTACCAGATCCTGAGGGAGAAAAAGTTAAACGAAAAGTGAAAGAGTATTTTAATCTTAAGGTTGAAAAGGTTAGAATAATTGATGTAAAGACTGTTGAATCTGAGAAGCTAAAGGGTGATGATTTAGAAGCTCTTAGAATAAAGATTTTTACTAATCCTGTTACACAGATTTCTAGCATCAATGATCCTTTAGCAAATAATCTTGATTGGAATTATGCAGTTTGGGTTGGTTATAAACCAGGAGTAATGGATCCTGCAGGTCATACTGCTGTTGAAGCAATTAAGGATATGCTTAAAACAGGATTTGGTAAAGATGAGGCTGTCTATACTTCTAAAATTTATTTATTCAAAGGAGATTTGACTAAACCAGATGGATATAGAATCGCAGAAGAAATGCTTGGTAATGATATCATACAAAGATGGAAAGTGATTTCTAAAGATGAATGGAAAAAATCAGGTTTTGAAGTCCCAAGCCCAAGAGTAATTTTAGATTATGAACCAAGTGTTAATACCTTTTCTATAGGAAGTGATGAAGAGCTAGCAAGATTGAGTAAGGAAAGAAACTTAGCACTTAATCCTAAAGATATTCCGACAATTAGAGAATATTTTTTAAGATCTGAAATCCAAAAAGAGCGTGCTGAATTTGGATTATTTGAGCCAACGGACATAGAGCTAGAATACATAGCTCAGGCAAGAAGTGACCATTGTAATCATAACACCTTTAATGGAAAATTTTACTACAAAGACTTATCTACAGGAGAAGAAATCGTGATTGAAAATTTATTTGAAGAATGTATCAAAAACCCTACTTTAAAGTTAAAAGATAAAAAAGATTGGGTGCTTTCAGTACTGTGGGATAATGCAGGAATTGCAAAATTTGATGAAAATTATAACTATTCTATCTCTGCTGAAACTCATAACTCCCCTTCGAATATAGAACCCTATGGTGGAGCTATAACAGGCAATGTTGGAGAATTTAGAGACAAGCTCGGAGCTGGCAAAGGGTCGAAAATAGTTTTAGGACTTTACGGGTTTGGTGTTGGACCTAGAGATTATGATGGTGATTTGAAACCAAGACTTCACCCAAGAAGATTGTTGGATGGGGTAATTGAAGGAATTAGGGATGGTGCAAATAAAAGTGGTGTTCCAACCCCTTTTGGAAATGTATTCTTTCATCCTGGATATCTTGGAAAATGTAATATTTTTGTTGGCTCTGTTGGAATAATGCCTGCGAAGATAAATGATAAACCGACCTATGAAAAACATATTAACGATGGTGATTTGTGTATAATGGTTGGTGGAAGAGTTGGTAAAGATGGTATTCATGGTGCAACAGCTGCTTCTGAAGAATACAGTGAACATACACCAGCTGGACATGTACAAATTGGATTTCCTTATGGGCAGAAAAAAATGGAAGGGTTAATTCTTGAGGCAAGGGATAAAGACTTGATTGAGTTTATCACCGATAATGGGGGTGGCGGGCTTTCATCTTCCGTAGGAGAATCTTGTAGATATTGTGGTAAGTACGGTGGAGTTGAGGTTGACTTAGAAAGAGTACCTTTAAAATATCCTGGATTAAATCCTTGGGAAATTTGGATTTCAGAATCTCAGGAAAGAATGACCCTAGCGATATCCCCTGAAAATCATGATGAGTTCATGTCATTGGCAAAAAAACATGATGTTGAAGCAACTGTCATCGGAACGTATAAAGATACTGGTAAAATTCACATCAGATATAAAGGCAAACCAATAATGCATGTTGACCTAAATCTCTTAAAAAGCAACTTTCCTCAGTGGGAATTTGAAGCAGAATGGATACCACCTGAATTAAGAGGTTTAACTGAACCTGTATTAAAAGAACCTGAAGACTATAATTCAGTGCTTGAAGATATGCTCTCAAGACCAAATGTATGTAGTAAAGAATGGGTTGCAAGACAGTACGACCATGAGGTGCAAGGAGGTAGTGTAATTAAGCCAATGGTTGGTGTTGATAGGGATGTTCATTCTGATGCTGTTGTAATCAAACCTATTCTCGAATCCCAAAAAGGATTTGCTGTCACTCAAGTTGTTAACCCATTCTTCAGCGAAATAGATACCTATCATATGACTGCTTACGTGATTGATGAGGCTGTTAGAAGATTAATAGCTATTGGTGGGAACTTGGATCATATAGGAGGTGTGGATAATTTCTGCTGGCCAAATATACAATATGACCCTGAAACAAATCCAGATGGAAAATATAAAGCTGCCCAACTGGTAAGGTCAAACTTGGCTCTAAAAAAATATTGTGAATTGTTTGGTATACCACTGCTTTCTGGAAAGGATAGTATGTACATTGATGGAAACCTGAAAGGCAAGTATGGTGAGATCCATAAAGTTTCTGGACCACCAACCATTCAATTTACAGCAAATAGTGTTATTGATGATGTTAGTAAATGTATTACCATGGATGCTAAAATGCCCGGAGATTTGGTTTACGTTTTGGGAGAAACAAAAGATGAACTTGGTGGATCTGAATATTATGATATGTTGGGTTATACAGGATTAAATATTCCAAAGGTTGATATTGATAAGTCATTACCAATGTACAGAGCTTTACAGAAAGCGATCGAAGAAGAAATTGTTGCATCTGCTCACGCTGTATCTAGAGGGGGTTTAGGAGTACATTTATCTGAAGTTGCATTTGCAGGCAATTTAGGAATGGACGTTGATCTAAGCAAAGTACCAACAAAACTAAAGAGAAATGATAAGATTCTTTATTCAGAATCAGCAGGCAGAGTAATTGTAACCATTGCTCCAGAATATAAAGAAAGGTTTGAAGAACTGCTCTCAAACTACCCTTATGGCCAAATAGGGTATGTTAATGATACTAATGAATTTAAAATTAAAGGTATTGATGGAAGAGAAATTATCAACAAATCTATCCATGATTTAAAGCAAGCTTATAAGAAAACATTTGGTGATTTAATATGAAAGTTAAATCGCTTGTATTAGATGGTTATGGTCTGAATTGTGGGTATGAAACGGATTATTCGTTTAAACTTGCTGGTGCTGATTCAGAAAGAGTTCATATAAATGAATTGCTTTGGGGAAATAAATCACTTGAAGATTATCACATTCTTGCTTTGATTGGTGGTTTTAGTTGGGGTGATGATCATGGTGCTGGTATTTTGGAAGCTTCTAAATTGAAATACAACATTAAAGAAGAAATTGAAAAATTTATCAAAGATGGTAAACTAATAATCGGTATTTGCAATGGTTTTCAAACTCTTGTTAATTTTGGTTTATTGCCTGGTTTTGATGGAAATTATGATTCTAGGGAAGTGGCTTTGATTTCAAATGATTGCGGTAATTTTAGAGATGACTGGGTTCATCTAAAAATAAACGAAAAATCACCTTGCATATTTACAAAAGATATTAAAAAAATTGATTTGCCAATTAGACACGGGGAAGGTAAGTTTTATGCTGAGGAATCCGTGATTGAAAAACTTTTTGATGAAAATCAAGTTGTCTTACAATATTGTAAAGAAGATAAATTGGCAAACAGAGAATTTCCTTATAATCCTAATGGATCCCTTCACGATATAGCTGGGATATGTGATCCAAGTGGAAGAATTTTTGGATTGATGCCACATCCTGAAGCATATAACGCATTTACCAATCATCCAAATTGGACAAGAGAAAAAGAAATATATAAAAGAAGAGGTGAAACAATTCCAGGGGAAGGTCAAGGAGTCCAAATCTTTAGAAATGCTGTTGAGTATATTAAAAGTGAACTTTAAAGCTTCTTTTGCTAATCTAAATTTTTATCGAGGTTAACGATTTTTCAAAAATTTTGTAAGTTTCCGAATCGTATTGGGTTATCGATGGTAATAGAAGAGCAGAGGAAGTTGCGAAGGATGTACAAAAACTCGTATCAATCAATGATTTTAAAAAGTAATTTTAAATCTTTACTAAGTGAAAAATTTAGAAATAACTCATGGATAAACAATAAAGCATGATGAAAATTAGCAACTATTTATCCTAAATCTAAAAATAGCCTTTGAAAATCTCTTAAAGTTATTTAAATGAATGATAACTATAATAAAATATGCCCAAAGAGTTTACCGTAGTTATTGAAAGAGGAGAAGATGGTTATTTAATCTCAGAGGTAGTTGAATTGCCAGGATGCCATACCCAGGCAAAAACCTAGATGAATTGATGGAGAGAACAAAAGAAGCTATTCTCTTGTACCTTGAGTGTGAGGAAGAAATTCTGAATAAAAGATTCGTTTGAATTCAAATGGTAGTTATTTAAATGAAGCTTCCCTCTATTTCTGGAAATGAACTAATAAAGATTCTCCAAAAGTTGGGTTCGTGATTATTAGGCAAAGAGGTAGTCATGTCTTCTTAAAACATCCTGATGGCAGAGCAACTGTAGTGCCAATTCATGCAGGTGAAACCATATAGGGGATTGTTAAACAAGAT
>JASEGN010000119.1 GCA_030018055.1 Candidatus Aenigmatarchaeota archaeon | reverse complement strand
CAAAAGATGCTATCTCGATCTCACTCAAATTCCCTTCTACTGTATCTTTAACAATTTCTAGAAGTTCATCATAGCCAAGCTTTCTTCCCTTTAACTTGTTTTTTATGAACTCAAGAGAAGCAGGAAATTTTGCAACTTCAACTTCCACTTCTTCAAATTCTTTTAGCCCTAAAGAGCCCCTTACTTCTTCTGAAACTCCAATATAATTTTTTTCCACAAATTTTGTTGTCACGTTAACTATAGCTGTTAACTCCTTTTTTCCATGATGCAATTTTATTCTTGCTAAACTCCTTAGCCCTAATTCATCACAATCATCTTTATTCAAAATAACTATCGGCTTTCCTCCAGTTTCAAGGCCGAGAAGCTTTGCTTTGAGTCTCATTCAACACAACTTCCCTTTTCGCATGCCAATTCTAGCATGATTACTTGAGCAAATTTCTGCATTCTTAGCAATAATACAAACATTTTTATCACTAATTTAAATCGGCGTCAAATATCTCCACATTTTTAAAGCAACTTCTAATTCTTTGTGCTTTCTTGCATATTCTTTTAATGGAATGTTTTGTAGAGTAGCATCAATTGCTTGTCTCACTGCTTTTCCACCACCATCAATACCCATTTTATGCCCTATAACTCCTCCGCCAACTTGAAGGATGATGTCCTTTCCAAGCAGTTTGATTAGCCTTGGTATAATGCCAGGATGAAGGCCGCCACTTGAAATTGGAAATACAGGTTTAATCCTGTTCCAATCCTTTGCTAGCAAGCTATTTGTTTCTTCTACAATCCTTTCCTCCAAATTTTTCTTTAAAATGAAAATTTCATCCTTTGGTGATACAAGCTTTCCCATACCACCTATATGTATAGCATCCGTTCCTATTAATCTAGCGATATTAGCAACACATAACATAGACATGCCATGCTTAGGATTTCTAGAAAAACTTGCATGGAAGGCTCTATGCGAGTATATGGCTAAGCCTAAATCTTCACATTCTTCCCTTAAACTCTGAACCCCGGCCCAGCCTACTGTAAGAATGTCTACCATCACAATTTCTCCGCCACACTCCCTAACAAACCTCGCTCTTTTTATCATTTCTTTTGTCTCACTGCTTACGTTTGCCAAGTACAATTTTTTTTCACCAGTTTCTCTTTCGACTTTATCTCTTATTTTAAGCATTTTTTCAGTCGTTCCGTAAAATTTGATAAAATTTTGCGATGTCAAATTCTCATCATTTTTAACGAAATCTATGCCACTTTTCCAGATCTTGTATGCAGTATCACAATATTCTTCAGTACTTAACCCAACTTTAGGTTTTGGTACAGTAGCTGTCAGTGGCCTATCCCAAACACTGAGAATTTTTCTTATTCCCTCAATTCCAAATTGTGGCCCTTTAAAGGATCTTATCATTCCATGCGGCCAAGAAACGTCTTCCAACCTTAAGTTTTTTACAGCTTTCATTCCAAATATATTTCCAGCTATACTCGAGAGAATCTGCGGCATATTTCCAGGCTCAAAAAGCTCAATTGGATAAGCTACTTTGAT
>JASEGN010000118.1 GCA_030018055.1 Candidatus Aenigmatarchaeota archaeon | reverse complement strand
GAAGAACTTTTCGCATTGGTGAAGCCTCTCTTAGACAGAGATTTGAAAAACAAATTTGTGGTCGTTAGCGAAGTTCGTATCAGAGTCAGAGAACTATAAGTAGAAAATAAAAAAACAAAAAAGAAAAAGTAGCTCAGAGGATTAGTTGCATTACCCCATCTTATCTCTGAAATAGGGTGATACTGAAGCTGAGCAAGAGCTAAAGTTGAAATTATAAAAAAAGTTAGGAGCGATGAGAACAAAATTTTAAATATACTTGAAGTCAAAATAAACTTATGAGAAGGTTTAAAGATTCTCAAGAATTTACCCACTTTGTAAAAAGAGAGCTCTATAAAAAACTCATGCAAGACCTTCAAAGGTTGTCTAAATTTCGTTAGGCAATAGTATTCCGATTTCATTCAATCCACCTTCTTTCAAAATCTTATTTATCTCTTCCCTTTTGTCACGAAGATGCTTGCGGTTAAGAGTAACTAAAACCAAATCGAATAAACTGGCTACAACTGCTAAAATTCCATCCTCCTCTTTGACACCTTTCTTCGCTAATTGGTCTAAGATAACCTTTGGCCTAACTTTCCTTTCCTCGAGCCTTCTAGCAATTTCTGCAGGGGGTATTACATAGCAGTAATCTGAATAAAATTTCAGAACACCATCCTTGATTTTCATTTCTTTCCACTTTTTCACTAGTTCAACAAGAGTATGTGCCGAATAAAGCTCGTATTCTCCAAACTCAACTCTCTCAATAAACCTCTTTGCTATTGGGTAGTCCCTATCTTTTTTGTAGTAGTTTGCCACAGCTACAACGTCTATGTCGATTAATATTCTCTTTTTCATTTTTCACACCTCAACAACAATATCACCATTTGAATCTAGCCTAGCAGTAAGAATAGTTCCTGCAGATGATAGGTAGCCTAGAGGATTAGTAGTTGTACCCCACCTTACTTCTGAGATAGGGTGATACTGAAGCCAAGCAAGAGCTAAAGTTGAAATTATCAAAAAAGTTAGGAGTGACGATAATAAAATTTTAAATATACTTGAACTAAACACTATATTGATATCATGAAAGATTGGATGAAGAGAATTGTTGTTGACCCTAAGGTTATGGTAGGAAAACCTGTGATTAGAGGGACGAGGGTTACTGTGGAAGAAATAGTTCATAGAGTAGCCATCAGTCAAACTTATGAAGAAATTATGGAGGAGTTTCCCCATATTACCAAAGAAGATATAAAGGCTGCGCTTCTTTATGCGGAAAAGCTGGTAGCTGGTGAGGAGATATTCCCTATGATAAAGATAAAAGGTAAATATGAAATTCTTGGTAGATGAAAATCTTGGTAAAAGATTTACAAATCTTCTAATACAGGAAGGACATGATGCCATCTCAGTTATAGATGTGTTGACAGGTGCAGATGACCAAAAAGTTCTGAGCAGAGCAAAAAACGAAAATAGAATTTTTTTAACAAATGATTTAGATTTCGGTGAATTAATTTTTAAATTGAAATTACCAGCATACGGTGTCATTCTTTTTAGAACATTGACGAGAAATCCAGAAGAACTTTTCGCATTGGTGAAGCCTCTCTTAGACAGAGATTTGAAAAACAAAT
>JASEGN010000117.1 GCA_030018055.1 Candidatus Aenigmatarchaeota archaeon | reverse complement strand
AGAAGAAAGGTATGAAGTTTGGTTGTTGCAGAGAAGGTTTTAGGCTGAGTTCAGCTCCTTGCGATGGCTCTTGGTTAATAAGCTAAGTTCTTTGAATTAAGACATAAGGTTTTATTGACGGAAAGAAATTTAGATTGGGAAAATGTGGGTGTCAATTGTCGAAAAACAATTAAACCAGATGACTGAAAGATACCACAAATACAAAAGAAATAGGTCAGTACTTCTCCCCTTATCTGAAAAGAAAATTATCAAAACATTTAAATCTACATATTCTATCCCAGAAAAAGACTATCAGAGGGGAGAAAGCACCGGACCAACAAATCCGATATCAAAAAACTCATAAGCGATTTGAAAGCCTCTTTCTATTTCGTAGTTTTCTTTGCCTTAAACAGATTTTCCCAAAGCTGCAAATTCGGTCGAATAATTCATAAAAAGAAATTAAAAAGGTTAGGGTTAATTTTTATTGGTTCCTGCAGCTCTGCAGATTTAATTTGAAAACCAATTCAAAATGTTTTTAATTATTCCAATTCTTAAAAGTATTATGATTGGAATATGTTATACCTTACACACCGAACCTGAAAAATTATTTGAAAAAGAAACGATGAATGAAATTACTAACTCTGATATTTTTGTAGAAGAAGTTTCTGTCTATCTTTCTCCAGAAGAACGTAGAGAACAACTCGAAATAAGAAGAGAAGTAAGTTTGGGAAAAATCCATCTAGATCAACTGGTTCTTGACGGTAGGTTTCTTGATTTTGCGAGAGCTATGGACCGCATTCTTTTTAATAGCAAGAAAAGCTGGCTTTTGGAAGAATGCCCTGTAACTCAAGAAGAAAAAAAAAGATCCAGGGATCATTATCTTAAGGCCTGGGAAGAGTTTTATCAGTCCAACATAAAAGAATGTTTAAATTATGCTTATAAAGCGGCTGAGCTCGCAGCAGAACAGCTCTTGAAAAGGGATGAACACTTTGCAGATCAACTGATCTCTATCCAGGAAAGGAACCCAGAAAAAAATATCTTCACAGTTAGAGGAGCAATTCATACTCCTCTTTTGCATTCCTTAGTTAAGAAGGGGATAAAGCCAAAGGTAATTTTCCATCACAAGCCTTTTGTTTATGATGAATGGGGCGAAGCCGTGAGAAGATTCGTGTTTAACAAAAGAACAGAAGAATTGACATTATTAAAGAGTTTTGTAACAGGATTAGTAGGTGAATATTATGAACTGAGGTATTGCCCTTCCTATGATTCGATGCTTAAAGCGAAGAAGATAACCGAAAAACTGACATTCCGTGAAATTGAGAGTTTGAGCGATCATATCTATCGAAAATGGTGGAAAAAAAGGGATAAGCTAGGGATGAACGTGCTTTATTTATATGTCGCAAAATATTTTGGTATTAAGTAAAAAAGCTTTATCGTCTCGAAAAAGGACGAATTTAAATGAATTTCAATTAGTGACAACCTACTTCTTTGTGCTTACTAAACTATAGGTAGAAGTCCAAAAGTTGTTAATAAAGTTTTTAAATTTTATGAAGAGGTTAGAAAGAAGAGAGACGAGTATATCACAAAGCGAATAGACGATCTTTACACCTAGAACAGAAAGGGCTCCCCGTCCGTTTCATTCTTCAAATATTTTTAATGGAGGAATATATTTTATGAGCGGTGTCACAGCTTTTGTTTACAGCGATGATTACCTTAACTACCAGTTTGGTCCAACCCATCCATTCCAGCCAATAAGAGAAAAGTAT
>JASEGN010000116.1 GCA_030018055.1 Candidatus Aenigmatarchaeota archaeon | reverse complement strand
TATGCTTCTGACAATCCTGTAATGATAGCGTGGACTGGTCTACTTGCTCATAAGTCTGGATGGAAACCTGATTTCAAAGATAAAATTAGGCCAAGATGGAGGATCGATGAGGTTAAAGTAACCTGGATTAAATGATAGACGTTTAACATATAAAATGTTTTACATATGACTATTACAAAAATAATCAAAATTAATCCAGAAAATCCAGATATTAAAATTATTAAATCCATTGTAAAAGAAGTGAGAAATGGAAAGGTAGTTATCTACCCAACTGAAACTTGTTATGGTTTAGGAACAAATGCTCTAAATGAAAAAGCAGTTAAAAGAGTTTATGAAATAAAAAAAGAGCCAAAAGGGTCTAATGTTATTGCAATCGTTGCTAATTTAGAGATGGCTAAAAAGTACGGGTGTATAAACAAAACTGTCGAAAAAATTGTGAAGAAATTCATGCCAGGCCCATTAACGTTAGTTGTTAAAAGAAAGAACACTTATCCTCTAATCACAAATCGTGCATTTGTATTTAGAATTTCATCTAACAAAGTTGCTAATCTTCTAGCTAAATATGCAAAAGTTCCAATAACTGCAACCAGTGCTAACCTCCATGGAAAGCCATCGATTTATTCTAGTAAAAAAATTATAAGGGAATTTTACGGAAAAGTTGATATAATCTTGGATGCTGGTAAGTTGAGAAAAATTCCCTCCTCCACAATTATTGACATGAGGAAAAAGAGTCCAGTGTTAATTAGAGTTGGTCCTGTACCCTTTACAGAAGTAATAAAATTTCTAAAACTGGAAAGTCGATAGCTTAAACTAACTCGCTCTCACTAATTACTACAAAATCTCCAATAGATCTTACTGCCGCGAATGGAATTACTGTCCTTCCTTTTTCATCGGCTTTTAAATTTAACTCATCTATGTATTTAGACGGATTTTCGACTGTTATGTTGAGTAACTCACCACTCTCTACCACAAAGTCTACGTTGCCAACATTTCCAAATTTCTTTCCAGTTTCCTCGCTTATGATTACCTTTCCTACCATTTCAGCTGCCTTTATTTTTTCTTCTACCATGTCTTCACTAAATATATTTATTTTACAAAAATTTTAAATTTATATCTTAAATGGTTTGAAAAAGTATAGTTAAGGAATTAATATGGCAAGGTGTTTTGTTGGAGTAATGCTGTCACAGGAAATTAGAAAGGGTGTAAAATGTTTACAGGATTGGATAAAAAGCTTGCCAATTGAATGCAAGCTTGTAGAAGATTATAATTTACATGTTTGCCTGTCCTTTCTTGGAGAAGTTGGAGAGGATAAAATAATTTTTTTCTCTCAGCTTCTTGACAAAATTTGTGAAAAATATAATAGTTTTAAGGTTAATATTGTTGGTATAAAACTGATACCAAGCGAGCGATATGTTAGAGTGATTGCTTTAGGTGTTGTTGATTCTGAAATTTTCGAAAGGTTGAGAAAAGAAATTGTTGAAAAAATTGGTGGTGACTCAAAGCCTTTGCATGTAACTTTATGTAGAGTGAGAAATGTTTTGAACAAACAAAAGTTCTTGTCTGAAATCAAAAAAAATGAAAATATTCAAGTTGGAAGTTTTGTTGTAGATAGAGTTCAGATAATTAAAAGTGAACTACAGAGGACTGGACCTATCTATTCAGTTATACATGAAAGCAAGTTGTTAGAGGTTTAAGTTATTTCTTTAGTTTTTTTAAGAGTTTTATTTCAACATCAATTTTATCCATTTCAGCTCTATAACCTTCTATTCTTTTCCTAAATGTTTGTTCATCAATCTTACGAGTGAAGAAGGTTTCTGTAGTTTTGTGC
>JASEGN010000115.1 GCA_030018055.1 Candidatus Aenigmatarchaeota archaeon | reverse complement strand
CTTTAGTTCTTTGAGATAGAATTGTAGAAATCAAAATTTTAAAAGGCTTTTCTTTCCAAGGTTTTATCTTATATCTTCTGTTAAGAATTTTAATAATTTTTTCAATTCTCATTTAATATCCAATTTAACTTTCAGATATAAAGTTAGATAAATTTTTAGAAGTTAACTTCAAAAATCCTTGTAAGATTCATAAAACGAATGCCTTTGGAGTTGTTTTGTAAAGATTTTCATTTTCCTCTCGAGTAAATCTAATTCTGTAAGTAGTTGTACGTAAACCATTAGCTACTCGAGATAGTCTAGCTTTGTACATAATGTTTGTCCGCTTTATAGGTTTTTTGCTACTTCAAAAATTCCTGCCATTATATCTAGTCTGTGACCTCTTTCTGACATAGCCTTCCTAGAATCCTATTGTTGCAGCATCTAATTCTGAAAAAATCTAAACTACAGTCAAATATCCTGTGTTACACATACTAGGTGTACAAATTTTTATTGTATGTAATCCTTTTGATAGAGGAGAAGATGGATAGAGTTTGATAGTTCCTGTTTGTCCTGGCTTTATCATCCCTCCCATATTGTATAATGCTTTTATCTCTTCTGCTGATAAAGCTCTATTGTATATGCGAACTTCGTCGATGATGCCGTCAAATTCGTTCCAGTCCTTTCCAATCGAGATTGGATTGGTATTTACAGGAATTGAACTTGTTTTTCCTGAAATAGATGCTTGTTCTATACTATCAACATAAGTTTTAACGATTCCAGTGGATTTTTCTCGGGTAAAGACAACATGATGAAACCAGTCATAAGAAATTGGGTTACCTCCAACTAATGTTGCCATTCCGTCATCTTCTGGTAACCATAACCACACTTCAATATGTCTGTAGGGGTCGTGCCTAATCATCAGCCTGTATGAACCTGATTTTTGAAGCACTACTCTCTGATCTGTTGCACCATCTGAATCCATTTTAATCCATGCTGCAACAGTTATATCATCAGTAATCTGTAAACTCGTTGAACTTGGCACTTCCACATAATCATCCACACCATCAAAACTCAGAGCCTTGCCAAACTTTCCATCAACCCAATTTGGACAATTCCCACCAGAACAAACAACAGTACCACTGTACAAAGTTCCCGTGTTACCATTTCCACTACTATCTGCAGCAGTAGTGCCAGAGCCTTCATCAAGCATCCAATAGCCAATTAAAGACGGATCTTTTGGAATGAGCAGATAAGCTACGTGCTCACCATCTACAGTAACGCTGGTAAGAGAAGTGATTGCAGAAGTTCCCTCATTCCTTATAGTAACCATATCTTCATAAGCTCCTACGATGCTGAATGCTGTAGATATTCTAGTAGTAAAACCACCAAAGACAAACATATAAGCAGTTGAGGCTAAAGCAATAGTAATTATAAGCATAAGAACAGTTGCTACTACAGCAGAAATTCCTTTTTCCATAATTGTTATTTGGTTCTTTATTTATTAAATGCTAAGAATCTTTTAGTTAGCTCAAGTTAGAAATTAAGATTTAGCATATGCACCAAATTATAGCTCGTTTTAACGCCAAAAACTTTATTAACTCCCTCAGTTATCTTCTTGTATAGTTTTTGTTTTTATGAAAAAATTTATGATACTGCATGCGATATATACCCCCCTCCTGTTTAGTGGTGTCTATGGTCTTTGAACTGCTAAATCCAAAATTGAGAAAAATAGTAGAGAAGCGGTTTAAGGAGCCCACACTACCTCAGAAATTAGCAATACCACCAATTCTAGAAGGAAAAAACGTTTTGGTAATTGCACCAACCGGAACAGGAAAAACTGAAAGCTGCATGCTTCCTCTATTTCAT
>JASEGN010000114.1 GCA_030018055.1 Candidatus Aenigmatarchaeota archaeon | reverse complement strand
CCAAGCTCTTCTACTCTCTATTTAATTATTTACAATTTTCATTAAGTTTGTACTTTATATACTTAAAAAATTAAAAGTAAGTAGATGAAAGAAAAATTATTGATTTCAGTTGTTTTGATTTTAGCTATTTTGACTTTTACAATTAGTTATTTTTTATTTGTGTTTAAACCCACCCCAAGAGAAGAAATCTTAGTTAAGTTCACTTCAGAAGAAGATTTCAAAGGTTATCTTACCGAAGCGAGGGAACTAGCACCTCTTTTTGCAGGAGTTGCAGGAGCACCAGCTACGAGAACTATGGCAGTTATGGAAGAGAAAGCAGCAGAAATGGCTGCACCAACCCTAGCACCACCAGTTCAACCTGAAAGAATCTCACCAACAACAGTTCAAGTAAAGGGGATAGATGAACCAGACTTAGTTAAAACAGATGGTTTAAGAATTTATTTCTCTCCAAAAATAAAATTTTACCCTATTGTCAGACGCCAACTCATAGAGGAAATTCCACCAATTTATCCCACTACAAAAACGAAGATCATAAAGGCTTTCCCACCTGAAATTCTCTCTATCTTATCAGAGATTAATGAAACAGGCGACTTATTTCTAACCACCAATACTTTGCTTATTTTGGCTGATAAAATCTACTGCTATGATATCATCAAACCTGAAGCACCTACCAAAAAGTTTACCATCGAACTAAATGGCAGCATAGTAGGAGCAAGGCTTTATGATGGTAAAATCTATGTTGTACTTAAGGACTGGATAGATTACTACAGACCATGTCCAATTCTTCCCCTAACCATTAATGGAAAATCTATGTTAATACCATGTCAAGAAATCTACCATCCAATCCAACTAGTTCCTGTTGATATAACTTATACAGCCCTAATTCTTAATCCAGAAACAGGAAATGTGGAAAATTCTATTTCGTTCGTTGGCTCTGATTTATCAGTTGTCTATATGTCTAGCCAGGCAATCTACATCACTTATACTTATTATGAGGATACGTTCAGAATAATGTTAAGATTTTTTGATGAAAGATGCAAAGATATAATTCTACCTCATGTAATTGAGAGGTTAAGAGAAATCGAGGGCTATAAGATAAGTACAACTTCTAAGATGATGGAGTTTAATATTGAGATGGAAAAATGGATAAGAACCCTAAGCGAAGATGAAAGGCTAAGAATAGAAAATGAGCTCCGTAACAGGATGGAAAAATATTTTGAGGAGATGAAGAGGGAGCTTGTGAAAACTGGAATAGTAAAGATAGGGCTAGAAAATTTTGTTATTTCGGCTACTGGTGATATTGCTGGTATGCCACTAAACCAGTTTTCTCTGGATGAATATAACAACTACTTGAGAATTGCTACGACAGTAGGAATGGACAGGGAAACTGAAAATGATGTTTATGTTCTTAACAAAGATCTGAAGGTAGTTGGTTCGGTGAAAGGTCTTGGTATAGAGGAAAGAATTTATTCTGTAAGATTCATAGGTGATAGAGGATATGTTGTAACTTTCCGAGAAATAGATCCATTCTATGTTCTTGACTTAGCTGATCCGACTAAACCAGAGGTTAAGGGAGAGCTCAAAATACCTGGATACTCTTCCTATCTTCACCCAATAGAAGAACACCTAATTCTTGGTATAGGAAAAGAAGGCTGGAAGGTAAAGATATCTCTCTTTGATGTTTCATCAGCTATAGAGCCTAAAGAGGTTGATAAGTATACCCTAGATGAATATTGGAGTGATGTCCTCGAAACTCATCATGCCTTTTTACTAGATAAAAAACATGAAATATTCTTCATCCCAGGAGGTAAAGGTGGTTATATATTCTCATATTCAAACAGAAGTTTAAAGCTTG
>JASEGN010000113.1:638-1868 GCA_030018055.1 Candidatus Aenigmatarchaeota archaeon | reverse complement strand
AACGAAAGCTGAATTGGTTCAAAAATACAGATGCCAAGAATGCAAAAAATACTTCACTGACAAAAAACTAAAACACAAGACATATCCATCAAAAATAATACTTAACACAATTTCAACCCACAACCTAGACTAATTTCCATAGAGTTAATGCTAATAGAAACTGAGAAAGCGAGTAAAGAGGATGTAAAAGCGGTAAAACAAGCTTTAAAAGAGTATAGGGCTGGAAAGACAGTTCCATTTAACTTCAATAAGCCCTTCCTCTGAATTCTGCCCTCGCGATGATTATAACTTTATCTTTCCAGTTAATTGTGTAAACAATTCTTATCCTTCCTATCCTGATTCTGAACGCATTCTTCAATCCTCTGAGTTTTTTTACATCATAATACCTCGCGGGCACAGGATCTAAAGAAAGAATTTTTAATACCTCAACTATCCGTTCTTTATATTTTTCTAGCTTTTTAAGCTCCTTCTTCGCTCTTCTAGAAAACTCTATTCTAAACATGATTAAATTTTCTCTTTCCAATTTAATAAATCAAACATTTTACACCAAAACCAGTCCTTTTCCAACTTCAAAATAAGCTCTAAAATGCCTTTTCAGCCAAAAATCAGCCCTATTTTGCCTTTTCAACTACAAAATTCGTCTGCTAACTGACAAGTTTCGTATACAAAATCAGCTACTAAAAACATTTAAATACCAATGAAAATTACAGTTATATTTGGTGATATTATGGAATTAACGGCAATAGTTAAAAAAGGTGAAAAACAATACGTGGCTTTATGCCCAGCTAGACGTGGTTAGTCAAGGTTATACAATAGATGAGGCTATAAAAAATCTAAAAGAAGCAGTTGAATTGTATGTAGAAGAGATGGGTTTGCCAGAAAGTATAAGTAAGGAAGCTATAATTGTTACAAGCTTTGGGGTTAGTTATGAAAAAGTTGCCAGTACTGTCAGGAAAGAAAGTCATTAAGGCTCTTTCTAAAGTTGGATTTCAGGTTGTAAGACAAAAAGGTAGCCATGTAATCCTTATTAAGTTCGTAGAAGGTAAGAAAAGTGGATTGACAAGAGAAGAATTTTTAAAATTACTTAAATAAGATTTTTATGGAAGTTTTTTGTCCATACTGTAATTCAAAATCAACAAAAAAAGGAGGAAAAAGAAAATGGTAGATTTCAGTCAAAGAACGCTAGAGAAGAGAGTGCCTTATGCCGCAAACTCAACGAAGTCGATCAAG
>JASEGN010000113.1:0-628 GCA_030018055.1 Candidatus Aenigmatarchaeota archaeon | reverse complement strand
ACTTCACTGACAAAAAGCTGAGGCATAAATCTTATCCAGCAAAGATCATACTAAACACAATCTCAACCTACAATTTAGGCTACAATCTGGAGCAAACCAGGAAAGAAATGGCAAAGAGGTTTCACATAAAAATACCGCAATCGACCATCCATTCTTGGATAAAAGAATACTCAAAGCTCTGCACATTTCATAGGCTAAGAGAAAAATCAAGGGGAATGTTCTCGCCTAAAGAATTAATCCTAAGTCAGAGGCTCCAGCACAAACAGGTCTACGAGTTTCAACTTCACAGAGCAAAGCTATTACTACAAGCAAAAGAACTCCCGCAAAGAAAATTTCAGTTATTAAAATCTTACTTGGAGTTCGTCCAAACAGATAAGTTCCCCCATCACATTTTTATCATTCCAGACGAAGAGCTTGAAAAAAGAGCTTCACAACTGAAAGCTTCCTTGCTGAAAATAACAAAACTTCAAAAACGGAATCTAGCAAATAAACTGGCTGAACTCGGTCTAATGCTGGCTAAAAGCAGTAGAGAAAGACACTCCCGTGTTCAAGAATTCATGCTGATAAACGACTCGGCAACCGTTGCGTGCGAAGTTCCTGTTTATCTAACTGCTGATGATATAAGGTA
>JASEGN010000112.1 GCA_030018055.1 Candidatus Aenigmatarchaeota archaeon | reverse complement strand
TCTTAATTGTGATTACAAAGAACCTAGATTGCTAAATTACGCACTGTTTTTATTGAAATATATAAATTTTTAATAAAAGGCGAAATATTTATAAATTCTTAAATTTAAAAATGATGGAGCATAAGCTCGCAAATCAAGCTAAAAATTCTGGATTTTAGAAAGGTTTAGTAGTAAATTTTTATTATTTGCTAACAATAAGTTACAAGAACCTTTTTTGATTTGTTAGCTTATTAATGTAACGAAAAAGTATTTATTGTTGGGATTTTTCATGAGTATGCAAGTATGCTGCATGGGTGAACTTATAGTTGATATGATAGCTTCAGAGAGTGGAAGATTAGAACGTGTGTCTGGATTTTTGAAAAATTTTGGGGGGGCACCAGCAAACACAGCAATAGGGCTCGCTAAACTTGGAGTTAAGGTTGGGTACATAGGAAAGGTTGGTAATGACCCTTTTGGTGATTTTTTAGTGAAAACTCTGCAAGAAAATGGTGTTGATGTTAGTGGGATTGTGAAAGATGAGCAGGCTAGGACTACGCTAGCATTTGTTTGTTTAACAGAAGATGGGGAAAGGGATTTTACCTTTTACAGAAATCCTGGTGCTGATGAGCAGCTTTCTAGCGAGGACGTAAAGGAGGAATTTTTAACTCAAGCAAAGATCTTCCACTTTGGTTCATTACTCCAAATTAGAAATCCTTCTAGAAAAGCCACAGAAAAAGCTTTGAAGATAGCAAAGAAGAATATAACATTTATTTCTTATGACCCAAATTACCGAGAATCCTTATGGAAAAATAAGAACTTAGCAAAGGAGACAATCTTTTCAACAATTCCACATGTATCTTTTTTGAAAGTTAGTGAGGAAGAGCTAGAAATTTTGACTGGTACGAAAAATCCAGAAAGGGCAATCGAAAAACTTCCGGTCAAAAATCAATTAATTGTCGTTACTCTAGGTAAAAAAGGTTGCTACTACTATTTCCATGGCATTTCTAATTATGTGAAGGGATTCAAAGTTAATGTCATGGATACAACTGGTGCTGGTGACGCCTTTAATGCAGGCGCACTCTATGGTATTTTGCCTTTTGTTGAAAAAAATAAAGTTAGTCAACTAGACAAACAGGAGTTAGACATGATATTCAAACAAGCTAATCTAGTTGCAGCTGTAACAACAACAAAAAAGGGAGCGATAACAGCTTTTCCAAGTTTGGATGAGCTAGAAAATTATAGAAGGTAAGACTGTGAAAATAATTTATCGTGGCGCTGAAAGCATAATTTATTTGGATGAATTTGAAGGGGAGGAAGTTATACTAAAAGAGCGTATAAAGAAAGGTTATAGAATAGAGCAAATAGACAAAGAGCTAAGGAAAGTTAGGACAAGAAAGGAAGTTAAGTTATTAACAGAAGCTAGAAAGGTAGGTGTACTTACTCCAAGAATACTGCACGTAGATTATGTAAACTATAAGATAATAATGGAAAGTATAGCAGGAAAAAGAATTAAAGAATTGTTAAATGAGGTTGATGAAAAAACTATAACAAGAATTTGTCTTGAAATTGGTCGAGCTATAGGAAAGTTGCATGCACGTGGAATTGTTCATGGTGACCTAACAACAAGCAACATGATTTTAAAAGATGATGAAATTTATTTCATAGATTTTGGTCTCGGTGATTTTTCTTCTAGAATAGAGGATCAAGGGGTTGATTTAAATCTACTTTATGAGGCCTTGAGATCAACTCATTTTAAAATTTTGAATTTTTGTTGGAGCAGGATTGTTGAAGGTTACAAAAAAGAATATCAAAAAGCTGGTGAGGTTCTGAAAAAAATTGAAGAGATAGAAAAGAGGGCTAGATATATGGAGAGATGAGTGGAAAGTATTTTATAGTAAGT
>JASEGN010000111.1 GCA_030018055.1 Candidatus Aenigmatarchaeota archaeon | reverse complement strand
ACCTTCATGACCCAAGGGGACACCCATGGGCATGAAAATAATAAGGTATTTTCATACCAAATAAAGAAGGAAGAACCAACGATTATTACTGTTCTAGGGGGTGTTGGGGCAAAATCTTTAAATGTTTTAAGCAAGGGAGAACATGTCGAAGGTTTAGATTATTGTGTTATGGGTGACGGAGAAAGAATTTTTGAGAAGATAATTAAGGAAAATGAAAGACCGAATAAAACAAAATATCTTGAAGACATTATTTACGATTTAGATTCTTTAGAATTTCCCAAGAGAAAAGCTTTTGATACTGAGAGATATATAAAAATTCTTCAAAAGGTAAATACCTTGAACAGGAACGAGCGTTATTTGAACATTTTTACTAGCAAAGGTTGTGATTGGGGAAAATGCACATTCTGTACAGTTGATAGACATTATAGAACAAAAAGTCCAGAAAAAATAAGAGCTGAAGTGGAGTATTTGGTAGAAGAATTTAAAATTACTAAGTTATTCACTTGTGATGATAATTTCTTTTGCTATAAAGATCCCGAAAGAACTTATAGAATATGTGAAACATTACAAAAATTTCCTTATCTGAAATGGAGTGTAGGAGAAACTAGGGTCACAGATTTTGTAAAAAATGTTAATCTTGGTAAAAAAATACTAAGAAAGATGAGGGGAAGTGGATGTGTCGAAATAAATTGGGGTGCTGAGAGTGGCGACCCACAGCTTTTAAAAAACATGCAGAAAGGCATTAGCCCTAGTGATATTGAAATGGCTATCAGGATGACAACAGAGGCAGGCATGATCTCAAAGTTACTTCTTATGTATAACTTACCTGGTGAAACCAAGGAAAGTTTAGATAATACATTAAATTTTGTAAAAAATTTATTGGTCAAATACCCTATTAACTTTTTGAAAGTTTCTGAGTATGCAAATATACCAGGGACCATCGATTGGTATCGTGGACATAATAGTGATGTTTCCAAAACAGATGTAGAAGGATTTATGAGCGAACTAAGTGATTTTTGCTCGGTAAATAATATAGTGCTATCTTTTCTTAATTGGGAGAGAACGGGAGATGAAAAAAGTAGCTGTCGAATTTAGTAATGTGAGTTATAAATATCCAGGAATTGATAATTGGATTTTAGAAGATATAAACTTAAAAATCCCTACAAACTCTTTCTATGTTCTCGCAGGTCCTACTGGTTCTGGCAAAACTACTTTGCTGATGTTAGCCAGAGGCTTTCATAAGGAATATAGTGGGAAGTTTGATGGTGATATTTATATTTTGGGAGAAAGTATAAAAAATTTCAAGATTACAGAACTAGGTTCAAAAATTGGAATTATCTTTCAAGACCCGGTAAGTCAGTTGCATCAATTGAGAGTTATCGATGAAGTCATGAGTGCTCCCATGTATCAAGGCTTGCCATGGTCGGAATGTAAAACGAGAGCAGAAACAGTTATCAATGAAATTTTGGACAGAGATTTTTACAATAGAAGCCCGAATGAACTTTCTTCTGGCGAACAACAAAAAGTTGCTTTAGCAGCATGTTTAGTAATGAACTGTGAAATTCTGATTTTAGATGAACCATTTTCTTTCTTAAGTATTAAGGCAGCTCAAGAAATCCTGAAAATTTTACTTGAATTAAAAGAAAAAGGGAAAACGATTATCCTAGCAACGCATCATTTAGAACAAGTATCAAGACATACAGATAGAATTGCATTAATAGACAGTGGAAAAGTGGTGTTAGAAGGGCCTACTATGGATATTTTATATAGCAAAGAAATGGGAAAAATCTTGACAGAACCTTTATCGATAAAGGTTGCTAAAGCTTTGATTAAAAGTAGAAAGTTGAAAGAAAAAGTAGATTGACAATGTCACATTTATATAACCCATACTTCTATTGCAAAGCATGTGCACAAAAAAAATCATGAATCTGTATTCGAGCCCCAACG
>JASEGN010000110.1 GCA_030018055.1 Candidatus Aenigmatarchaeota archaeon | reverse complement strand
TAACTTCCTCTTCATACCAATCACCTATTATTGGTTTTCTGAGTAATTATACAACACAGCAAAAAATTTAATAGGTAAAGAATTTAAAAGAAAGTTAGCTCTTGTGCTTGTTGGAGATGAAGAAGTTGGACAAAAGGGGTCTAAATATCTCTTGAAAAAAAGGAAAGATTTCTTTAATGATATAAAATACGGCTTGGTTGCAGAACCAACTGATCTAAAGCTGAAAATTGCTCAAAAGGGAATAATGCATATAAAATTTAAGTTTAGAGGTAGGGCTGCGCATGCTTCAACCCCTTGGAAAGGAAATAATGCTATTCTTAAAGCGAGTAATTTCATCCAAGAAGTAAATAATCTATCTGAAAGACTAAAAAAGGTAAAGTATCCTTTGCTCGGATGTCCAACGATCAACGTAGGGAAAATAATAGGTGGAACTAAAGTTAACATTGTTCCAGAATTTTGTGAAGTTGAGATTGATAGAAGGTTGCTACCTGGTGAAACTCCTGAAAGAGTTTTAAATGAGTTTAAAGTTATTTTAAAAAAGTTAAAATTAAAGGCAAAGATAGAACAAATTATCAGACCTAGGCTTGCCATGAAAATCCCAGCTAATTCTGAGATAGTTAAACTAATTCAAGGTATAGTAAAAACTAGAGTTGAAGGTGAATATGGTTATACAGAGGCAGAGCTGTATTATAGAAAACTTGGTACAAATTTCGTCATTTTTGGTCCAACTTCAACTGCACACCAAGCAAATGAATTTGTAAAAATTAGAGATTTGAAAAAAGCTAGGTTTGTTTATGAAAAGTCTATAGAAAAATGGTGCTGTTAATTCTCTTAATCAAAGAGCTTCTATAGTTAATGGTGGTTTTTTGGTTATGTTATAAGTAACGCTCACAACTCCAACTACCTCTCCTGTTATTCTTTCTGCTAATCTATCTAAGATATCATAAGGAAGCCTTGTTGGTGATGCCATTACAGCATCTTTGCTATCCCAACATCTTACTTCTACTTGCCAACCATAATCTCTTTTTCCTTCTCTTACACCAGTAACTTTATCTTCATGTAAGATTGCCAAGCATTGGAATATTTTTGTGCTGCGTAATTCCTCTTCAACTATTTTTGTTGCTTTTCTCACGATTTCTACTTTTTCCAGCGTAACTTCACCTATTATCCTTGCTGCTAAACCTGGACCTGGAAAAGGTGGTCTGTTATGTATCTCTTCTGGCAAACCAAGAAATTTTGCAATTTCTCGTATAGCAGGCTTTCTGAGCTGAATTAAGGGTTCTATAACCTTGCACTCATATTCTTTTTCTGTATCTATTCCAAGCTGCTCAAGAATGTTATGCTGTCTTTTAATTCCTTTAACAGCTTCTTCCACATCTGTGTAATTTGTGCCTTGAAGAAGGTACTTTGCACCGCTATTTCTTACAATCTTATTAAAAACATCTTTATAAAATGTCTGAGTAATAGCTTCTCTTTTTTCTTCTGGGTCCCTAAGACCTTTTAATCTATCAAAGAAGATCTCTTTAGCATCTACAAGCTTAACATTTACTCCTAAATTTTTAAACCGTGAAACAATGCTTTCAGTTTCACCTTCTCTCATTAAACCATTATCGATGAAATATGTTTTGAGCCTATCACCTAGTGCCCTATGTCCTAACATAGTAACAGTTGAAGAATCAACACCACCAGATAAGGCGTTAACAGCTAAACTATCGCCAACGATCGATGAAATCTCCTTAATTTTCTCCTCTACGAATTTTTTTGGATCTAATTCTTCTAATCTTATCTCTTTGATTTCCATATAATTTATTGGTAAAATATATTTAACATTCATTAATTTAATTTTAGGGGTTCAAAGGGTTTCTAGCCACACCATCCACGACACTATGTTATTAACCTGTTAGAAGAGGATTTAAGTTTAAAGGTTATTTAAAAATAGTGGTAGTACGAAGTAGGAGAGTAGAATCGCATGAAGAGCTATCTATTCGTAAAACGAAAGATATAGA
>JASEGN010000010.1 GCA_030018055.1 Candidatus Aenigmatarchaeota archaeon | reverse complement strand
ATTTCTACTAAATAGGCTTCCAGGTCGATCTCCCTATTTTCGTAGGGAACAAAAGTTTTCATATTTTTTAACTCGTTTTTAAAACTTTTAAAACTTCTATTTTGTGGAATATTCCAAATAATATTTAAATTTTTATTTGAATAATCTAAAAAATATGCAAGAACTTGAAAAAGAACTCGCTTCAGTGAGTCAGTTTTTGTGTGAAGATCATTTAGCGCAAGCGATGGAGCAAAGAGTAAAGTATGTGAGAGAGTTATCGAAAGAGATTCCTTTTTATGCTAGAAAATATAAAGAACTTGGAATAGACCCTGATGAGATTAGAACTCCGCAAGATTTGTTAAAAGCTTATCAAAAAGGGTTGTATACTACTGGAGATGATTTACCTTATCTTACTACAGATTATGACGTTTTTAGGCAATATTTTATAACCTCTGGGACAAGCGGAAAAGGAAAAATAGTTGCAATAACGCGGGACGACCTGAAAAGGGCTACGAGACAATGTGAAAGAAGTTATAGTAGTTTTATTAATGAAAATGACATAATATTAAATTGTTTTCCATCCTCACCAGCAGTTTCAGGGACGGTAACCATAGAAGGAATTTCGCCATTCCCAATAAAATTATTTCATGCCTCAGCGCAAACTCTTAGCGATGTCGAAATGTTTTTAACTTATTATCATATGTTCAAACCCAGTGTGATTTTTGGGTTAACTACCTCGGTATATAGGCTACCAATTAAATTAATCGAAAAAGGAATAAACTCTCAAGAGCTATCAATAAATAAAATATTGACAGGTGGTGAGCCTTCTTCTATAGAAAAGAGAAAAACTATAAGCAAAGAATTCGGAGAAGCTGAAGTATATGATTGGTATGCGTCTTCAGAAAATATGATAATTGCATATGAACGAACACCTCTCTCGAACGAATATGAGGTAACCACTCCAGATACGCTCTTATTTTTGGTAAAAGATAGTAATGAAGTATCTGAAGGAGAGATAGGTGACGTATTAATTACCAATCTCTATGAAATTGGGGAGAACCCTCACATGATTCTTTTAAATTATAAGATAGGAGATTGGGCAAAATGTTTAAGAAAAAGAAAAGATCACAGTGTTTCGCTCATAAGTGACATAAGAAGATGGGCAGCTTATCTAGCTGGAGCTAAGCTTGATCCAACAGAAATAGAAAAAGCAGTAGAGGAGTTAAAAGAGGGCTTATACAGAGATAAGCTAAGTGGGGAATATACGGTAATAAATTATCATGATAAAGAAGATAGAAAAGCTGTAGGAGAAATTAGAGTGGAAAGTAAAAAAAAGTTATCACCAGAAGAAAAGGAAGAAGTAGCTAAAAAGTTAAGAGAAGAAATCTACTTAACTAACATCCCTGTTAAAACATTAGTAGAAGAAATAAAAGACGCAAAGCTTTTAATTGAAATAACGGATCCAGGAGAACTTTACAAAGGATATGAAAAACATATTAAACCTGGTAAGCCCATAAGGTTATTAAATTTCTTGACGTAAGATATATCAGAGAAGGTTTTAAAAAGTGTTTGAGGAGCACCCCTTCTTGAAACTTGTAAAAGAGGGAAAAATAGAATTTACAAAAGAGGGAAAAATAATTGGCTTTAATGAGCACGCAATTTTTCTTCCTGTTAGAGTCATGAACAAGTTATATTTACTTCTAAGGGAAAAGATATCTGAAGAAAATGCTTCTGAGATCTTAAAAGAATTAGGAAAATATCAAGTTAAACAAGCACTTACAAGATACATTAAAACATTAGGATGGGATGAAATAGAAAAACAAAAAGCAATTGAATTTAGTTTCAAATTTTTATCTCCTTCTCTTGGTTTAGGAGTTTTTAAGGTTTTTCAAGAAGGTGAAAAAATTCTTCTCTCCATTGATAAAACCCCTTTCGCTGAGGAATTCGTATTAGAATATGGTAAACAACAAAAATCTATAGATTACTATATTGCCGGACTGTGGGAAGAAACTTTCACACGGTTTTTGGAAAAACCAATGATCTGCGAAGAAGTGAAATGTTATGCAAAAGGCGATGAGTGCTGCGAATTTGTAGTAAAGCCAAAAGAAGAAACTAAATAATAACTCCCTTCTCTGCAGGTTTAACTTCTATACCTTTCTCAGTAATGTAAATCTTATGTATATCTTTGGAATGGCTTCCGTATCTGAGCTTCGTGACAATTAAATCAATATCTTTCCTTGCGTACTTAAATGGTCTGAGCAAAATTATTCCGTCAGTTAAAAACTCACTAACAGTATCTCTGCTAAGCCAATTCCCCTCTTCAGGCAACTCAGAAGTTACTAAGCAAGTGCAGTTCAATTCTTTAAGCTTTTTTATGATTTTTATCAAAATACTCTTTGACACTATTGCTTCACTCAAAGGAACAGTAACGATTGACTCTAAAGCTTCAAAAAGTTTATCACATTTCTTCACTTCCATTGGAGCTAGAAATTCTGTTAGAGTAGTTAAAGAGTCTATAACCAATCTCTTAGCTTTAACCTCTTTTGCCAATTTCTCAATTTTTTCCAAGTACTCAGCATCCTTCACTTCTGTGACGTCAATATGATGAATTCTTATCAAATTCTTCTTTTCCAATTCTTCTAAATTCCAGTTGAAATTTTTAGCCTGTTCTCTTACTCCTTCTTGAGTTTGATCAGTAGAAACCAAAACTCCTGGCTCATTAAATTTAGTAGCTCCATGGTAAAGAAAGCTTAATCCTAACAAAGTCTTTCCTGTTCCGGAAGGACCAGAAATTAATATAACGTTCCCTTTCGGTATTCCTCCATTCAAAGCTTCGTCCAATCCACTAATTCCAGTTTTTACCCTTTCCATGAAATAATTTTATATTTGCATGGATTTAAAACTAATTATGGCGGTTATCGAGGCCTTACCAAAGGTTCAGATGATAAAAAACTATTCAAATTCTTTTGTCGTTGAATTTGACAAGCATTGCATTTTAATCGATGCTGGTATGGACAAAAAAGCAAAAGAGATTCTTGAGGCTATAGAAAAGGTAGGAAAAAATCCAAAGGCAGTTCTTATAACTCATGGCCATCTAGACCATATAAACGGTTTGGCAAAACTAAAAGAAGAATATCCAGATTTGGTAGTTGTCTCAAGTGAAGAAGATAAAAATGCAGTTGAGGGAAAGGAAATTTTATTACCAAAGGGGTTTAAAGGCTTTCTGTACAAGTTTTTATCAGTTTTCATGAAGTACAAAGGAGTAAAAGTCGACAAAAATTTAAGAGATGGGGAAATTTTTGAAAAGATTAAAGCGATTGAAACTTCTGGTCATACAAAAGGCAGCTTATCGTTCCTGTTAAGAACTGACAATAAAAATATTTTATTTGCTGGAGATTTGGTTATTAATAAAGAAAACAAGTTATCATTAGCTCCTGAAGAATTCAATTTTGATAAAAATCAAATTTTTAAGTCATTAAAGAAAATTTCTGAAATTAGACTTGATTGCATGCTTCCTGGGCATGGAGAAGCAGTTAAGGAAAAAGTAAATGAAAAAATTAGAGATTTGTTCTCACCTTAGCTGAGCAAGGATTATTTTCAAAAAACTAAACATTTATAGTCATTTAAGCATCTTCTGAGTATTTCAAAAAAATGAACTGTAAAGTAAACGTCGCATAAAATATTGATTCTACGAGTCAAACAGCTCAAGCCAATTAGTTCTACCAAAGAAAGTTTGCCGCTAGGAAAGAGGATCAACGCCAGTGTATGGCAATGCAAGACTAATCGACCCAAAAAAATATTGCTATCTAGAAGAGCAGAAATTAGGGAACACAAAGAGCGAATGAAAACTATCATGAATAAAATGACTAACCGATAACTATATTTTTGACAATAATTTATGAAGGGTTCTTTTTACCTTTTCTCTTTTTCCTAGTTTAGGCAGAACTGCAATAATTCATCATGATCCATTCTTACTAACACATTCTTACAGACGAGAAGCGCGTCAAACATACCCTTCCATAGAATAGTTTCTCTAAGAACAACTTAAGGTATTTTGCTTTAATCGTTGTTTTAGAATCTTTAAATTTGAAGCCCATATTCTTAAAGCAATCGTTAAGCCATTCAACTGTAAATCCGAAGATATTGACATAAGAAAGTGAAAATTCATCAGTTTCAAGACCTTTTAAATCTATGATGCAATCCTTCTCTTTCAAGTCACTCAACATTTTTTGAATGAAAAGAGAGTTCCTTTAAACATATTACTCATTATTTTTGAAACTTTTAAACTGTATTAACAGAGTGTCTTTAAAAAAGATTCCAAAAGAAAAGATGCAGCGATCTTATACAAGTCCGAAAACGATTATGCCTCCAAGAACAAGCATTATCAGTCCAATGATTAGGTGCAATTTTCTTATGTTTTTCTCTTTCCATTCTGTCGTTTTCTCAACAGTTGAGAATCCTAAATAAATCATAAGTGTAATGATTAACAAAGGTAGGACAAAAAACACGTTATATATTAATAGCAAAGGTATTGCTGCGAACATGGTCATCCTTTCTGCAAGCAACCCCAAAATTACGATATAAGGCCCGCCTGTGCATGGCAGTTCAAATAAACAAACTGCAAATCCCAACAAGAAAGCCCCTAGAGGAGAGGTTACACTTGAGAGCATTTTCTTTAAAGTAGGTCTCCATGCCCTAGGAATTTCCATTACAAAACCGCCGCCACCATACCAAAAGAAATCTTTAATATTTGCCAACCCAATTATAACTGCCACTATGCCTATTATTTTGTAGAACCAAAAAGATAATCCAGAAATCTGCAAGGCGGAAAATAGTCCTAATCCAAAAAGAAAATAGGTAACGTATATCGAGATAGTGAAAGCTAATCCTGCTCTGAGAGCTCGTCTTTTCCTTCCTGAAGCAATCAAAGCACTTAGCAAAATTAGCAGAACAGCAATCGCACAGGGATTTACAGAATCAGCCAATGCAGCACCAATTATAACGAACATAGATAAACTGCTTAATTTTTCAAGAGGAGAGGCTGATCCTGCTGTGCCAGTAACATTCTGTTCATTTAGTTTTGGACAAGCTGAGCCAATATTTGCTTTAATAAGAGAATCTATATTATCGATTATTGGCCTGTCTCCAATTAAATAACTATTTCCAATAAAAACAACTGGTACTCCTCTTTGATTAATCGGAATGTTATAGCTATCAAAATACTGACTAAGCAAAAGTAGATTCGAGCGATTATTGTAAATTTCAAACCTATAAATTTTGACAGGGTATTCTGATCGATTTTCCAGGTTGTTTATTATAGGCTCTACTCTTGCACAATGTGGGCAGCCCTCTCCATAAAAGAAATAAATGCAGGTTTCATTTTGTGCATAAACGCTCGTAGTTGAAAGTGAGAGCAACGCTATGCTTAAGATAGCTATTGGTATTTTCATAGTTCCATCACTTATCGGTATTTTCATCTTTGTAAACCTCTCCTATGGCGGAAACCCCTACCAATTATAAAATATCCACCCTCAATTTTAATGGCCTTTCCATTTACTATTCCATCGGCAATTTTTTTCCTGGCTGATAAAATTAGTCTATGAAAAGTAGGCTGTGAAATATTCATTTTTTTAGCACATTCTTCTTGTTCCAACCCCTCTAAATCTTTTAGTCTCACAGCTTCAAATTCATCGAGAGTTAGAATAGATTCCTCTAAATCAGATAAAGGAATGCCCCTTGGCTTAAAATAAGTAACAACAGGCTCTGAAAATATTCTCCTACAAACTCTTGGCCTTACCATATATTAGCCTATTTAGATTTACAAAGATAAAAAAGCAAGAGATAAAAGACTTAGCCTATTTCTTTCAATCTTTTCTCTATCTCTTGCTTTTCCAAATCTATTTCTTTAAGTTCTTCTTCGAGGATTTTCTTTTCTTCCTCTCTGGTTAAAGTTACTGGTCTTATTTTAGGCAATCTCCAATACCACCAGCAGGGCCTCCAGTAGGGCCGTCTAAATCCTCTTTGCAGCCACCATGGTCCTGTTCCGTCCATCCAAGGCATTTTATCACCTCATACTTTAATTATGAATATATATTCATAATACTATATAAATCTTTCGGTCGTCTGCTCACCTCAAGTATATAACCAGAAAAACCTCTTAACCAATGCTAGAGGAAATGTGAAGCATTTCAGAGTTTTCGTTGTCGGTTGGAGTTTTTCTGTGAAGCCGGGAGCGTAACCTGATCTATTTTTTAGGTAAAGCGAAAGTCTGCGGACTTCCATAATTTTCTAAGTTTATTTTTACTCATAATCTTTATCTTTAGGAAACATCTCTAAAGTTATTGTCTCTAGTAGTTCTTTTCCAAGAATAAAAATTTTATATTTGCTTTCTTTTTTATCCTGTATCATTTATTTTACACAATTATTTAAGGGGTGACATATGTGGGGGGGGTAGAACAAAAGAGAGCAACCTTTAAATAATTAAGAACGCAACTATAGAAACATGAAAACTAACGACGAGCAAATTAACAAAAAAACACAAATTGACATGAAAAATGTAATAAGTCATTGTGTTGAACAACTTAGAGGCATCGCTGGAGGCGCAGTAGATTGAAGATATGATTCTCATAAGAATTTATGTTTATAAAGTTTGTATCGTTATTAACATTAGGGAGTAAAATGAATGAATACATGATTTACACGCCTGAAGATGAACTATTTGATGTAGAAGAATTCAGTTATGGTGAGAATTCTGATCTAAAATGCCTTGTTGATAAAGAAGTACTTTCAAAATCATCTGGAGAGACAAGTTTCCCGAGAAATCTCCCTTATCTTAAAAAATTTGGTATAGATTGGGAAGAGATGTCTGATAAAGGGCATATGCGTTATCAACCTAAGGCAGCTCTTATGTTTGATTTGATTTCTGACTATGCTTGGGATAAAGCAACATCACTAAATATACCAATTTATAGGATAAGAGGCACGAATATGTTTAAGTTAAGCGAGCCTGCAGTACGTGAACATGCGGTTTTATTCGGTGATAGACTTTATCAAATTGAAGATGAAAAGGAAAAATATATATTAAGATATGCCGCCTGTCATCAGCAATTTGCGGCAATAAAACACTGGAATATATCGGTGAGACATCTTCCTTTTGGTGTATACGAGAATGCTGATTCTTATAGATTAGAACAATCGGGGGAATTGCTTCTTGGATTCAGAACAAGAAGAATGAACATGCCAGATTTGCATATAATTTCAAAAAATATTGAGGAATCAAAAAAAATCAGTGTAGAAGTTCATAAGAAAATACTTGAAGAATATCAGAGTAATCTGGGCAGAAATCTTGTGAATATTTATAATTTAACAGAATCATTTTTTAATGAAAATCGAGAATATATGAAAGATCTATTAAAAATAGAGCAAAAACCAGTTTTACTTCGTTTCGTTCCGTCTGAAAAATATTACTGGGTCATAAATGTTGAGCATCATATAATAGATAGTGTCCAAAAACCTAGAGAAATAGCAACATTCCAAATAGATATTGGAAACGCAAAAAGGTTTGGAATAAAGTATAAAAATGGTTCTACAGAAATATATCCACCTATAATTCATACTGCTCTCATAGGAACAATAGAAAGATATTTATATACATTATTTGATACAGCTGCGATAAAAGCGATGAAGGGAGAAGCCCCTACATTGCCACTATGGGTTGCACCGACACAGGTAAGAGTTATACCAGTATCAGAAAAATATAATGAGTTTGCTTTTAGCATAGGTAAAAAATTATATGATAATATGATCAGGACAGAAATCGATGATAGAGATGAATCTGTCGGAAAAAAGGTTTCTACTTCAGAGAAGGATTGGGTCAATTATACATTAGTTGCCGGAGAAAGAGAAAAAACCACAGGATTGCTTTCAATAAGAGATAGATGTAGAAAAGAAATGAAAAATATGTCTTTGGAAGAATTTATAAAATCACTTCAAACAGAAATCGGAAATAAACCAAAAATAAAGCCATATTTTCCAATTCAATTATCAAAAATACCTCCATTTGTATGAATTTGTAATCGTTAATTAGCGATTCATGATACATTTAAATATTTAACGATCACAGTAATTATCATGTCCAAGAAATATAAAACCCCACAAATGATTTCCCGCTTAACAAGTTTTGCAACTTGTTAAGGTTTATTTTTTTAAGGTAGTGTAATTATGACAAGTCCAGAGTATCCAATTTTTGTTTGGTGGCAAATAACACACCGCTGTAATTTAAAATGCGAGCATTGCTTTGCATATGAAATAAAGGATGAACTTTCTACAGATGAGGCAAGAAATATAATAGATCAACTGAGTGAATCAAATATAATGCTTTTAAAAATAACGGGTGGAGAACCACTGGTTAGAGAAGATATTTTTGATATTTTAAAATATGCATGTGATAAAAAAATTACAACAATTTTAAGTACTAATGCAACTCTTATAACAAATGATGTAGCAAAAAAATTATCCCAAACTGGAATTGATACAGTACAAGTTAGTTTAGATAGTTCAGATAAGCTATTGCATGAAAAAGTAAGAGGAATTGGAACGTTTGATAAAACAATCAGAGGAATCAAAAACCTTTTAGACGAAAAATTAAATGTTGCGATTGTTACAACACTGATGTCACATAATATTGATAGTATCTCAGAAACACTGGATTTTGCATATAAGCTTGGCATAAGGAAGTTTTCAACAAGACGTTTGGTAATGTATGGTAGAGCAAGAGAAAATTGGATGCATCTGTCACCATCACCCCAAAAACTTTTTCATGCCTATAATATTTTAAGAAATAAGTCTAAGGAATATCCTGATATGACAATAAAACCAGAATGTACATATATGTTCGGTTTGGATCCTTTGCTATTAAAAAAAGAATTTGCTCCAGTTTGTGAATGCGGAAAAACTCAGTGCGGTATAAAGCCAGACGGAACTGTTACACCTTGTGAATATGTGACTATTCCTGCAGGAAATCTTAAGAAAGATAAATTTATTGAAATATGGAGGAATGCTGAAATTTTCAAAAAATTCAGGAATCTGGATGTTTCACAACTAAAGGGAAAATGCTCTAGATGCAGTCATAAAGAAATCTGCAAAGGTGGTTGCAGAGCATCAGCATTGGCAGAATATGGTGATTTTTATGCATCAGACCCATTTTGTTGGAGGTCAAGTTAAATGAATAAATATCTTACACAGGCAGTGAAATATGAGAAAATAAATACTGAGAACAAAAACAGTTTATATAATTATTTAAGGAAAGAGAAAGACGAAAACGCACTTCTTCTTTTTGATTTAGAAAAATTATATCCACAAGAAGCGGATTTTTTGATAGCAATAGATAATAATATTACAAAAGGAGTAATGTTACTGTGGTATGGTGTTCCAACTTTGCCATCAGTTCATCTCAGAGCTGAAACTCATCAAATTGCTAAATATCTTGTTAATGCAATTCCTTATAATGATAATTTCAGAATAGTGTCACCAAGACGATATTCTACTGATATAGAATACAGATATAAAAAATATAGAAGTAAGGATAACATATATCTGATGACATTAGAAGAAAAAAATATTAACAATTCGTTACATTTTGTTTCTGACGGAGAAACAAAAAAACTTTCATCAAATAACATACCAGATATTAATAAATTATTTGAAGATAGTACTGAAACAGATAAGGGTTTAGAGGAATGGGTTAAAAAATCTCTAGATACAGAAGTATTTTTTGGGTATTTCAATGAAAATAAATTATTATCTATAGCAGGTACATTATTTCGTTATGATGATATTGCGATGATTGGAAATGTTTATACTAAAAAGGATACAAGAAGAAAAGGATTCGCTACAAAGGTCTTATTAAAATTATCAAATTATCTGTTTTCAGAAGGTTTTAAAAAATTACAACTTTATGTCGTTGAAAATAGTCCTGCGCATAAGTTGTATAAAAAAATAGGTTTTACAGAAACAGAAGAATATGTAAGGTTTTTGATATGATAATAGATTCGCATGTTCACATAGGAAAAGACATTTTTGGCATTAAAAATGGTATCTTAAATTTTAACGGAACTTTGCAAAAACAAAACATAAAAGAATATGTTTTTAAAATGAATAAGTTAAGAATATCCAAGGCTATCATATTTCCATTTCCTTCGCCACTATGTCAATTCGGAAAAGATGATTTTTGGTATCATAAAGAAAATAATAAACTTTTCAATGATGCTCAAAGATATGAGAATAGATTGTATTTTATACCAGCATTTAATCCATTAGACAAAAAAAGTATAGACTATGCGCTCGAACTTATTAATAAATATAATCTCAGAGGATTAAAATTACATACGAGAACAGTTCAATATGAACCAAAAAAACTAGATCAAAAAATACTAAAAACACTTGAAAATAATGACATACCCTTGGTATTACATATTGGTAGCGATAAAGAAGCAGAATTGATAGAAAAGAATATTAGTATATCTCTTGAACCTGCATTAAAATTAGCTAAAGAAAATAAAAATGTGCGTTTTGTTTTTGCGCATCTCGGAAGATTACATAAAAAACTTGAAGAGGCACTAAATTTGGATAATGTTATGCTGGACACTTCTGGATTGTCTATAAAGGAAGTTTGGAAAGATTATCATGCAAAGTTATTTGATGAAAAACTAATTAATAAAAGTCCGGTGGAAATAATAAGTACTTTAGTAGAAGATGGCTTTGAAGATAAAATAATATGGGGTAGTGATGAACCATACGGACTATCTTATAAAAACGAATTAGATTATATAAATAATAGTAACATTAGTCGATCAGCAAAAGATAAAATTTTAAGAAAAAACTCAATTAATTGGTATAAATTATGAAATTTAAGCTAAAAGATTCAGTTAGAATAAGGGAAGAAAATGAAGATAAGATTATATTATTTGATACTGAAACTGAACTTCTTCATGAAGTAAATGGAATTGGATATGATATAATAAAATTATGCAATGGAAAAAATACAAAAAAAGATATAGAAAATATATTAATATCTGAATTTAAAGAAATCAAGCAGGATGATATAAAGAATGATATAACAAATTTTATTAGACAACTAGAATTAAATAATTTGATTGAAATAATACCTGTAGAAATAGCAGATAAAATTTATCTTTATGGTTCTGAGCTAGGTAGCTTTACATATTACATTGATGATGATAAGAAAATATTAATTGATGCCGGTGTACTTGTTAAAAAGCCAATTGATATGATTATCGTTACTCATTGTCATTTTGATCATATATTATTTCTTAATGAGCTAAAAAAGATGAATGGATGTGAGATAATTTGTGGCGAAAAAGATAAAAGAGACATAGAAGAACTAACAGAAAAGGTTATGGTAAATCTTTCCCCAAAAAATATAGTTCCAACCAAAGTTGACACTGTCGTTAAAAATGGTGATGTGATTAAAACAAATAATTTTACCTTTTCTATTCTTGAAACACCGGGACATACAGATGGCTCGATATCTGTTTATGATAAACATAAAAGCATTCTATTTTCTGGAGATGCTTGGTTTGGTGGGGATAATCAAGGGAAGTGGATATACCTAAGTGGTTCAGAAAAACAGTCAAAAGATACACTTAATATTCTTAAAAAAATTAATCCAAAATGTATATTTCCTGGTCACTGGGGTATTATAATTAGCAATCGTAATTATCGAATACAATAAGTCGCCAAGTTCTGATTTTAACTTTTCTCTATACTTAAGCGGTTTTCTTCCGTAATTACTCATCTTAAGAATTTCTTTGGCGACTTCACCAAGCTCTGACATGGTGTCTAATACTCTATGGTCTGCTGGCGATTCTAAATTATGTTTTTTTTAAAATTTCTTAATTTTAGCTTGTAGCTCTTTCATACTTGAATTAATGTTAGGAATTATAAAATGTATCGTTAGGGCTAGCAAGCAATTTCACTTAATGCCTGTTACATCCCGAACTGAAGCGGAGAAAGTCGAGAAAGCTGTAATCTCATTCAAAGATTCTTTTAAGTTATTATGCCGAAAAGGAGCAGGACAATAATTGCATTTTTCTTGCTTTCACTGAGTTTATTAAAGTACTTATTGAACATAATACAATTAAAGTTAAATTTCATTTAAATCTGCTTAAATAAAATTTGATTGATAGTATTGAATCTGAAACTCCAACCCTCATTCGTAGTCTTTTCTCGATTGCATTTAACAACTAAAATCAAGAAACACGGTTTCAATTCTGTAATTATGGATTCTTGTTTCTTGACAAATAGGTGTCGCTAACTTTGCAGCTCACAAAAAGAAATCTTTAAAAATATGCACAACATATATAAGTAAGGCTCGGAGTTGATGAGTAGCTTTTTCTATACGAAACATAAATTTAAGAAGTAAAGAAAAAGGTAAAAATATGGCATCCGACAAACCAAAGATTGAAGGATGGAGTAGATTAGAACAAGTTCTGGAAGATGAGAGAAATTTTTATAAAGATGTCATTCTGCTGACAGGATATCTCTGGGATAAGGCATGGTTGGATGCATACTCTCACGATGATAGAGGTTATGAGCTTGCAGGTCCATTGTATCAAACTATTTCTAATAATTTTGAAAGACTGAGAGAATTAACTTCTTATGCTGTAAAGGAAATTCCAGCGATGGAAAAAGAACTTAGGATCATGCATAGGTTGTACAAAGATTTTATTGAACCAACATACGAGCTTATATATAAAAAAGTGCCAGGTGCTGCTCAAGATAGAGAAAACAAGCTAATGCTATTGCCAGATGAGTGGGTAGGTGTAACTGATAGAATCTCTCGTGTGAGAATTTACGTGGATTATAGAAATGGTATTGATCTTATTAGGGAATGGTATTTTATCAAGAAAAAGCCAGTTAGCGGTTTGGTCAGGAAGTTTGAGAAGCCCCTCAATGCGTTTACAAGAAAATGGAATGAAAAGTACTATACTGGCAAAATGGAAGAGTTTGGGTTTATAACATTTTGTGCAGTTGATTCTCATGATAATACAGTTTTGCCAAAAGTCCTTAAAGAAAAAGAGCCTGACAAAGTTCTGCTAGAAGAAATTCCTGAAAATGGGATAAACAGAGTAATCCTTAGTCCGAATGTCGAGATACAAAAAAGAATAGAAGAATCCCTTAGAACAAGGACACATAAAGATACAATGTGCACTCCGAATTCTTTAAAGATTAGGCTAGATCGTGAGAGAGTTGAAAAATATGTCAAGGAAATACTTAAATTAAGTGGAGTCTTGGGTTATCTACAGTGGTACATCTCCTAAAACTTAGCGGTATAGTTCGGCCAAAACATTCAACAAGTTCTCTGTAGTAGGACAAGACTCTTTTATAATCTCTTCTTCAAAATCTCTAAAAGACAGGCCAAAATTCTCTACCAATTTCTTATAAATTCTAATTTCCAACCCTCCACGATATATTTTTGTTTGTTCAGCAACAGAGTATTTCTTCTCCAACTCTTCCAACCTCTTTCCAATCTCTTCTGTTGACAGTTTTGCCTTCTGGCGTTTAAATTCAGAAAATCGCATTGACTCTCCTTTAAAAACAGTTATTATACCGTACAGCCTTTTTAACAATTGCTCCCTAGTCAGCTCAGAATCTAAAGGGATATTCAGAGTTGCAAGCTTTGCCAGCTTCACTATATAAGGCTCTTTTATTCTTACACGTTTTTCGTTTACATATATGAGTACACTAGAGCCTTTTTCAATCTTAATTCTTGAAATGTCTGAAATATCGATACCATATCTTTCTAGCTCTTCGTAAAATGCTTTTCTTGTAGCCATTGTTTACCCTTTTATAATTTAAGGATATGAATTTAAAAAGCTTTCTTTTTTATAGCATAAAGCTTAGCTATGCTACAAATTTTGTACCTATTCTCGCTGCATAGTCCTTACCGAGTCGTAATAGAGCAGCCTAAAAATTAGAGAAACTCTTATTTTTGATCGAATTATCGGAAGTTCCCACCGAAAGTGATAAATAAAGTGTTTCCACTATTTTGCAAATAAAAAGTGATAAATGGAATTGTATCCTTGGGTGGAACTGTAAGAAATAAAAAAGTTCTTGACAGAAAATATGGAAAAAGGCTAAGAAATAAAAGATAAAGTGATGAAGATACAAAGAAAAATTAAAGCATCCTCTACAATCAGTGAAAGAAAGTGGTAGAGAGAAAATTTGGAAAAGAAGCTCTGAAAGAAGTTTTAGAAAAGTTAGGCAACAAGTACTCTACAGAGTTGGGAATCGATCTCTCAAAACAAAAGCCTAAAGAAGTTTTTAAGTGGTTTTTAGCGTCTATTCTCTTCGGGGCTCCTCTACCTGAAGCAATCGCTTTTAAAACTTATCGTGAGTTTAAAATAGAGGGTCTTCTATCTGCGAAAAGCATAGTTAATGCTGGTTGGGATAAACTTGTTGAAGTCCTTGATCGAGGGTCATACGTAAGGCTCGATTTCAAGACTGCCACTAAGCTACTCGAAGTGATGGGTAATCTGCTCTCTCAATATAAAGGCAGCTTAATAACTCTTTATGAGGGAGCTGCTGATCAAAAGGACTTAGAAGAACGTTTAAAGAATCTTGGTAAAGGTCTAGGAGACGTAGCTGTAAGCATTTTCCTCCGAGATTTAAGGGGTATTTGGAGCAAAGCTGATCCAAAACCAACCCCACTCGTTATCTTAGCTGCGAGAAATTTGGGGATTGTGAAAGCAAAAACAGCTGAGGAAGTTCTTGTTGAGTTAAAAAATTTTTGGAAGAAAAAAAGGATTCCTAAGTGGGACTTTGTGAATTTTGAGACAGCACTCTTAAGACTAGGAAAAAACTATTGTAGAAAGAGAAAATGTGAAAAATGCTTGGTTAGAAGATGGTGCACGAGAAAGTAAACACATTAAAGATCATTTATTAATTCAAGTCATTCCCAACTCCTCTGAATAGGTTTGGGAAGGTTTTAAGTAGAATTTCAATTTTTCTTCGTATAAGTTCATTTCTGTTTATTAAATAAGTCTTGAAGGCAAATTATTGGGAGAATATGTTATCAACGGCTTAATTCTTGCTTTATTCAACCTTTTGACAACATGTGGATAGAGAAAAACGTATTCCTCCTCAACTTCCCCCTCCAAGCTTTTATCAATTTCCTTTATTCTTCCCAAAAATCTTTCATAATTTTCCTTTGTAGAAAAAGAAAGCATTACAGCAGGATGAAAGGGAACGCCTTGATCAAGCAAATTCTTTAATGCATTGAGTTGAAGTTGAAAGGATTCGGGTTTTGCTAAGGTTAGCTTATTGAATTCCTCCTCGTTCGTTCCTTTTATCGAAACCCTTACGTGTAAACAATCAAACTTTGACAGATCCTTAGCATAGCTTTTGTCGTGACCTATCAAAATTCCGTTTGTTTCGAGTATGAAAGAGTAATTCGTCTGATCTATCAGCTCAAGAAGCTTAAGCAAATGTTTCCTTCCAATTGTAGGCTCGTTTCCAGTCAGCCTTAGCTGGCTATAGTTGAATTTCTCTGCACATTTTTTCAAGGCTTCAAGCACTTGCTCAGGAGAATAAAAATTCCCAATTTTTCCTTCCCTCGCCAAATCATTACTCCAACAGAAGACACAACGAAGGTTGCAGCCACTACAGTCAGATGAGGCTATACCGCCGTAGAAGCGAGCAGGTCTTACCAAGCGATAATACTTCCTCTCCGAATTTTTTACTGCAACTTTCTCAACTTCCTTTGCTTTTTCTACAGGGTCAATTAGCATAAATGAATTTAATTTTAAACTGAATATATGCATTAAAGTTTTCTCATGGCAAAAAGGTTATTTGAATAATCTCAAATTATTTTTATGCTCGGTAAGAAAGGGCAGTTCTTTCCTTTATCAGATACTGCTCCAAGAAAAAGATTTCCAATTCTTACGATAACTCTTATAGTTGTTAATGTTATCATCTTTGTCTGGAGTTTGACTGATTTTGAATTTGTAGTATCAAACTATGGCTTTATTCCAGCCCACTTTTCCATCCTAAATTCACGTTCAGTTCTAACTTTATTCACTTCAATGTTCTTGCACGGGGGTTTAGATCACCTCTTTGGAAACATGTGGTATCTGTGGATATTTGGAGATAACGTTGAAGATAGGTTTGGAAAAATCAAATTTCTCTTCCTCTATTTTCTTTCAGGCTTATCCGCACATTTTTTCCACTACATCACAGACCCAGCTTCAAAAATCCCAACCATAGGAGCTTCTGGAGCAATCTCAGGAATACTGGGAGCTTATATCCTTCTATTTCCAAGAGAAAAAGTCTTGAGCAGAGTTGGCTATGTTTTTGTTCATATCCCAGCTTACGTTGTTATCGGCTTTTGGTTTGTCATTCAATTTATTTTTGGCACAATTAGCTTTCTTGGAGGAATAGGGAGCGGTATAGCATTTTGGGCACATGTTGGTGGCTTCATCTTCGGCTTTATTTTAACAGCCCTTCTCTTGATAATGAAGAGAATTTAAAACCTGTACCCTAACTTTTCAAAAATTTCCTTCATAACCAAGCTATCTTTTTCAAGCACAGGACTTTCGCTTATGATCGTGACATCAATTTTCCTTTTCAAAATTTCTTTTGCCAGAGGTTCAAATGGAGGAGCATTAACTTCTATCGGTAAGTGAGATATTTCGTTTCCATAGCCAGTTGCTTTCACTGGCGAGAATTTTATTCCTGAGAAATGCATGTTTATATGCTTTAACTTCAAAGGTTTGATCTTATCGAACATCTCCTTATAATCAATTCTCCCTGCATTTCTTGCAAAAATATGAGCAGGATCCAGAACTATTGTACAGTTTTTTATTTCCTCGCACAAATTAACAATTTCTTCTACTGTTCCGACTGCCGATATTTTCCCTGTTGTTTCAAGACCAAGAGAAACATCCCATCCCTTCCTTTCAATTCTTTCAGCAATCTCCAGACAAGCATTTTTAACCAAATCTAAAGCTTGGTTTTTTAGCAGTTTCCCATAATAGCCTGGATGGAATACAATAATTTTTGCACCCATAGCATTTGCTCTTTCTGCTGAGTCTAGTATTCTTTTCTTCGAATCTTCTATCTTTTTCTTTTCCACAGAGCAAAGGTTTACGTAATAAGGGCAATGTACACTGAGCTCAATGCCTAATTCTCTTGCTACCTTCCCAACCTCTCTAGCCATAGCAACAGACATGTTAACGCCTCTTACATACTCAACTTCTTGAGCTGATAGCTGAAGCTCTGCAACACGTCTAAGGCTACCTATTGTAGTTTTTTCTTTTGCTGTGACACAAATGCCAGCAGGTCCTAACAACACATGCGTCATACTATCTCCAATCATAAATCAATCGTCTATCCTTAGAAATTATTTGATCTAAACCTCGTCTCAGTTTTCTATAGTAAAAATCATATGATTGTGTTTGCATATATAAAATTCTACAATCTTTAAAATAAATTTGATTCAATGGGAATAAATCAACCAAAGAAGACTTTCAAAATAATTTCAAGAGCTATTATTCCAATAACGATATAGACAACTTGCTTAGGCTTAATCTTTATAAGTTCTTTTTCTTCTTCTGAATAGCGAATTAATCCACCAGCACCCATGGGCATGTACATTTTATCGCGTCTCGCCATGTTGTCAACTCTAAATTATCATTTCTTCTTCATAACTATAAATCTTTAGAGTTTTAATCTTGTGCATAGTCTTAAATAAATTTAATTCTCTTTTTGTTTCCTCCCTAAACTGCGAGTAGTAAGAATTGTTAACATACGCTGCTCCTTTTTCTTTGTCTATTAAAATAATTCCAAATACAGTATTATTGCCGTTAAACCTGTAAACCAATTCAAAACAATTAGTTGGAGATTCTCTTATTATTATTGCTTTCTGTCTCATCTAATTTTGAATGGTTGGATTAAAAATAAAAAAGTCTGCTTAAAGAGTATTTATTTCAGATAACCTTCTTTTTGTAG
>JASEGN010000109.1 GCA_030018055.1 Candidatus Aenigmatarchaeota archaeon | reverse complement strand
TAAACTCAACCCCTTCAATCTATCACCAAAACTAAATTTCGTGGCTGTAGATCATAGGGTAAAAGTAGGCTTGTGTTTGCCGTTTGGTTAAATTTACAATCCTTTTTAATGGATTCTAGGAGAACAACTCGTTTGCCTCCTTCTTCATAAAATAGCTTATAACATCCACTAGGGATATACATATCCAAGGTCGATTTTAAAAATTCTACATTAGGTCCTATTAGCAGTGTAATATTTTCTACCATAATTTCATATAGCGGCTTAGCCTTTCCGTCTAGAGGATCTTCCATATGGAATGAAAGTAAGGATAAAAGTGCGTTCTGTGCTGTGTTGAAACTTATGTCACTTCTAATTATTCTTTCAATATGGATTCTTGTCATAAAAATTGGTATGAAAATCATCACTACAAGAAAGAATGTGACAACAATCATTGCAAATGGTAAACTTATACCCTTCATTTATTTCACAAAAATTATTTTCTTTCTCCAAATACAATTTCCATGACCCCAGCTTTTATCCCACCATCTTCCTTTATTGCTATAGGAAATTTTCCTCTAAATTTTTCTTCAAATTTAACATCATCTTCTTCTATCTCCCAAGTTTTGCCTGTTATTGAATTAATTGTAATAGTGTAGGTTGTCCCAGGGTATGAAATTTCTTCATATAACAATTTTTTATCAATTTCTTCTATTTTCTCTGAATCAAAAACACCTTTTAGCATCCTTCCATTTTCCACAACTATTAACCTAGGATAAGCTGAGATGACATTAGCCAATATTATACCATTTCTTTTATAGGAAGTTTCATTCATTATCACATCTAGCTCAAGATGCCTTCCTATAAAGAGGAAGATTACGAAGAGAAATAGGGCCAATATACCAAGAGTTTCAACAACAGTTTTTGTGAGGAGTACGATACCTTTCCTACTCATTCTAATCCTCCAAAGATCTGAATGAAAACTCGTTGGTTAAATCAATTCTTTTCTTACTAATTTCAAACTTTTTCTTATTTTCCATCGGTGGTGTATTTTTTAAACCATCAACACAAAAGGTCGCCGATGCATTTACTGGTATAATCTCAATTTTTTCATCAATTTTTTTAGTTTCTTTTGGTACAATTTCTCCATCACTCCGTAAAATAATGGTTAATTTTCTCTCTCCAAATTTAACATCGTAAGTTATTCCTTCAACCAAGCTTTCATATAAAATTTTAATATCTGCTGGTGTTGCTGCAGAAATTGATATAATTCCAGCTAAATCCTCTGATACAACCTTAGGGTGATGCAAAGCTAAAAGTGTGTAAAATGAAGAGAATAATTTTGGAAGTTGGGTAAGGAAAACAATGAGGGTAACCATAACAAGTAAAACTCCTAGTAGATCAGTTATTTTCGCCTGAGCTTTCATAGATAATATTTATTCTTCTAATTCTTTTTTGGCAACTTCCAATAATTCTTCACAAAATGTTTTATTTGGTGTACAATACCAATACTTATCTGCTTCTTTACAACAATCTTTCCACTCATCTTTTTTACATTCGGCTCTTCCTGTCGGTTTCTCCTTCCCCTCGTATATCAGACAAAAATTCAGAAAATTTGCCTTGCCTTCCATCATTACACAATTTGGTATTTTATTCCACCTAGGTTCTGGTTGAGGATCGTCAAAGGACTTATCTTCACCATACCATGCTGCGCAGAATGCTAGGATTTCAGTTGAGCATATTTGTTGCTTAGTTAAGCAATCAGCATGTTCAGTAAACATCCTTACCATCATTAACGCAAAGATTACAATAAAGGCTATGAGAAGAATAATAAACAATTTGTATGTTACTATAGCTTTTCCATGCATGATTTTTACTTCTTTAACAATCGGCTGAACTTCTTATGGTTATACCGTATCTCTCTTCACATCCAGGTGCAATACATTTCCACCAACTCCCATCGCTTACGCTCAACTCTACGCTCCGGAATTGATTTTTATCAGCATCAGTTTTACATAACGTACCGCAGGTTGCTGGTAGTTTTCCGATGATCTCTTCCCTACAAAATATTCTAACCTCCATCTTATCTGGATATCCTTTTGC
>JASEGN010000108.1 GCA_030018055.1 Candidatus Aenigmatarchaeota archaeon | reverse complement strand
CCAATGACTAAATTTTCTCTTTTAGTAAAAAATTCAAAATCTTTCGAGGGAAGCAAATTTTTCTCCATCCATTCTTTCAGGAGCTTACTTTCCATTGCCATGATTTCAATTTGAATTAATTATTTTACCAAATTATTTACGCTTGGGATGAACAGGATACCATTCATAGGCTTTCAAATTATTATTTCTGCCCATGTATTTTATCCTCTTTTTTGTTCCAATTAAAAACATGGGGCAAATAAGAATAGTACTCTCAAATAATTTAGAAAAGAAGTTTAGACGAAAAGCAATGAAAAAATTTGGGTATAGAAGAGGTAGTCTTAGTAAAGGCATGGAAGAAGCAGTAAAAAACTGGTTAAAAAAATAGCTTAAGTTATCTACGCTTAGGTCTAAGGTATTTTGATCCGCACTTCCTACATTTAACTTTTCCTGCCCTTACTTTTGCTATGTCAGCCCTTATTTTACTTTTACACACTCTACAGATAAAAACTCTATAAAAAAGTCTCTTTGTGGCTTCTGGAAAGACTTTTTTGACCATATTATTCTATTCCCTTCAAAAATGTTAAATTTAAATACCCCTGCTACAATTGTTTTTGTATAAAAATGTTGAAGAATGAGATAAGAATTTTAGGATTTGACGATGCTGCATTTTTACCAAGAAGTAAAGATTTAGTACCTGTTATTGGGTTGATTTACAGGGGTGGAAAATTCCCAGATGGGGCTTTGAGGACTGATGTAAAGGTCGATGGTAAAGATGCGAGTGAAAAAATTATTAAACTTATAAATTCCTCCAGACACAAGCAACAACTAAGAGTTATAATGTTTGATGGGATCACACTTGCTGGCTTTAATGTGGTTGACATCAAGAAAATTTACGAAAAAACTGGCCTACCAGTTATTGTGATAAATAGAAAGCTTCCAAACCTGGAAAGGGTTAGAAAGGCCCTTATGCGCTTTGATGATTTTGAGCAAAGATGGAGATATATTCAAAATGCGGGAAAGCTAAAAGTTTGTGAAGTAAGAGGTGGAAAGGTCTATTATCAAGCTATTGGGCTAAGTGATGAGGAAACAGAAGAAATAATAAATTTAAGCTCTACAAGAAGTTACATTCCTGAGCCATTAAGAGTTGCTCATCTGATCGCTACAGCGGTAGTAAGAGGTGAAAGCTATGGGCATGCGTAAGCTATGGAAAAGACTGAATGAAGGTTGGATTGGAATAGTATTTCAAGTTGCTTTGGGAATTTTGATAGCTTACCTAGCTTACAATTTCCTAGGTTTCATACTTAAAACGCCAACACCTCTTGTAGCTGTAGTAAGTACATCGATGCAACATGATAATGCTGAGTTTACACATTATCGTTGGCTTCAGGAAAAATTTGGGTACAATAGAAGTTACATAGATTCATGGCCTATATCTAAGGGCTTTTATATCGGTGATATGCCAGTAATTATAGGTTTAGATGAGTATAAAATTGGAGAGGTAATTGTCTACAAAGTTGGTGGTATACCTCATCCAATCATTCACAGAATTGTAGCTGTAAATGAGGATGGCAGCTATCAAACAAAGGGTGATAACAACCCAAGTCAGTTAGCATATGAATATAAGGTTGAGAAAAGCCAAATTTATGGTAAAATTGTTTTTGTAATACCAAAGCTAGGGTGGTTTAAAATTATAGCAAATAGGATTTTGGGGATATGATGGAATTTTGCGATAAGTGTGGTAGCTTAATGTTAGTAGAAAAGAAGAGAACTCGTACAATTTTAGTTTGCAAAAGATGCGGTAGAACAAAAGTGTTGAAAGGTAAAATTACGGTAACAGAAACTATGCCTAGCGAGAAGAAAGAGGTTGTAGTCATGAAAAGAGAGGAAGCCGAAGAACTTCCAAGAACAAAGATAATCTGTCCTCGTTGTGAATATAATGAGGCTTTTTGGTGGATGCAACAAACTCGTGGAGCTGATGAACCACCTACACTTTTTTATAGATGTTGTAAATGTGGCTACAGTTGGCGTTCATACGGCTAAAAAAATCAAATTAATTTTTGAGCACAACCTTTCTCTATCCTCCCTTGGAAGAGGGTCGAGTGTCTTA
>JASEGN010000107.1 GCA_030018055.1 Candidatus Aenigmatarchaeota archaeon | reverse complement strand
TCTCGTCTGAGCATAGCTCCTTTTTCAATTTCTCTTCATCAAACTTGTTAGAAAGAATTGAATCAAAAATTGGAATCAAATTAGAGACATTTGTAGTTGCTACATTTAATTTTGAAAACGATAAAGCATGCGTGTTAGTCATATTCAACGAAATCCCGTAATCAGCCGATTTAATAGGCATTGCATCAACAATTCCGTCACCAACAAAAATTGTTTTTCTATTTTTTGCTACACTTTCCATAACCTCAACTTTTCTGTGACTCCCCATACATCCCTCTTCATCTAAAAACATACGTCTTAACACAGCACGCGATTGAAGAGGACCGCTAACTCTGTCAAAAACCTTCTCATGCTCATTTAAAAGAAATTGAATTTGCACAACATCTTTGTTCTCATAAGCTTTTCCCAACCTTTCACAAACATACAAATAAGAATGTAAAAACTTGGCTAGATTATCTTCACCTAACTTCAGTAGATGACTTAAAAGAGACCTTTCGCGTACTTCTTTTTCGAAATTGGGGTTTGCATCATAAGCTTTTAACGAGGCACCCGGCTGAGAACCAAGACAAAATACATGAGAAGAGGGGATCCTAGGCTTTGCTTTATGAGAAATTATCAATGGGACAGCGGGATAAGAACTTGTTGCAAAGTAGACCTCCCCAGCAGTTTTTTCCATTAAATATTGCAACAATTCGTAAGCGCCAGGATTTTCTTGCGTGGTCTTCTTTGCATACTCTATTAGCCTTCTATCATCTATTCCATCATAAGCCGCTAGACAGAGAGATAATAAAGGTCATTTACCAGTTGAATATTTTTTTCTTTTTCGTGTGCCAAGTTCAAATAGATATCTTCCATCATCATACTTACTATCATAAAATTCACAAACTTCCTTAGGGAAAATTGCTTTTGTTCTTTGCGATAAAAGATCACTATAGCTTAACCAAGCAAAATCTGCAGCAGGATTAACCTCTACCCTTCTACATCCAAAACAACAACATAGCTTCCATCTTTACTCGTGAAAAATTTATGAAAAAGTAAAAGATAAATACCTTACTACCTTTCAAAACTCATAAGCCAATAATTTCAAAATCAACCCTTTTTCAAAACAGGAAACTCTTTATTTATAGAGATGTAAGATTTTCCAGTTTGAAAAGGATCTATTAGAAATGATACAAACGAACATCTATCTTCGCTTATAGTTGTTAGATGTGATTGGCTGCTTACTCTATTAGTTCTATAAATTCTTCACAATATTCCGCATAAGGTCTCAATTTTTCATAGTTCCGAGAAAACCGTAATTTTGGATTAATTTTTTCAATCAGTGCCTGCACAGACTGTTCCCAACCTTTTCTACAAACTGTTCTTGTGTCAAATCCACCATGTTTACAGGCTTCTAAAACAGGACACCAATTGTATGATCTCCAAACAATTTTTCTTTCATCCTCATAAACAACAGGAGCTTGCTCAGGGTTTATCCCTAAATATGTCATAAGGAGCGTATATGCTTTTCTAACATCAGTGCCTTCTAGACTTTCTGCATAATCTCTATTTTTATCATACCAACCAAGTCTTTTCTTAGAAAGCTCTAGATTGATACGATCGTAATTTGTTCTTTCAGCATCAGTAATTTTTCCCAAGATTTCCCTTACAACTTTTTCACTTTGGCCTTTCATATTAAGTTGTAAGCTGGAAAATTATTTGTATATTATTTATGAAAATCGCCAGCCTGAGAAAACTTGCTCACTCGCCGCCGAATAGTGATTTAAATAGCATTTACAATTCATTATAGTTATGGATAAAATCAAATCAAAAATTATAGAAGAAATAGAAAAATCAAAAGCAGATATTATAAAATTCTCTCAAGAGCTAATTAGAGCCGAAAGCACAAACCCACATTCTCCAGATGAAAGTTGGAAAATTAATGAACCGATTGAGAAAGATGTTGCAAAGCTGATTTATAACAAACTTAAAGACTTCGGACTAAAGCCAAAATACATCTCCGCATTATCAAACAGACCAAATGTAGTTTGTTCTTTAAAAGAAACGGGAAAGAAAGTTCTAATTTTTAACGGCCATATGGATACTGTTCCTG
>JASEGN010000106.1 GCA_030018055.1 Candidatus Aenigmatarchaeota archaeon | reverse complement strand
GTAAATCCGTTAAGCTAAAATAAAAGTCACCATGAATCTTTATAAAGATTGTCATTTTTTAAGAGATTCTATCAGGTGTTTTAAATCTTTGATTCGATATTCTAATCTAAGCTTATTTACCTCTTGAAACTCTTCTATCTCAATCTCAAAAGATGTACGATCTTGTTTGAGTTCCTTAAACCTTATCATCCTTCTTCTGTAGTATTCACAATCTTTGCTTAATTCATCTAGGTATCTGTATGTGTGGGCGATAGGACTTGTCAAGAGATATATGTCTTTCGCAAAATCAGGGTCGTTTATCTTTATTTTCAATTCCTCACGTGTCCCATAGGTTTCTAGTTTCCCCGAGATCCAATCGCGCCCGTATAGTATTTTTTCTAAGCTATTCACATATCCAAAAGCATAAAATATATTTCCTATGGCCTTTTCGGTTATCTCTTTTAAAACGCGGAGTGATTGGGCAGTCATTTTACCTTCAAAGACAGACTTTATATCCTCAAGACTATCTAACAACAATTCCAGATTCTTTATGTAACCTTTCGCTTTTTTGGACATGAAAATCTTGTATAACGTTATAACGTTAAGGATTTAAACTTTTCTATCCGATAGAAAAACATTGGAACAGTCGAATAGGAGATTTAAAAGTTTAACTTATTAAAGTTTTATTGACATGACAGAAGGATATTCAAAAAAAGTGTAAATCCGTTAAGCTAAGATAAAGAAAAAGCCCTTTTGTTTTTCTCCATTATAGAATGGGCTTCCATTATGTGTTATAGGAAAAAAGGTCTAAATTCGTTAATAAAGGCAGCATAGTGAGATGAGATAAGCTTAGCAAATTAAAGAAGGAAAAACTTTTCTTTCGACCAAATCCTTGCTCCTATGACAAGCGACAAAGCAGTTTCCAGCTCCCGATAAAAAGTGTTAATAACCTTCATTGTTACTTTTTAGGCCACCATCTCCACCAGTCCTTTTTTTACTCGGTACACATTATATGAACTGCGACTTTCCTCTTTGCTCCACACGCGCATTCAAACTCATCTAAGTTAGAAATAGGAATGTTCCATCTGTAATCTACGTGTTCTAACGCATCCTCAACATCTTCGAGTCTTCCTTCAATTTCTTCAATTAGCTACTGAAGTTGGATTTGGTACCCCCTTAGCTTAAGCCACTTTTCATAGTAGGGTAAAACCAAGAGAACACTAAGAGTGAATTTTTGATTTGACATACGCGAACATAAAAAATGTTTTCAAGAAAGTTGTTGAGTGATAACATGGATTTATCAGCAAGAATTAAAAATCTAACGATAAATCCAGCAATAATGAATGCTTCTGGAATTTTCCCTATTTAAAAGTGACAAGATACCTTTATATTGATAAAAGGTCGTTAAAAGTTATGAAAAAAACTTTTTACTGTATAGCCGAAGTGCACCTAACTTAAAGTATGTGGGAAGATTTTTGCTAAAAATAGGTCGAGATGGCTTTTTTGACGAGTATGCCAGACTTTCAGAAATGTTGTATAATGAATTTTCGTTTGAAATATCTTCACCTAAAAAATATGAAAAATCTCTTAAAAAAAGTATGAAAGAAATACAAAGATACGCAAAATACTATTCAATAGGTATAGATACTATCTTACACGCAATAGAAGTGGAACTAAGAGAAATTAACATTTTGGATAGAATGAGAAGGCCGTGCGTATATTTAGAGGGTGTTAGAGGGTTAAGCCCCTGGCTTGAAAGTCATGTTTACGCACTGGGAGGAAGGATCGTTTATCTTGATGAAGGTTTTTCTCGTTACCCAGATTTAAAAAAAGAAGATGTGGATGCTAGAAGGTGAGAGAGATTCAGTACGGAAGGGAAGAATATTGGAAAAAAAGAGTCCAAGAAAACATCCCAACTTCTTCTGAGACACCGGTAGCTGTGGCTGGAAGAAACCATTTTAGAAATACAGTTGATGTTTTTTAAAGAGGATGATAAATAGGATGACTAACAGACATGTTGGAAATTTTGGCGAAAAGTTAAAGGAGTCGGGATATTTACCGGTAATTTACAGGGTCTATTAAATTTTGTGTAATGGAAATATCATTTTCTTCGACCG
>JASEGN010000105.1 GCA_030018055.1 Candidatus Aenigmatarchaeota archaeon | reverse complement strand
CAATAAAAAAATTGTTAGAAATAATTGATGATAAAATTGCAGCAATACTTTGTGCGGAGTGGAATCCAATGAAATGCCATAGGTGGTATATATCTGAAAAATTAAATAAAATGAAACACGAGATTATTCATATTGTATCTCTAGAAAAATATCAAAATCACCTAGAGTTACCAAAGAAAAAATTGAAAATAAAGTGTGATAAGTTAAAATTCTTTTAATTTATATTTTCTCGAAGGGTACTTGAAATAACTAAGTGTAAATTGAGCAGGAAAAAATAAAGAAAAATGAAAGCGACTCATATTCGGTAAATTATTTAAAATTTAACCGTTAACCCTAAAATCAGAACAACTTACTCATATATTTGAAGAAATTTAATTTACTTTAATGAAAGAAATTGTCCTAAAAGTTTTGAAGGAAGCAGGAATTAAGGCTACAGAGAATGAGCTAGAAATTCCACCAAGCGATGAGCTTGGAGATTTCGCCTTTCCTTGCTTTAAATTAGCAAAAAAGGAAGAGAGAAATTCGCAAGAGATAGCAAAAGAAATAGAAGGAAAAATTAAGTTACCACCGATAATTTCGCAGGTTGAAGCTAAAGCAGGCTATGTTAATTTTTTCTTTAATTATGAGAGATTAACGCAACAAGTTCTTGAGAGAATATTGAAAGAAAAAGAAAGATATGGCAGGTCTAATATTGGAAAAAGAAAATTTGCAGTGATAGATTATTCATCTCCAAATCCTGCCCACCCTATCCATGTTGGTTCTGCTAGAACAACCTTTATAGGCGAATCATTGGCAAGAATTTTAACTCACAGCGGCTACAAAGTAAAAAGAATTTGTTATATAAACGATTTGGGTAAGCAGGTAGCAATTTTGCTTTGGGGTTATCTAAAATTTGCAAGAGGTAAAAAGCCGAGCAAAAAACCTGACTACTGGCTTCTAGATATTTATGTTAAAGCTAGTCAAGCTATTCGAGAAAATCCTAGCTTGGAAAGGGAAATTGAAGAGCTATTAAGAAGATGTGAATATGGGGATAGAAAAATTTTGAAAATTTTAAAAAAGATTGTTAATTGGTGCATAAGGGGATTTAAAAAGACCTACAAAACCCTTGGAATTAAATTTGATGAATATCCCTTTGAAAGTAGCTTTAACGAGATTTCAAAAAAATATGTTGACGAACTTTTAAAATGTGGACATGCATTTAGAACCAGCGATAATGCAATAGTTGCTGACTTGAAGAAATTTAATTTACCAAGCACAATTTTGTTAAGATATGATGGCACTAGTTTGTACCTTACTAGAGATATTGCCGCTAGTATCTATAAGTTCAAAAAATATAGACCAAGACTAAACATTTATGTTGTTGGTGAAGAACAAAAACTTCATTTTCAACAACAGTTCAAAATTCTTGAGTTGTTAGGGTTTGAAGATTTTGTAAAGAATAGTTTTCATGTTAGCTATGGACTTGTAACTTTGCCTACGGGAAAAATTAGCTCAAGATTAGGAAGAGTTATATTAATAGACGATGTTTTTGGTGAAGCTATACTGAGAGTTAAGGAAAAATATACAAAATACGAAAAAATTGCTAGAGCAGTTGGAATTGGTGCAGTTATTTATGCGATTCTAAAGATTGATCCAAATAAAAAAGTTTCTTTTAGCTGGGATGAAATTCTAGCCTTAGAAGGAGATACAGGACCTTACTTACAATACGCCTATACAAGATGTGCTAGTATTTTGAGAAAGGCTGAGAAGAGGGCGATTAAATTTAAAGTTGAGAAATTGTTAAAAGAAGAGAAAAAACTAGTTAAAGCGTTGGCCATGTTTCCAGAAATTGTTAAAAGAGCTACCGAAGATCTTAAACCAAATTATGTCTGCAACTATGCTTACGATTTAGCTACAACCTTTGCAACTTTCTATCAGTTTTGTCCTGTGCTAAAAGCAGAAACTAATGAACTAAAAAATTTTAGGTTAGCCTTGGTTAAAGCAACTAGAATTACTCTTGGAAATTGCCTTTGGTTAATGAACATAAAAAGTTTAGAAAGAATGTAATGATATATGTATATCATTTAAAACTGAACGGCTTTTTAACAAAAATTAAAT
>JASEGN010000104.1 GCA_030018055.1 Candidatus Aenigmatarchaeota archaeon | reverse complement strand
CACACAAGACGATTTTAAAAAGATGGCTGAACTAAGAAAGAAAATAGACGAGCTGCATGCAAAAAGAAAAGATTTGATAGGAATATAGAAAATTTATTTTTATGTCTTTTGAACCTTTCTTAACGTATATTTATGAAGCTTTTCGCTCAAATTAAAAATTGCCTTCGCAATGTTCTCTGGCAGCTCTATTCCGTCCGTTAACTCTTTGTCTAACATTCCGGATCCTCTGTAACAACCATAACCTCCTTTAGCTATGACCTCTACTTCAAATTCACTCTTTTTGCCTTCCTCCAGGTCTAAACCATATATTTTTGCTAGTCCTGGTGCAACATAAATAACCTTTAGTTGTTCTTCCTTTGGTTGTTTTTCCTTTTCATTATAAGTCTTTACTGGCTTTTTTCTATCAATATCACGATATCTCAACGTTCTGTCCAAACACTTTCCAATGTCAGGATGTATGTCATCTAGGTATGCAAAATAATTATTACCATTACCAAGAAGTTCCTCTCCACGATTTTGCATAATTTTTATGAAAAAATTTGGATCTTCTCTTATTCCCTTAGTGATTTCATAACAGAGAATTCCATCATATAATTCTTTTAATTTAGGATCTTTCTGTATTCTAGCATAAGCCTCACATTTTTCACAGCCCTCACCCTCTTCAAGCTCTAAAGGTTTTTTTATTTCTGGCACAGCAGGTTTTGCTGCTTCTGGCAACTTTGTGCCTTCAGGCAATTGTGGTGGTCCTTTTTGTTTTCTCCATTTCATATTGTTACTAATGAATAGTAAAATATTTAAATCTATCGAAAGCCAATAAAAGCTTAATAATCTTTTCCGCTACTATTTCTTGGCGAAGTTAAAGACTTTGGATCAAAAAATGAGCAGTAATATGAGTGCAGTGGAATTTTTTAGTGAATAGTATTCTCAACTTCTGACTTATCTATACCTAACGCATCCATTTTTTGCGCCGGTGTCCGCGAAAGTCGATGAAAGCTTTAAATAACTTCTCCGTCGTTATTTAAATTGAGTTAAATGGAAAAGCCTTTACGTGAAGCCATTTCAAAATTAAATAAATATAGCAGGCCCGGTATTACGCTATATACCGGAGATTCTGCTTATCCAATAGAGACACGTACAGAAACTGTTGCTGAGCTGAAAGGTTCACTTGGTGTTCTTGAATACTTTGGTGTCGAACATCAAAATATCCAAAAAGCTTACAGAGCTATAGAGGAGTTCGAGAACATAAGGGGCTTTCGTAAGCGCAAAGAAAGAGAGAGAAAGACGGATGAAATTCGTTCATATCTGCTACCAATAATTGCAGCAGCGGAGAAACTTCTTTATCAAATGGAAAAATCAGAAGAAATTAACGAATTTCAAAAAAGAGTCGAAGATTTACAAAAACATGCTGCGGATTTAAAAGCTAATTTTGAACAGAAACTTCAAGATCAAAAGGAAAAATACGAAAATGAACTGAAGAAAAAAGCCGATGAAATAGATTCACTTGAGAAAGAATATAAAAGCGAATTGACGAAAAAAGCCGATGAAATAGAATCACTTAGGAAAAAATATGAAAATGAATTAAAGGAAAAAGCCGATGAAATAGAATCGCTTAAGAAACAACTATCGGGAAAATTTGAAGCAATACCCCAACCAGAATGGAAACCGTTATTCCGAGTCACAGAGCTAGGGTATCTTGTTGCTACGGACGCAAAAGTAAAAGACGTCCTTCCTAAGATTAAGATGTATGGCGAGGACCTACGAGCAAGTGGGGATGAAGAAAATTATGGTTCAGATTTATTAAGATTATATAGATTTCTTGATGGAAAAGGGCTATCACCAGATAGAGGAATAAGAGATGTGACAGGAGCAACAGAAGACCTAAAGCGGATGAGAGAGGAGCTAGAAAAACTTTTGAGCGCAGCAATTGAATATTATAAAGGAAGGGTAGGAGAGTCGCTTTAGTCTTTCGGAAGTTCTGCAGAATATCTTTTCATGATGCTATAAGTCCTATCCATAAGTTCCATTGCCATCTCACTACTTTTTGTGTGATACAGAGATTCAAGATATTCTCTAATCCTTGTTTTTTTCTCTGGAAAAAGTGGG
>JASEGN010000103.1 GCA_030018055.1 Candidatus Aenigmatarchaeota archaeon | reverse complement strand
CGACAAAAACTAAGAATATTGTTGGAGTCTATAAAGGTTGGATTTATTTAAATGATACAGACTCGCATCCTTACCCTTACTTTAACCTTAGTCTAGAGGTAGAATTGACCGATAAGCTTAAGATAGATTATCTGGAAGCTTTAACTGCTGATGGAAATAATGTAAAGGAGAATCCCACAACAGATGAAAATATTACTTTGCTAACAAAAATTTTCTTTGCAAATAATACAGAAATCACAAACTTAATTTTAGATAATTTTACTAACATTTATCTAGAAGAAGGGAATGTAACTTTCTATAAAATTGATCCACTGAAAATATTGAATGGTAGTAGTCCAACAGAAGTATGGAATGGGTCATTGTATAAAATAAATATAACAATTCCAGGAAATAAGGCTGGTGGGCAATACAAAGTTTATTTAACCACAAACTATCACACAGGCGTTAAATTACTAACTCAAACAGCTTCATGGCATCCACTTATAATTAGGGATAGTGGACTTTTGATGGAATTTATTGGTTCTCCACCTTCTACTCTAGCAAATGGTACTAGTGGTACAGTAAATGTAAGTATAAAGAACTACGGACCTGTGAATGCTTCCGCAGCAAAAATTAAGTTAACTCCGGGTGATAAATTGAGTAGTACTACAGCTTTAGCTAATTCTAATTGTGACTCTTCTTCATTTAGTAATAATGAATGGACATTTAACCTATCGTCCTATAATCCAGTAGGTTGTTGGGCAGCCTGGAAAATAACAGCTGGTCAAACAAATGGTACGACAACTTCAACTATAGCTGGTATTGCAGGTGCATGGTATAGAAGCTTAAATTTTGATACAGTTGTTACCAAACCAGAAGAGGTGGTAGTAACACCTCCACCTCCTCCAACCTATGTTGCAAACCTAGAATTTATCAGGGCGGAGACGTTGATAATAGTTCAACAAAATTCAACAAACTCGACCATAGTAGAAGTCAAAAACACTGGAAACAAAACTCTAGATGTTACTTTTTCAATAGAAAATATAAATACTACATGGTATAGCCTCAATGATACTTTCGAAACATTAACACCAAATCAAATAGCAACATTCAATGCCACTTTCATCATAGGAGATGTTGAGTTAAAAGATTATTCTGGGAAGTACATGGCCGCAAGTCCTGATAAGACCATAACAAAAGATTTTATTTTAAGAATTTTACCAAGTGAAGCTAAGAAGGTAGAGATAAATACTACTTTAGCCGAATTTAAACTCAACTATACTCAGCTGGAAGAGGAGATAAATCAAACTAAGACAAAAGGATTCAATGTTACTTTAGCCGAAGAAAAGCTAACTCAACTAAAGAGCAAAATTGAGGAAGCAGAGACCTATATCGCCAAAGGTGATTATACCTCAGCTTATAATATCTTTAACGCTATAAGGCTTCTAATAGGAGAAACTAGGGGTGAGCTTGAAAAAGCAAAAGAAGTTAAAGTTGTACCTCCTCCAGCTATTCCATGGAATTTGATAATCCCTATAGTAATTGGAATTGTTGTAGCAATAATTTTGGCTTATCTCTTCTGGCCAGTCAAACCAGGTTATAAACCCGAGGAGAAAATTTTTGTGAAAGAAAAAGAAGTAGCTCCAAAGAAAAGATTGGAAATAATAAAAACCAAGTTAAAGGCATTCAAACCAAAGCTAAGAGTTAAACCACCAGAAAAGGTTAAACCAGAGAAGGAAATTAAGCCTGAAGAAGCCGTAGAGGAAGAATGGAAAAAACTTTATAAAAAATATAAAAAATAATTTAACTCTGTCGGTGGGAAATCCCCTTGTGAAAACTGGAGGATGAAAGCCATACATTTATATACTTTCTTTCTTATGTTATTACTAGGTAGGTTCTTCATCAAGCTGAAATGCTGATGATAGGCAGACCAAAAATAGTGAAATGGCTCTGCCGAAGGGTTGCCATATAACAGACCCTGTATGGCGTAAAACCGAAAGGGCATTAGTTGGCGTAAGCCGTAGGGATGGGACAGCCCGAACTAAAGCCTGTGGAGAGTGCAACCTCACTCTGCGAAGCAGGAAGCTCCTTGCGATAGCGTGGGGTAGTTCACGTAAAAAACTAAGGTAGCAAACCTATGTTTTTTAACTCCTGT
>JASEGN010000102.1 GCA_030018055.1 Candidatus Aenigmatarchaeota archaeon | reverse complement strand
GGTTTGGATTTGAGGAGTTTATCGCAGATGGGATAATTATTTTATACTATCTTGAGTACACCGCTGGTGGAATACCCAGGAGCCTAACTATAAGGAAGATGAGGAGAACAAATCATGCTACAGAAATTTTCCCATTTAAAATAACCAAGAATGGAATAGTTGTTAGGAAGGGTTAATCTTTATTTCGTTTTATAATAGTTACAATGAATTTAATTTATGGAAAGGATAAAGAGTGGTATAAGAGGCCTGGATGAACTCCTTAACGGCGGTATACCAAGAGGTTATTCAATACTCGTAACAGGCCAAACTGGTGCTGGAAAGACCCTATTTTCTCTGGAATTCATCTACAGGGGGGCTAAAAATTATTCAGAAAGAGGAATTTTTGTATCTACTGACGAAGATGTCGAAAGATTAAAGCTACATGCAAAAGGAATAGGTCTAGATTTCGAAAAGTTGGAAAGAAAGAATTTGGTTAAGATAGTTTCTTTGCGATCAATGGAAGAATTTTTCACCAGAATACCAAAACTTATCCAGGAGCTAAAGCCTCGAAGACTTGTTATAGATTCTCTCACAACACTTTGGGAATTTATCACCCCTTGGGAGGTTGAATTTAAGGGTATTTTAAAGGAAAGAATCAAGTCTCTGCCAGTTCAACTTACAGAAGTTATGCTGAAGAAAAAAGTTATTTTCGATATCATAAACATGGCTAGAAGCTGGAAATGTACAACTTTACTTACGTCGGAGCTTCCTGAAAGGGGCGAATGGTTAAGCAGAGATACTGTGAGTGAGTTTCTTTGCGATGGGATAATTGTTTTAAGGTACTTGGAATATGCTGCTGGTGGAGTGCCAAGGAGTATTTCGATAAGGAAGATGCGAGGAACCCAACATGCTACTGAAATCTTTCCATTTGAGATAACCAAGCAAGGGATTGTTATTAAAAAAGATTAAAATGATACTTCAAAGATACAATATTTTTCTCCTTTCGCCAAGCAATTCAACTCTCTACATTTAGCTAGCTTACCTGTGATTTCTTCTACATAACTCTCAAGCATCCCAGAGATGATGGAGCAAACAGACTTTTTTTGTTTTCCATATCTTCTTAAATAAATTTTTGCTATGGTGCTTGAATCGATTCGAAATGTTGCTGAATTACTACTAATCTTCACAACTTCTAACTTACCAAATCCACTTAAACTGAACATATTTAACCAAATACTTTTCAATTCTTCCTTCTCCATTCCAAATCTTGTTTTAAAATGCTTAAGTATTAACTCAGAAATTTTTCTTCCAAAATTTATAATTACCTTACTTCTCTTCTTAGATTTTTCTATTTCTCTTTGAAGTTCTACTAAACTTTCAACCGGTTGCATTACGAATAGTAGATCGAAAATGTTTATGTTTTCCTCAGTAAAGGATGCTTGTCTACTTGTCAGTAGCTTTGAAAGAAAAACCGAGATCATCTTCAAACCTCAGCTAGGCCTCTTATCTCCCTCATCTTAGACAATTTCTCATAAGTTAATGCCTCTTCCTTCTCCATGTTAACTTCAACCATATTTTTTAGAATTGTTAGGATTTTTTCGTCAGTTATAGTTTGTTCTAAAGTTCTTTTCAGAGCACTTGCAAAGCTTCTTGCCCTTTTTATATCTAGAAAATGGGCTATTATTGCCACTGGAGCTTGGTACATTATCTCCATGAATCCAGAGTTAGGAAATAGAAACCTCTTGTAGAATTTTTCAGCTACTATAGCTTCACCTATAAAGCTAAGCTCTTCCTTAAAATTTTTCTCCAGTTTGGAAACAAAGTTGAAGAGCTCTCTTTCAGCTTTGGTTGTTTCTTCATCAACTTCTTTAATTTTTTCTGGTTTTGTTAGCACTTTCTTAATTTCAAAAGGCAAAGCTTCAGGTAAATCTATGAAAACAACGTAGCAGTGTTTTGATTTCAAGTTAACACTATAAAATTATTGTTTTTTATTGTTATATTTAAATACTTGAAAGTAAGAAAAAAATATGAAGTTCCCTAAAACTACTGGCAAGAGTCATAAAAGTTTAATTAGGATTGTTAGTAAAAAGGAAGCAGTTGAACGAGAAACAATAAAGATGATTAATGCTATAGAAAAGGAAGCTAATGTAGTCTTGACTATAAAAGATTCTAAATTCTTTTTT
>JASEGN010000101.1 GCA_030018055.1 Candidatus Aenigmatarchaeota archaeon | reverse complement strand
TAAGTTTCTAACCTCTAAGGCAAATTTTTCCTCCAGCTTGGCTTGTTTAATGAATTTTTCTAATTTTGGAGCGAAGTTTGATTTTGTGTTCGGTAGTAGTTGAAAAAGATAAAAATCTATGTTTTCACTTAATGGCTTGAATAAGTTTTCAAACTTTTTCCAAGTAGCAAAAGCTCTATCGCTAAACTTAAAAACATGGGTAATAAGCCTATTCACTTTAATACTCCATTTTAAGGTCCTACCCTTAGTTGCCCATGATTTTATATGATTAGGATAAGGGAAGTGATAGAACGAACTATTCAATTCTAAACTATTAAGACCTGAATTAGCGACATACCATTCAAGACCGTTGGGATTCCAAGAGTAGCTAAAACCTGAGCAACCTACGTATATTTCCATAATTTAAATAGATGCGTTTTTACTGATAAATCTAACTTAAAATCGAATTATCGACAAAAGGAGTTGTATTTTGCCTTCTAAACTAAAAGAAGGTTTATTTTCCTTTCCTGACAAAAAAATATGGAAATGAACTTCCGAAGCTTTATATAGTAGTAATATTATATTATTATATAGACAATAAAAAGTGATAAAAAATGAGCTACAAAAATTCGAGCAGACTGAAAGAACTTTACTTGGATAAAAAACTTTCTATTAGCGAAATCGCAAACCTTTTTGATGTTAATCCCAGAACTATTTGGTACTGGCTTATAAAACATAAGATTCCTAGAAGGGAACCATCCAACGTCAAGATAGGAAAATTGAGAATAACGAAAGAAGAACTAAAAAATCTTTATCTTAATGATGGCTTGTCAGCTGCAGAAATAGGAAAAAAATTTGGGATTAAATCTACTTCTAATATTCTGATTAGGCTTCATAAATATGGAATACCACCTCGTGATCGTTATGATGCAGTTTCTAAATCAAACACGCGATATCCTAAAAAGTCATTTTCCAAGAATTTAAAAGAGAAAGCTTATCTGATGGGTTTGCGGATGGGTGATTTGGAGGCTAAAAAAGAACATAGAATAGTTCGAGTTAGAGTATGTTCTTCAAAGGACTCTCAGATAGCACTGTTTAAGGATGTATTTGAAAGATACGTTAAGGTAATTTCCTACCCAGTTACTCTTAGAGGTAAAAAAGAAATAACAGCATATGCTCATCTAGATAGTACATTCAATTTCCTAATAGAAAAACCTGTTAAAATCCCAGAATGGATTATTAGTAATAATGGAAATTTTTACTCATTTTTGGCCGGTTATGCAGATAGCGAAGCTAGTTGGAAAATAATTAAATCACATAAAAATGCTGTAAATTTCATATTTTATTTAGCTACAGAAGATAAGGAAATTCTAGAACAATTAAAAGAAAAACTTATTGAATTAGGATTTGTTGTTCATTTGTATCTAGAGAAAAAGAAAGGCACAAAAACTAACTTAGGAGTTTATAAGAAAGATTTATATGCATTGAACATCGAGAAAAAAGCTCATGTAGTAAGACTAGCTGAAATATTACTTCCATTAAGTAAACATGAAGACAAAATTAAAAGAATGAAATTAATTCTAGAAATTAAAGATAAGAAATGGGATCAGATTAGCAAAATTTAATGAACTAGTGTTTTTTATTAAATTTAATTTCAGAGTGCCTTTATCCCTTGTATTTAAGTAAATCAGATATTTTGTCTGGTAAATGTCGATACCACCATACTCTTTAACAATAATTGATCTCATTTGATTTTTAATTCTGGTTTTAGATGAGGATAAGTCATTTCAACTCCGCCTATTGATTCAACAATCATCTTCAATAGGCATACCTAGAAGAAAACGAGTATTTTCATAATCTCAAACCATATGTTCCTACACAAATTTGCACTTAACTAGATTGAGTTTAACCCAGAATTTTTAACAAACCAATCAAAACCATTAGGGTTCCAATCATATTGCCAACCACTTGTTCCACAGTAAATTTCCATGCACTTACCTTGAAACAAATTTATTTCCTTTAACAAAAAACCTTAGCTTTCTTCGCAAATCTCTTGTTACACCAATCCTATGAGAGGAACAAATTTTGAAATTTTTTTCTTTTCCTTTGCAAATTATCAGTTTATTGTTTGGATTTGTCACATAGGTTGTATTTAATTTCTGGGTTATTTTCAAAGCTTTCGTTAACCTCCCAGGACCATTGGTTAAGCTACGGATGTCTTCAATTCCTCTGTTTTTCATCATGAATTCAATTCCTTCTATGGTTCAATTGCTCT
>JASEGN010000100.1 GCA_030018055.1 Candidatus Aenigmatarchaeota archaeon | reverse complement strand
CAAACGAAGAGGGATGCAACAAGTGCTACTGAAGCATTAACAGCTACATTTTTTTCAGGTGCTCCAAAAATTTGGGATTTCCTTAACAACCCATAGAAAATAGCTACAGTTAATATGTAAGGTAAGATGTATGTAAAAAAACCAAGGTCCCAAAGCCTTTGAACCACAGCTTCAAATGGGCTAACCATTTATCTTACCTTACCTATCGGCTAAGACCCCCTGCGAAAGCTGGGGATACAGCCGATAAATATATATACTTTCAATTCCATATCTTAAATACCAGCGTTGGTCTGGAATAGGTTCTTGGGCTACATGCCCTCGAACGGGGCTGGACTCGAAAAGACGAGTCAAGAGTGACCCAGCCCGAAAGCGTACATGAGATAAGGGATGCTCTGCTCGGCTCCGGTGGAGAAAAGCATACAAAAAGCATCTCGAATCGAGACTGTGCAACCTAAATTCCATTGAAACACCGCTTTGGCGACAAACGGGTCATAGTGAACGAAACTTTGGAAGCCCCTTCCGACAGGTGGGGGAGGAGGTCACTCACCCTGCTACTACCCTGGAAGCGATCATTATTAAGACAATAAATATAATTATTCCTACAGTTAATATTATAATATCTCTTGGTTCAGCAACTACTCCTTTCCACATAACCGATATAAGACCACTTGTTATTATTAAAACAATTCCAATACCAATTATCACATACAGAGCTGCTGGTCCTTTAAAAACACTTGTTAATATTTGTGGAAGGTTTGGGTAGAAAAATGAGGCCAGTAAAAATATAATCAAAAACATTAGAATCCACACAGAAGCTTGCGTGAAAAAAATTGCCAGATTTTTAATCAAGCTAAATCCAGTTAGGAATGGATAAAGAAATATGAAGAAGGAAAGCACGAGCGCAATAGCACCATTTATAATTGGAGATGCACCCAGAATTCCTGATTTTCTAAATATAGCATAAAAAATTGCTAGAAAAAGTACAAATGCTAACACATCAAAAAATCCAACTTCAATCATTCTTCCAATTGCTTCTTCAATTGGAGATACCATAATTTAAATTTTGTAGCGAGAGTTTAAATACGTCTGCCGAGTTTTTCTTTCAATTTCCTAATTTCATTTTCAACATTTCCAATTTCTTTCCTAATTGCCTTTTCAGCTCTTTTATCCTTTTTGGCTTGAGCTAGGCTTAGCTTTCCGGTTAAATCAGCCTTCTTGAACTCAAGTTTACCCAAGATTTCAATATCGCTCAATTTTCTGACTTTTTTTCTTTTCATTCCAATTATTAAACCGATGAAAAGCAAGGATATGGCAAGAATACCTATTTCAGCTACACCAATACCCAGAAGCAACTTAAATAACTTATCGAATAAATCTGGGAGAGCAATTGGAATGGCAAACGTCAGTACTGCCGCAAGGATAAGCGAGATTTTAATTCCAATCTTAAAAATCCTAAGAAAGAAAAAAATAGCTGCAAATACTAGAAAAAATGGAAAAATTTCCGTTAAAATTAACTCAACCACGTTACCTTCCTAATAACCAACCTATAACAGCAAAAATTAGCAGTAGCAGAAAGATCATTATAGTATAAGGAAAAATTGCTTGTACAACCTGAATACCTGTTGTTGTAGAAAGGAACAAGAGTAAAATACCTATACCAAACATTATAGAGAACCAACCTCTTCCAACTTCACCCCTAACTAGACTTATCATTGCTGTAAAAAATACCAAAAAAACCAAACATATAACAATGACCGCAGCTCCTTGGAAAAGTGTAGATAGAAAGAGCCTAAAAGAAATTCCAAGTGGATTCAAAATAACTGCCATTATTGAAGTTATTAGAGCAATAGTAACATTCACTTTCCTTGTGGTTGCGCTCATAGGATCTCCAAATATTCTTGTCAATTGAAGTAAGGTGAAAAAAATCGCAAAAATCAAGATAAACGGGAAAAAGAAGTCAAAGAGGAAATCTTCCAATTCCAGAGGAATATAGAGCAATTACTCACCTTAAACACATGACTTCCCATCTTTGTATATGGGGACTCAATAAACCTGCGATATATACCCATAACCCCACAAAAACTATTATTACTATTATTAGGAACAGGACAAGTAGAGCGCCAGTTGCTCCCCCTATACCTCTTATAACAAGTATCGCAATTATAAAAAACGTTAAACTAACCCAAAAAGCAAGTTGACGGATTACATTAACTCCAAACATGTGTAAAAAAACTATGGCAAGTATAAAACTTATAACACCTACAACTTTCATCTCAGTGGGAGAAGGTGGTTCTGTTACTGGAAGACCCTGCGGCGATACAACTCTTGTTCG